>VBOL01000131.1 GCA_005887945.1 Nitrospirota bacterium
GTCCTGGTTTCAATTTTTATCGTGTACTCAGCGAAGGAGGAATGCGACGTGGCAGGTGATGCACTGAAGGTCGAAGATGCAACGTGGGACGCAGACGTCATGAAGGCCGCTGAACTCGTGATGGTAGATTTTTGGGCCGTCTGGTGTGGTCCTTGCCAAATGGTCGCTCCGATCATCGAGGAGTTGGGCAAAGAGTATGCGGGGAAGGTGAAGGTACGGAAGCTCAATACCGATGAAAATCCCGAAGTCGCAGGCCGCTATCAGGTCATGAGTATCCCGACAATTCTGTTTTTCAAGAACGGGCAGGTCGTGGAGAAACTCGTTGGGGCGCGACCGAAGCGGCAGTTCAAGGAAATGATCGATTCGCTGCTGGCGCAACCAGCCGGCTCAGCCTAAGGATTGTAGTCACCCGCCGCAATGCTCGCCGAGTTGCGCATTGTCAATTTCGCGCTCATTGAGCAGCTCAGTATTCAATTCCAGTCCGGGTTTACGGTCCTGACCGGGGAGACCGGGGCCGGTAAATCTCTCCTCATCGATGCCATCGCTTTGTTGGTCGGCGGGCGGGCCTCGACTGACCAGATCCGTTCCGGAGAAGACAAGGCCCAGCTTGAAGCAGCCTTCCACCTCCCGGACACCCATCCACTCCTTCAACGCCTGCGACTACACGAAATCATCGGTCAGAACGAGTCTGAGCTGATTCTTCGCCGCGTGCTCTCCCGATCGGGTCGCCACCGGGTATACGTCAACGGCAGCCTGTGTCCCCTGCGTGTGCTCGAAGAACTTGGAGGCACCCTCGTCGATATCCATGGCCAGCATGAGCAGCAATCACTGTTGGCTACCGCCAAACAATTAGATGCCCTCGATGCGTTCGGACGCCTCTACGAGCTACGCGGAATGTACGAGCAGGCCTACCAAGGGTGGAAGGAACTGCGCACGCAGTTGGATGCCTTGCAGAGTGACGTCGTCGATCGTGCAAGACGTGAAGATATGTTGCGATTCCAGGCCCAGGAGATCGAGCAAGCCGGGCTGCTGCCTGATGAAGAAGAGTGGCTCCGTAGCGAGCGGCAGCGACTGGTCCATGCGCATCGGCTCAGGGAATTGGCCCACGAGGCTCATGTCGAGTTGCAGGCGGATGAGCAGGCTGTCCTTACCAGGCTGGGGCGGATCGGGCGAACCCTTGCAGAGTTGGCCCAGACCGATCCGGCGATGGGTGATTGTGAACAGGTTGCTGCGGAGTCAGCGATCCAACTCAAAGAACTTGCCGGGCGGCTGCGCGACTATGCACAACAGTTAGAGGCCGATCCTGACCGACAGGCTGTCGTGGAGGACCGACTCGACCTGATCCAACGGTTGAAGAAAAAGTATGGAGGGTCGGTTGAGGCGGTATTAGTGACTGGCAGGCGGGTGCAGGAGGAGCTTCAGTCGTTGGACAATTGTGAAGAGAGAACTACTGAGTTGACCGCGCGGCTGGACGAAGAGGCCCGCCGTCTCCGCACGCTGGCACAGCAGCTGTCTAAGAAGCGAGTTGACGCGGCCAAGCGAATGACGACGTTAGTGGGAGCGGAGCTGGCAGCGTTGAAAATGGAGCAGGCGATCTTTCAGGTCACGGTCTACAGCGATGAGTCGGCCGAGGGGCTCGGACCAGCTGGGCGTGATCGAGTGGAGTTCCTTCTCTCAAGCAATCCGGGTGAACCGCCGAGACCTTTGGGCCGAGTGGGGTCCGGCGGGGAACTCTCGCGTATCATGCTGGCACTCAAGACGGTGTTGGCCGAGATGGACCAGGTTCCGGTCCTGGTATTTGACGAAATCGATACGGGAGTTGGTGGGGCAGTTGCTGCAGCCATGGGGACGAGACTGCGCAAGCTCGGGGCGTTCCATCAGGTGTTTTGCATCACCCATCTTCCTCAGGTCGCGTCCCAAGCGGAGCATCATCTGCTTGTGGAAAAGGGGCTGGAAAGTCAGCGGACATCCACGTCGGTCAGAGCGCTCAAGGGGATGGGGCGAGAAGAGGAAATCGCCCGAATGTTGAGCGGTCTGACCATTACGAAAAAAGTGCGTGAAACGGCAGCGGAACTCATCGCGGGGGCCAAGGGGAAGCGGTCTGAGTAAGTGAGCAGGCTGCGGAACAACGATGTTGGCACATGAAAACGTTGATGGTCCGCAAGTCTGGGACAAGCCCGGTCTGTCTAGTTGTCTGGTCTGTCTGGTCCATCTGGTTAGTCTAATTCAACCAAACAAACCAGACAGACCGAACAGACCAAATGAACAAGACAGGCTGGCGGACTTTTTCAGCATCCTGCTAGCCCGCATTGTTCATGAAGGTTCATCGCGAAAGCGTGCAGACGCGAAGCGAGACGGGCACTCGGAGACGAGAAACCCTGAGGCGTATCCGCGCTTGCAGCAGAAGCTTCATGAATTGTGCGGGCTAAGAGTCAGATCGGTCGGTCGGGGTAGTCGCCATCGCCATGGCAGGAAGGGATGCCTTACATTCCTGGACCACGCGCGCAAAGAGTTCGGTCAACTTCGGTTCGAAGTGGGTGCCGGCATACGAAAGCATCTGTTGGCAGGCGTCATCAATGGAGAGGGGTGTCCTGCCAGGAAGTTCAGCGGTTAGATGGTCGAACGTTTGGGCTAGACAGACAATGCGAGCTAGTTGAGGAATTCCTTTTTCCTGGAGTCCAAAAGGATAGCCTGAGCCATCCCACCGTTCATGGTGATACGCAATAATCTGTCCCACTTCAGCCGGAAGTCCGAGCGGTAACACGAGTTTCGCACCCCGCTCCGGGTGGTGCCGATTGCCGACAGCCTTTCCGGTCACAGTGATTTCATCGTCGGCAAATTGATAGGCTTCAGGCCCGATCTTGCCGATGTCGTGGAGGAACGCCCCCAACGCCAACGCTTTCTGTTCAGCGAGTGTCAGGTTGATTCGGTTAGCCAAGAGGGTGGCATAGAAACTGACTCGGCTGCAGTGGTTGAGCAACTGGCGATCCTTGGCTTCAAGCAGGTCTGAGAGCACCGGGAGAAGGTCCGGCATTTCTTCAGCGTGGGAGGCATTATCTGATGGAGATTTACCGATCGCCCGGTATCCTGCGAGTAATTCCTTCCATGCTTGCGCGCTTTCAGTATCTGATCCCCAGAGGCCGGTCGATGTCCCGATTAAATGTCTGAGGAAATCGAGCCGTTGTTTCTTCTCGAGTGTCTGGTTGACGAGGGAAAGCAATTCTGTGACATTGAAAGGTTTGAGCAGGTAGCCAGCAGCACCATGGCGTATCCCTTCCATGGCGGACTTTAGGCTCCCGTACCCGGTGATGATGATAACCTCAACGCCGGTGTGGTGACGCTTGATGTCCTGAAGGAGATCTATGCCCTGGCGATCCGGAAGCTTCTGATCGAGTGTAATGAGGTCGATCGGCTGGGAGTTCAGCACGTCAATCGCTGCACTGGCTGATTCCGCGGTCTGGATATTAAAAAAAGGGCGGAGAATCACTTGCAGGGCGTCACGAGGTCCTGCCTCGTCGTCAATCACGAGCAAGGTCGGCTTGTTCTTTGCCGGTTCCGGAGTCACAGATAAGCTCATAGACGTCCTCTACCGCTAACTGCTTGCTTGTAAAGCAATTCTTGTTCCATTTCAGTGAGTTAGCATCTCGGTCTCAACGGAGTGTGGCTAGTGCATGATTGCGACCCATATGTAGTTTTCTTGAACGAAACACTACGTACATCAGCGAAGAAACCCCATACCAATCTATGCAAAAAAGATGCAGTGAGGGGAACTGTGTGTGCTATTCCTGCACTACGGCCGGAGGTTCGGTGCTGACTTCCTGATCGGGTCGGCCGATTCCCAGCGTGTCCATGCGGTACTTGAGCATCCGGCGGCTGATTCCCAGCAGGTTGGCGGCATGGGTTTGGATGTAGTTCATTCGTTTTAAGGCATCCAAGATAATTTCGCGCTCGAATTCCATAACGGCTTTTTCGAGCGACAGTCGCCCGGCGAGAGTGTCGTCGCGGAGTGAAGAGGATCGGGTGTCGTTCTTGAGAATGGTCGGGAGATGTTCGGGGGTGATGGTGCCCGATCCCTTGGACCAAATGAACGCCTGTTCGATGATGTTCTCCATCTCTCGCACATTGCCCGGCCAAGGGTAGCGGGACAGAAGATCGACGGCATCTTTGGAGAACTCTTGGGGCGGCCGATTGTCTTCTTCGATTCGTTTGGCAAGAAAATGTTTGGCGAGGAGGGGAACGTCTTCACCGCGCTCCCGGAGCGGGGGCAAATACAGCGCAATGACGTTGATGCGGTAGTAGAGGTCTTCACGGAATTGCCCTTTGCGAACGAGTTCCTCGAGATTCTGGTTCGTCGCCGCCACGATGCGCACATCCACCTTGATGGATTGCACCCCACCGACTCTGGTGAATTCTCGTTCTTGCAAAACGCGCAGCAGCTTGGCTTGCGTCATGGCGCTGAGGTCGCCGATCTCGTCGAGGAAGAGCGTGCCGGTATTGGCGAGTTCAAATTGCCCGACTCGACGGGCCGTGGCATCCGTGAACGAGCCTTTCTCATGGCCGAACAGCTCACTCTCGATGAGCGTTTCAGGAATGGCTGCGCAGTTCAGCGCGATGAAGGGGCGCTCGCGCCTGCCGCTATTATAGTGAAGCGCCTTGGCGACCAGTTCCTTCCCTGTGCCGCTCTCGCCGGCGATCAGGACGGTCGTGCGGCTGTCGGCGACTTGTTCGATCTTGGTGTAGATGTCCTGCATTGACGGGCTCTTGCCGATCAGGTTGTGAAAGGCATACCGCCGAACGACTTGCGCACGGAGTTGTTTTACCTCCCGTTGGAGTTCCTGGTCAGTGAGCGCACGCTCGACGATGATGCGGAGTTCTTCCACGTCGAAGGGCTTTGAAAGATAGTCGGCCGCGCCGAACTTCATCGCATCGACGGCGGTTTTGACTGATTTTGTTCCCGTCAGCATGATGACCGGTGCTGTACGGTCCTCGGCGCGCATGGTTTGGAGTATCGACAGCCCGTCGGTGCCCGGCAGGATGACGTCCAGAAGGACCAGGTGGGGGGCTTCTTTGCGAAACAGCTCGAGACCCTCCTGGGCATCGGCGGCTTGGATTGTTTCGTAGGTCGGCTCCAGCACCGCTTTTAATGAGGCTCTAACCCGGGCCTCATCATCGATCAATAGCACTCGTTTTTTCATGCTGGTGTCCATAGGGTGTTGGCGACTATGCAGGTAACGCGGGAAGGCTCACGAAAAACGTGGTGCCGACACCGACCAAGCTCTTCACCCGGATCTCGCCGTGATGTTCTTGAATAATTTGATGGACGATCGTTAAACCAAGTCCCGTTCCTTCGTGTTCTCCGCTCTCGTGTTTCGTCGTGAAAAACGGGTCGAAGATGTGTTCGAGATTCGTATCCTGGATTCCTTCACCGGTATCCTCGATCTCGATGTGGGCCCAGACTTTCCCCCCCGGCTTCACCAGCTTTCGGGTCTGAACGCGTAAGCGCCCACCCGCTCCTGCCATCGAGTCCATGGCATTGAGGAGAAGATTGAGCAGGACCTGCTTGATCTGCTGTCGGTCCAGCATGACACGAGGCAGGTCGGACGCCAAATCTTTTTCAATCTTAATCCCATGGCTGTCTGCCTTGACATCGATGAAATACAAGCACGAGGCGACAATGTCGTTGAAGTCCTCGTCCGTCAGCTTGGGTTCCATGTATCGGGCGTAGTCGAGAATTTCCTGGATCAGCCGTTCGATCCGATACACATCGTCAAGCACCACTTTGCTGAATTCTTGAATGAATTGGGGATCGTCTTTTCGTTCAGGAGCCAATTGGATAAAAGTTTTGATCGACGTCAGGGGGTTTCTGATTTCATGGGCGAAGCCGCCGGCGATCGTCTCAAGGGATTTCAGCCGATCCGTACGCTTCATGAGCGTGTGCGAGCGATGGAGGTCCTCATACAGCACAATGGTGTCTAGCGCATTCGTGGCGGTTTGTGCCAGGGCGGCGAGCACGGATCTGGTCAGCGCATTTTCTCCAGCCAAAGGTTGTGCCGCGCCGAGGAGTGAGAAGGCGATAAGACGGCCTTTGTTGAGGTGTGGCACGATGCGTGTGGCCTGCATGGCTTCCATGGCCGCGTGTGCGTCGGCTCCGGAGTCAGTCTCTTGGAGGTCCACAGCCGAGTCGGCCTGCGTCATGATCCGGTTGGTCGCAAGTAGGTGGTGGGGCAAAGGATGGCTCACGGCAAACGTTAGAGGAATAAGCGTGGGGGCGACCGGGCCAACCATGCTGGCGCGGCGATAGCATTCGTGCTCGCGATCGAGCAGGAACAGCGTCCCATGGGTCGTAGCACCTGCGCGACACAGCTCTTGGATAATGCGACTTCCGAGTGTCGTCAGGTCGGTCATCGTTCCAAGGTCGGCCGCAAACCGTGTGACGATGTTCAATAGCTCGCTGGAGGAAGGCGCCAAGATGTCGGTATTCGGTGGGTGTGATGTCATAATGAACAGTGAGCGCCGGGGCGTCGTGTAACCCGCCAGCAGAAATGCAGATTGAGCATGAAACGTTTATGTGTTCAAAGATGTACGGGTGAGAGTATACATGGCCGGGACACGTTCAGCTAGCGGATTTATCTTTTTCAATGACGGCTAAGAGAGCATGCCCATCGAGCGCGGGAAGGATGCGGGGTGTAAGGATACCAGCTTGTTGGAGGAACGAGGCCAGGGAAAACTGGTCGTAGGTGTGTAGCAATCCATGCCGGATGGCCTCTCGGAGACGTCCCAGATAGTGCAGGAGGATTTGGGCTTGTGGGCTAAATTCATCCTGACTCGCTCTGTGCAGATGCCGGCGATAGAGGACCGAGAGATCGGTGTTCGGGTGGAAGACCGTAAGGACCAAGCGCCCTTCCGGACGGAGCATGCGGTACAGCTCTCGAATCGTAACCAGTGGGGAGGGGACGAATGGGAGCGACAGATTGCAGACGATTCGATGGAGGGAGCGGTCTTTGAAGAGAAGGCCCTGCGTCCAATCCGTGCGGACCCATTCGGCGGTGAGGGGTGGGTGAATCATGAGGGTACCCGCGAAGTCGCTGTTGAGTTCCAGGTGCAAGGCACGAAGACTCTGTCGAGCCTGCATCAGCGAGTCTTGAGAATGTTCCAGCCCGATCACGTGAACGGGACGCTCAGGGCTCCATCCACGCTGCCGCGAGCGGTAGGCCTGGTTGACCATCATGGCTCGGACTAAATCGCCGTAGCCAACTCCCACATCCACGAGCATGGAGCCCGGTTCGAACGGGCTGAGCAGCCGATAGAGATCGTCCAAGAGCTTCCAGTGCTCATGGAGGTTACCGAGTTGGGGGAGCTGCTGCAGATGCGTGACCCTCAAGGCCTCACGCGTGATCTGCGAAAGATTGTGGCGAAGACGGGTACGCTCCATCTCGATGCGCTGTTGACGGGCCAGCATACGACGGGTCTGTGCGCGGAATTCAGCTGGAGTGGTCGGTATCGAAATAGTTGTGGCTATCTGCTCCAGGATCTGTCGGAAGGCGGGGGGATGTTGTTCGTTGAGCGGGAGATACTGGCCGAGCAGCGGTGCGGGGACTATTGCCAGACGGGTTTGGGCTCCCAGCGCGGTGAGAAACGCCTGTGGGAGGTCAGCTGGAGGCAATGGCCCGAGCGGGCTGCTGGGAATCGTGAGAATGGCTGATGGAGAGCGAAGGAGGCGCAGATCCGCAATCGTGGAGGCCATATCTGTGAAATGGCCTGCGACGATATCGCCGACAAATCGATCGACATTGACGTTGAGCCCGAGCAGATTGGCGATGCCGCGGCGCAGTCCATATCGGTAGTCGGCCACGAGGTCATGACCGTGGACAGTCATGAGCATGGCCTGAATATCGACGACAGGATTGATCAGGAGCAGCAGGTCGACGGGACGGGATTGCGCTGCCATCTTGAGCGCGACGCGTGCGGTCATGTCGCTCGCCATGACGATCAGGGGTGCGGTCGGCCAGGTATGTTGCACGAACTCCACAACTTTAAGGAGGTCGGCTTGCATACTCCGTAAGGTCGTCTGCTGCAGCTCACCGCCACTAAGCCCCACATGGTTGGTGTGGTCGTAACGCAAGACGCGGAGCCGGTGATGCGCCAGGTAGTACGACAAGGTGCTGGCATCCAACGCGGTCTGGCCATAGCCGGGAGCGATGATGACGACAGGTGTGTTCGGTGCGAGCGACCGGCGAAGATGGTCATCTGCGATCACGATCGTCTGGCCGCGTGGATTCCGACACTCTCGTGGAATACTGACGACCGACGCTTGCTGTGAAGAGGATTCCGATTCGTCCGGGGACGCCAGATGTTGTCGAACGATACGGTTCACTTCGCGCTCAGCGTAGGGTGTGAGGCCCTGAAAGCGGAGGCCGAGCCGAAGGGCAGGGTCGGAGCCTTGGTGACGAAATTCGCTGGGCGCTGCGGGGTCCGGTGCCGACCAGATCATCCGGGCGGGCAGTGCAGCGTCCGGCGCGCCAGGCTCATGGGTCCCGGGGTGTTTCTGGCTCTGTGTGGCGGAGAAATGCAGCGTGGCAATACCATTCAGGAGTTCAGGGTGAGCAGTGAGGTGAAGACAGGCACCGTCTCGGCTGAGGTTGGTGGTTAGCGCTTCGAGGCGGTAATTTCTTCCGGCAGGATCTGTGAGATCAAGCCGGACTGGGAGCTGCAAGGCCACCCGTACGGCTTCGCGCGGGTCGTAATCTTCCCACTCGCCTGGTACGAGGGGGCTGATGACAGTCAGTTCGTCCTGCGGCTCTGCCGCTAGCAGGACCTCAAGGCAGAAGGGCAAAGTTTGTTCCTGCGCAGCCTGGATCAGCGAGGCCAGAACGGCGCTCTCTTTTGGCTTGGGAGGCTCAAACGTTACAATCAACTGAGAGGCCGGTATTTTGGTTTGGAGTGAGACGGAGCGCTCCTGTGCCCTACCTTGCAACTCGAGGATGCTCACCGCTGTCTTGACTACGACATAGGCGTCTTGTGGCCGGACGGCGGGGAAGTCGCCGGGGAGTGTGACGCAGGCCCCCCCGAGGCTGAGGTTGGAAATGGTGCCATCCCACGTCGCTGACCCGACAGTGATTGTGGCAGGCAGGGTGGTGAGAATTCGAGGTGAGTGGCGCCGTTCCTGTTTCGGTCTGTCAGAATCAGCTGTCGGAACAGGTGCCGTCGTGGCGCTCCTCATGTCAAAATCCGGTGCGGGCGGGGCAGCAGAGTCGGTCGTCGGCTGCGGGAGTATCTCGAAGGGGGCGCGAGAGGCAACCGGCAGTCGGAGGATCATACGAAGGGGCCCCTGCATCGGGGCAGACATATCCAAGGCGCCATCCAGTCGGCGGACGAGCTCATACGACTCGAGGAGATTAACGGACGGGGGTGAAGTAGTCAGAGATTGTGACGACCACGCCATATCGGATTCAAGCAGCTCGACTTCGATTTCGGTAGGCGGGGCGAGAGGGAAGAGGGCAGGGGCATCTGCTGAGATGGAAGAAGGCCCCACTGTGCGCGTGCTCACGATGAGTCGATGCGCACGACCGACCGCCGGCACATAGGTCTGCGCGTAGTTCAGCAGTTGGAGAACGAGCGTCGTCACGTGTTCGCGATCGCCGACGAGAGGGGGGAGGTGCGAGGAGAACTGCCGTATGATGCCTGCACCATCCACGATTGCTGGGGTAGTGGACGCGAGTACGTCGTTAAGGATGTCGTTGATCGTGTGTCCTAAGGCGCCTTCGGCTCTCTCGTGGAGGGCCTGCGCCAGCTGTGCTCCGAGTTTCGTCGCTTCTGCGGCGTAGCCGGCGAGTGTTTCGGCTTGGTCGTCCAGACGTGCGCCGCGAATGGTGGTAAGGAGTTCCTCGGACTGTGTCAGCAGTGAGGCCAGTGGATCGTGGAGCTGTTGGGACAACAGCGTGACTCTCTGGGCCAGCGCGAGCAGTTCATCCGTACGCCGGAGTTGCTGGCGAAGTTGGTGGATCGTAGCGTCTTGTTGTTTGGGATGGGAAAGGTCTCGGATCAGTCCCACCGTACCGAGAAATCGGCGAAGGGTGTCATAGAGTCCTCTGGCGTTGACCTCCGCCGTGAGAGTCAGTGGCTTGTTGTCCTGCGTGGGTTTCCCTCGCAAGGTCAATTCAACTCGGCTGGTGCCCCGCGCTCCGGAGCGGCGTTCGTTGAGGCGAAATCGAGCCACTGACTCTTGGTCGGGAGGAACGAGAGTGGTATAGGGCAATCCGATGAGTTCATCGGGCGAATAGCCCAATAGTGTGGCGATGCCCGGACTGATTGTCACAAAACAGCCGCTGGCATCCAGTTCGTAGACAATGTCGCTGAGTGATTCGATGAGCCGACGATGGCGTTCGTGCTCGTGGTTCAGGGCCACTCTCAGGTGACGTGTCTCGATGGCTTCTTTGGCACAGAACAGGAGTTCCGTGAGAAAGGCCGGAGATTTCTTCGAGAGGAAAAAATCAACGTCGGCTTGGAGTGCTTGAAGCGCCGAGGCTGAATCGGAGCGGTCGCTGTGCAGAATAATCACAGCATACGGAGCGCGGCGTTTGAATTCGCCTGATAGGGAGGTATGGTCCCCGGCGAGGAACTGTTCGTCAATGAGGATGAGGGTCCATTCGTGCGATGATGCCCATGCACGAGCTTCTTCGGCGGAATAGGCGACGTCCACGCGGCAACCAGGAAAGAATCCGCGCAGGCTGACGGTGATGAGTTTAATGGATTCAGCGTGTTCGCTGATAATCAGGATGGTGACCGGCTCACTCTGCGGCATCTAGATATCCCTGTGCTTCTGGGGAATCCGAGCAAGCCCAGGCCTGGAGCGACAACACAACGTTCGCTCCTCACATGATCTGAGACACACCAACCTTTATTTTCTTCTGCTGCAAGCGACTCGGGACACGCGTCTGAAGATGAAGATGTGAATAGCACAGGCGGAGGTGGGAAACCCAGTCTACATGCGATGGAATGGGCCCCTTCTTTGGTAGGGGGGAGCCTCACGGGCTTCGATGACGAACAAAATTGAACGGAATTGGAGGGAAACAGGGCACGGGATACGTGAAAGAACGTCGCGGCATCCACCGCAAACTGTGCGGCTGGTTGAAGGGGTATGTGTTGTCGCTACTTGGCGAGTGGCGTATTGGATGTAGTTGGACAAGCGCCAGGGGTCATGTACAGCAAATAGTTTCCCATCCCATGGTGTGCCTCTTGTCTCTGCAAGGGATGGTGATGGACCATGACCATCTCGTAGTCATCAGCCTTCGTCACAGGAAACCCCTGACTATCATTATAGACTTGGTGCGGTAGAAACTCGCGGAAGCTCCCGTCTTGGGTGACGTCGGGAACCGTCCGCAGCAGGGTCTGTTTTTTGGTCGTATTGTCCAGCCCGATCATTAAGAGTTCGTCGTGCCCATGTGGATAGGCGAATTTCACACAGCCATCCATCGAGAACTTGAGTGGGGCGCTGTGGACCTTGACTCCGGATGTAATCTCAATGCCTTCATCCGTCTGGTCTGGACCTCGCTGGGAGAACTTGCTGAAGCACACAATATTGATCCCCACCTGATACACGTCCAATTCTTTCACGGGAGCGCCTTCGGGTGCCATATACATGGTGAAGGTGGCCATCACATCTTTGGTGATCGGCGCCTTATGATAAAACGCGACAATCGACATGAGGTGATCGCCCTTGGCGAGCTTGACCCCATAACCCTTGGGAAAACGTGCCTCGGTCATCTCTAGCCCTGCCCCCGCAAAGAACAACGGTTCGCCCTGGCAGGAGACGCTCGGTTTATCGTTATTAAGCATCAGGATGTGATGGAGATAGTTCTTGGGGAGGGGCTTCCCTTCTTTGGTGAAGACCGCGGTTTTATACCCCACCATATACATATCCTTGGGGAGCTGAAAGTTATGCTTGGGCATCGACGCCGCGAGGTCTCCGTCGTGACCGGCTGGAAGATCGATGGGACCGAACGTGAGGGTGACGGTATTGGCATCGAACGTCACCGTCGTCGTGGTTTGGTGGGAAAGGGTCGGGACGGCATGATGATCGTGATCGCCGTCTGCGAGGACAGGGGTCACCAAACAAATGCTAGCGAACAGAGTGAGGAGTGCCGGACGCATAAAACCTCCCAAGAATGAAAAGTGGTCACGCGAATATGTGGTGCGATGCTCGTCTACCCCTGTGGGGCACTCAGGTATCATTGTACGGTTGGTAACGGGGTCAACCGTTTCCAGAGATAGGTCCCGCCGTGTTCGCGAGGGGGAATATTTTTCTGGGCGCCGACCCGCGAATACCACCACACGCCTTTGGCCTCGGTCCCATCCTCGGAGAGAAGAAGTTCAAATTCTCCTTCGCGATCGTTGCCTGGCTGTTGCCAGGTGCCTTGCCAGAGACGGTCGGCGTACTTCGTGGTGACGAATCGTCCACCATGCTGGGCATAGGGGCCGTTGCCGGCTTTGTCGAGTGTGGCCTTGTAGTGTTTGTCGTCCTCCACCTCGAGAATATCCCATTCCCCGCTCAAGTCAAGGACGACGGGTTGGCCGACTGATGAAGCTACGGTGCGTGGTACAGCGGCTGTCGTCCGATCATCGACAGGCATCGTGCCGCCGGCATTGCGGAAGGACTCATGCCAGGACAGGAGGACCCACTGGCCGTTTCGACGTTCAAGCACACCGGTTTCTCGTAACAGCAGGCCGGCTCGCTGCTGGTCCGGTCCCTGATCGATGATACGCCCATAGTCCAGTTCCATTGTATACCACCCAATATCTCCCTTCGACCACACCTTGAGTTCGGAGATGCGTAGGTCGAGGGCAGCCACATTTGCAAACTCCTCCTTGATATCTCTCTCTAGGTCAGGCCATCCCACGTATTTTCGGCCTCCGATGGAATAGCTGGTGATATCGGCGTCGTGGGCCATAAGTTTGGACATGGTGGGCAAATCCTTTTCCGAATTGGCTCGGACGAGGGCGCGGACTGTAGTTTCGAGTCCGGTGTTATCCGCGGTGCCGCTCATGGCGGCGGGTACCCAGCAGGCTCCTGCGATGACCATGTACACGATGAGACGGACCAGTACGGACACATGCATGATGATTCTCCTGTCTGGTCACAAGGAAAACTGGAGGAGAAGACTGCCTGGCTAGCGGCTGAGGCTACAGGGCCGATAGAGTCTTGTCAATGGTTATGCCACCGCAACGGCAGGCGCCATGCACGCCACGACGATCACGGTCACATTATCTTCTCCCCCTCTGCTCAGCGCCTGC
>VBOL01000137.1 GCA_005887945.1 Nitrospirota bacterium
TGAAATACATGTTGCTGATCTATGGTGACGAAAATGGGCTGACTGAGACGGAGCGAAAGGACTGTTACGCTGAATCGACGCAGCTTGCACATGACCTTCACACGAACGGGCAGTTCGTGGCTGCCAACCCGTTGAGTCCCACAGCCATGGCGACCAGCGTTCGGGTGCGGGAGGGAAAGCGGCTTGTGACCGACGGTCCGTTCGCGGAGACGCGCGAACAACTGGGCGGCTATTTCCTCATCGACGCCAAGAATCTCGACGAGGCGATCAGCATTGCCGTCAAGATTCCCATGGCCCGCAAGGGGACCGTCGAGGTCCGGCCGGTCATAGAGATCCCAGGGCTGCCGACGTAGCAGGATGGTGAAAATGGCCGCCAGCTTCGTTCTCGGCTCGCTCAGGCCCGTTAATCGTTGAACGTAATTCGTTAACCGGCAGCGAGGACGGCCTATCCTACCGCATTGTTTAACGTTGAACGATGCACGTTTAACGAATGAGGGACTTGCTGGACATCCATTTTGAACATCCTGTAATGCTAGCGTCCACGACAATAGTAGGACTAGCCGAGTTGTTGGAGTGAAACGCCAGATGCAGTTACTTCGCAATCGGCAAAGCGATTGTCGATTCCAGGGTCTATCGAACGACTATCTGATGTCAATGGAAGGAGCCTCATGAAATACCTGTTGCTGGTTCATCATGATGAAGAGGCCTTCGGCAAGATGAGCGAGACCCAGCGGAAGGAGATGCTCGCGGAATCCGTCCAGCTCACACACCAACTCCACGCCAACGAGCAGTATGTGCACGCCTCCCCACTCCATCCGGCTGCGACGGGAGTCATCGTTCGGGTACGCGAAGGCAAACAAATCGTGACGGACGGGCCGTTCATTGAGACCCGCGAGCAGATTGCAGGCTACTTCCTGATCAATGCCAAGGATCTCAACGAAGCGATCAGCATCGCCACACGGGTGCCAGGTGCACGCATTGGAACCGTCGAGGTTAGACCACTGATCGAGATCACTGGCCTGCCAAATGAGTAATGTCTGGGGGAGTAGAGCTTCTTTTCTTCTGGACATGCGATCAACTAACAAGGAGGACTCGATGAGCAAGAAAGCGAAAGCAAAACCTAAGGCCGCAATGAAAAATCACGCCGCTTCGAGCATCGTCTGGTTTGAAATTCCAGCGGACAGTCCCGAACGCGCAAAGAAGTTTTACGGCTCGTTGTTCGGATGGAACATCAAGCTGTTTCCCGGGATGACGGAGTACTGGCACATCGACACGGGCGGCGGGGACGACACGCCCGATGGCGGGATGATCGCGCGCAAGCACCCGGGACAACCCATTACCAACTACGTCAGTGTGAAGTCGGTCACCAAGTCCATGGCGAAAGTCGAGAAACTTGGCGGCAAAGTCTGCATGTCCAAAACGGCGGTGCCGCAGATGGGCTACTTCGCCATCTGTCAGGACACGGAAAACAACACCTTCGCTCTCTGGGAGATGAATGCCAGCGCAAAGTAGAAATCCTAAAGCCAGCCGCTGCAACCTGATTTAAAGGAGGCTTTGTGCAAAAGATCACCCCATGCTTGTGGTTCGATAATCAAGCCGAAGAGGCGGCGAAGTTTTATGCGTCGATTTTTAAGAATTCTAAGATCGGACACATGACCCCCTATGGAGAAGCAGGCGCAAAGGTCTCCGGAAGACCGAAGGGGTCGGTCATGACCGTGACGTTTGAGATCGAGGGGCAAGAATTCGTTGCCTTAAACGGTGGGCCGCATTTCACATTTTCTGAGGCTATCTCGCTTATGGTGAAGTGCGAGACGCAGAAGGAAATAGACGAGATGTGGGAGAAGCTCTCCCAAGGCGGAGAAAAAGTACAGTGTGGCTGGTTGAAGGATAAATATGGTCTGTCGTGGCAAATCGTTTCGCCTGTGTGGGACGAGATGTTGCGAGACAAGGATGTCAAGAAATCCGAAAGAGTCATGAAGGCAATCCTTCAAATGACCAAGCCCGACATCAAGACAATCAAGCAAGCCTATGAGCAACCATAATCCAGCACGGCCGATGGCAGGTTGTGCATGAACCATAGCCCTGTCAAACGGGGCGCGTCAGTGGCAGACTTTTTCAACATGCTGTTGGGAAGGAGTACGGTATGAGGGAGATACGGTTACTCGTTGGGACACGAAAGGGCGCGTTCATTCTCACGTCGGACGGAAAGCGCAAACAGTGGGCTGTCAGCGGTCCGTACTTTGCCGGATGGGAGATGTATCACCTCAAAGGCTCGCCCGTTGAGCCGAACCGCATCTATGCCTCGCAAACCAGCAGCTGGTTTGGGCAAATCATACAGCGCTCGGATGACGGCGGCAACACGTGGCACCAACCCGGAACGCCTCCAGGCGAACCGACCACCACTACGGATGGCATGCCCAAAGGCGAAAGCAACAAGTTCGTGTACGATACGTCCCCGAAAACCGGAAAGCCGCTGACGACCCACCAGTGGTATGACGGCACGCAACGTCCCTGGGAATTCAAGCGGGTCTGGCACCTCGAACCGTCGCTGACCGACCCGGACACGGTGTATGCGGGAATCGAAGACGCGGCCCTGTTCCGATCGAGGGACGGTGGGCAGACCTGGCAGGAACTTGCCGGGCTGCGCGACGTGAAAGGACACCTCTGGCAGCCGGGCGCCGGCGGGATGTGTCTGCACACGATCATGCAGGACCCGAACAATCCACGGCGCATCTATATTGCCATCTCAGCTGCAGGGACGTTCCGGACCGATGATGGCGGCATGACCTGGCGGGCGATCAACCGAGGATTGAAGTCCAAGTATGAGCTACCGGACCCGGATGCCGAAGTCGGCCACTGCGTCCACCGCATCGCGATGCACCAGTCCCGTCCGAACGTGTTGTTCATGCAAAAGCACTGGGACGTGATGCGAAGCGACGACGCCGGGGAGTCGTGGCACCAGGTCAGCGGGAACTTGCCGACCGACTTCGGATTCCCGATCGACGTGCACGCGCACGAGCCGGAAAGCATCTACGTCGTCCCGATCAAGAGCGACTCGGAACATTACGTGTCCGAGGGAAAGCTGCGCGTGTATCGAAGCCGGACGGGCGGAAACGAGTGGGAAGCGCTCACGAACGGCCTGCCGCAACGCGACTGCTACGTGAACGTGTTGCGCGACGCGATGGCTGTCGACTCGCTTGATCCGTGCGGCATCTATTTCGGGACATCCGGTGGCCAAGTGTATGGCTCGGCGGATGCCGGTGACAGCTGGACACCGATCGTCCGGGATCTTCCAGCTGTATTGTCGGTCGAGGTGCAAACTCTTCCATGATTCGGGTCATATTGCCGGCACATCTGCGGACCCTGGCTCGCGTGGATAGCGAGCTGAGGTTGGACGTCAAGGGGGAGGTCACGCAGCGTTCTGTGCTCGACGCCCTCGAAGCCCGCTATCCGATGTTGCAGGGGACCATCCGGGATCACGGCACACTCAAGCGCCGAGCATTCGTGAGGTTCTTCGCCTGCGAACAGGATCTCTCCCATGAATCACCGGATGCCCCGCTACCCGATGCGGTCGCAACGGGGGCCGAGCCTTTTCTCATTGTGGGTGCCATGGCAGGAGGTTAGTCGCAGCGGCGCAGCATCTCGGGCACGGAGTGGCGCCGCCAAAAAACTTGTTCGCCATGTCGATTTTGCGGCCCCTCGTTCGACAAATGAGTAGAGCCCGGGTTCAGAAGGTCGAGACCGTCTAGAAGCCCAACCCTGAAACCGAAACCAGAAAGGAGACACGACAATGCGATTCATGATTCTAGTCAAAGCCGACAAAAACTCAGAAGCGGGAGTTCTTCCAGACGAGAAGCTCCTTACCGAAATGGGGAAGTTCAACGAGGAGCTGGTAAAAGCCGGCGTGATGCTCGCGGGCGAAGGACTCCAGCCAAGCTCGAAAGGTGCGCGCGTCAAGTTCTCTGGAAGCAAGCGGACCGTGATCGATGGGCCCTTCGCCGAGACGAAGGAGTTGATCGCCGGCTACTGGCTGTGGCAGGTTAAGTCGAAGGAAGAGGCGGTCGAATGGGTCAAGCGCTGCCCGAATCACTTTCCTGGCACAGAGTCCGAGATTGAGATTCGCCAGCTGTTCGAGGCGGAGGACGTCGGGGCCGAGTTCACACCAGAACTGAGGGAGCAAGAGGAGCGCATGCGCGCACAGATAGGCAAGAAGAAGTAGTTACAGCGGCGGATAAATAGGGATATTCTACTTTTCTGATCGCCTCATCCGCGCCCGCGGCTCGTGTGGGGGTTGTACAATCGGCAACTATGATTGAAGACGCAACCACAAAGGAGGGTTCACGTGCAGTACGTCGATGGATATGTTCTGCCGGTCCCCAAGAAGAATTGCAGGCTTACGCCGCATGGCCGAGAAGGCGGGTAAGATCTGTGGCGAACATGGCGCGCACAAATACCGAGAGTGCGCCGGCGATGATCTCAAGGTCAAGTTCGGGGTGCCGTTCACGCGATCGGCCAAGGCTAAGCCAGGCGAGACCGTCGTGTTCTCCTGGATTGCGTTCAAGTCGCGCGCGCATCGCGATCGCGTCAACGCCAAGGTCATGAAGGCCCTCGCATCACGGCGATGTGTGATCAGAAAGCCATGCCCTTCGATCTCAAGCGCATGGTCTACGGCGGATTCAAGGTCCTGGTCGACACCTAGCCCCGGCCTCCTCCGGCACCGAGCACAGTACGTGTGTTGAACGCTCCGATTTGGGTTGAGAAGGGGCGTTGCAAGACGAGTCATTAACCATCACGAACTAATTGTTATTTTACAAGGAGGTAACCATGCGTCTCATGCCCCTGACTCTCACCTGTCTCTGTCTTGTCATGTCTGCGTCTCTCGCTGTGGCAAAAGAAAAGAAGCAAGAAGCCAAGATGGACCAGCAGGCGATGATGGAGATGTATCAGAAATTGGCCACGCCCGGCGAGCCGCATAAACAACTCGCCAGTCTGGCCGGCAGCTGGACGACTCAGACCAAAGAATGGATGGAGCCCGGCAAGCCGCCGATGGAGTCGGCAGGGACCTGTGACTTCAAGATGTTGCTGGATGGGCGCTTTCTGCAGCAGGAATTTACCAGCGAGATGATGGGACAACCGTTCTCCGGGGTTGGGATCAGCGCATACGACAACCTTCGCAAGCGATATGTCACAGCGTGGATCGATACCATGGGGACCGGCATCTTTATGATGGAAGGCACGGCCAGCGCCGATGGCAAGACCATCACGCTGAGAGGTCAGCACGATGAACCGGGCGGAGGACACATGATGCATCGCGCGGTCTGGAAGATTGTGGACGGCAATACCCAGACATTTGACATGTACGGAACCCACAAGCACGGCAAGGAAATGAAGATGCTAGAGATCGCCTATACCAGGAAGCCCTAGCGAGAAAGGCACGTTGCGCGCGGAAGGGGAGTTCGACTCGTCCGCGCGCGGCGGTCACTTGCTGATTCAAGCGTCCGAAACAGAGTCACCTCCATTTTCCCGTGCCACGCCGCCTAGCCTTACACACGCGCTCCACACCTCACACCCGACTGTTTTCTTCGCCTCACTACGACCTTGACTCCCCTCTGACCGCTGTGGTTAGGTCACCCGCCGATCTTCTCACAACAGGCGCTTCACAATGATGACGACGCGTCGAGATTATCAGAGCGATCCACTGTCGATTGCCTGCGTCCTCGCCACACTCCTCTGCCCGATGTTCACCGGCTGCGAGAAGGAGAGCCAGGCGATCGTCTCCATCGCCGTGCATCCGACCAACGCGAACATCTTGTATGTGGCGACGAACGATGCCGTCTATAAGTCGCGCGACGGGGGCCAGCTGTGGGAACGGTTCCCGAGTTTCAGCGCAAGACGTGTGACGACTCTCGCGATCGATCCGCAGTTCCCGGCAACGATCTATGCCGGCACGATGGCCGACGCCGTGTACAAGAGTCCGGATGGCGGGCAACATTGGCTCCCCCACAACGTCGGACTCAAAGAACACGTATCTTTTATCAATCAATTTGTCTTTCACCCGACAGACAACGAGCAAATTTACGCCGCCACGACCGTGGGCGCCTTTTATACCAAAGACGGTGGGCGTGAATGGGAAGAACGCATGGCCGGGATGAAGGAAGTCCACATCGTGGTCTCCATCGCCATTCATCCCCGCGATCCTCGGGTCCTCTACGCGGGAACCACGGGAGGGATCTATCGGTCAGACAGCGCCGGGATGGGATGGAAGAAAATCAACAACGGGCTCATTCCTGAACAGGAGCTGATGGGGGCGATGGCGCTGGGGGTCAATGTCATTGTCTTCGATGTGGTCAACCCAGATATCGTCTATGCCGGAACCACGAAGGGCCTCTTCCGCACCGCGACGCGCGGAGAACAATGGGAGCGAATCGGGCAATCGTTCCCCGATCTGTTCGTAAGCGGGATCCTCCTCGACCCGACCCAGCCGAAGACTCTCTATATCGGAGGGCCGGGGGGAGTCTGGAAGAGTCCCGACAGCGGACAGACCTGGACTGCGAGCAACCGCGGACTGGCCTCGCTGAACATTCGCGCCCTTGCGATGAGCCCGCGCGATTCGCACATCCTCTATGCCGGCACGAATGGGAGCGGCCTCTACCGCTCGATCGACGCCGGCGCAACCTGGACACCCCTGCCGCTCACGACCGCACCGGCGAATGCTCAGTAGCCGGTTCGTGGTCCCGATTCGCTGTGGTTGTATCGGCTACTGTAGGCCAGCATCTGGTCCGACAAGGCTTTCCATTCCTCCACTGTCATGAGTTCCTTCATCTTGAAACGGAACGCAAGAATTTTTGTGGCTGACTGCATCCGCTGATTGTACGTGTCATCAAGAACCTTGGTGAACTCCTCCGGAGTCGCCGCGTAGTTCGCATTCAACTCATACAGCCGGCGATGCCCCGCGCGCTCCTACTCACGGCTGGCCTTCAATTCCGCAACAATGTCGTTCACAATCGATTTGACTTTCTCGGCCTTTCCCTGATCCTTGACAGTGCGATCAATCAACGATGCCATGTCCTGCTGCCCCTTCTGCCAATAGGCATCCCCCTTTCCTTCACTGGCCATCCCATGGTGATGGTGGGACGAACAACCGCCCAAGGCGAGCACGGCAACGAGTCCAAGGACATATTGCTGAAACCACTTCATAAGTACCCTCCCCTGAAATATGGATGAAAGAAATGTACGCAAAACTCTAGGAGTCTGCGGAAAAACCATTTCGGCACAGCAGAGTCTCGATGGCCTGCACGTCTGGGATAAGCCCGGTCTGTCTGGTTATCTGGTCTGCCTGGTCCATCTGGTTAGTCTAATGCAACCAAACAAACCAGACAGACTGAACAGACCAAATGAACAAGACAGGCTGGCGGACTTTTTCAGTATCCTGCTAGCCTGTTGTCACGACGACGGTCCATCCCGTATCATCCGTCACGACCACCATGTCTGAACCGACTCTTCCCGCAACCGATCATACCCTGGCGCTTCGAGAGGAGTTCCGTCATCACCTCGAAACGTTCTACGCCCAGCTAAAGTTGGCACCGCCCTATGAGAGCGTCGAGAAGGCCATTCGTTCCCTCACGACCTCGGTCCACGCGTTACCGCCGTTAGAGCGCGCGCGTCTGGCCACCGACGCTACCGCGCGGTGGCAGCACTTTCGTCAGGCCTTTGAATCGTCCGGGCTCAGCAAGAAACATCGCGGCATCATTGCGGGTCTCGCCCGCAACCGGTCCAGCCTGAATCTCCCCGCCGAATACGATCAGTTCCTGAGTCTGTATCTTTCCTAGCCCGGATTATTCATGAATGCCGTCGCGAGGCGTTCGAGACCGAAGCCCGCCGGGGCTTCTCGCACGTAAGGCCAACGGAGGCGTACGCGCAGTCCGTCGAGGAGGCCGAACGAGAGAAGCCCCGCCGGGCGAGAGGATCGGACGACATAGCAGGTATTCATGAATAGTCCGGGCTAGTTCGGGACGGCAATCTCGCCCGCATGATTCACGAGCGCTTCTATTGCAATTGCGGGTCCGCGGCTACGACATGCCTGTCGGCGGGCAGGCTCGCCGCTCACCCCCTCCCTCCCCCATGCTATGGGGGAGGGAAGGGTGGGGGACGACGAACCGTCATGAATCATGCGGGCTGCCTTCTTCGAGAACCTCCCGGAGTTCTTGATACACCGTCGTAAGCCGGGCGTTCTCTAGCCGATAGGCGAATACGACTGTAATGGCTCCGGACACTAAAAAAACAAGTCCCAACCCTACAATCCCTAACGCCAACACCACTCCACCGAGTGCCGCCATTTCTCCCTCGACGAACAAGGAGATCAGGGCTCCCACCGTACCCACGGCCACCAGGACAAACCAGATTCCGGTGAGAAGAGCCGAGGACCAAGGAGTGAGCTTTCGGCAGAGCACTCCGAGTGCGTCGCCTTCCGGAGACAGGGAGATCAACCCTTTCAACGGCCACAATGTTCGGAAGCCTATGGCGAACAGCCGGTATTTCTGGCGAATCACAATCTGGTTCAGATCCTGGTAAAACCGCGCGGTTCCATGCGGCAACGTCAAGAAACCGCCGGCATCAAACCGGTCGGCCAACTGCTTCATGGTCGTATGCGTGAATCGATCGTGCGTGCGGGCAACTCCGCATCCGTACCGACTTGCATCCGGCGTAAGGCGCACGAAGTAGAGCCAGTCTCCGAGAATGAGGCCGAGACACAACGCACCGGCGAAGAGGCCAGCGAAGATCATGCTTGTACCTATCCCATAGGGGCCGCGGGTGAATCAAGTGACGAAACCGAGATATCCTGTTGACTCATCGCTGCGAGTTGGCTAGAGTAGCCTCGTGTATTACTCGGGCGGGTCCCCTCGCTCCATTTAGGTGCTCCGCCGCACAAATTTTCCCCCTCTGTAGTGGCGACAGTCGGCTCATCCCTTCCTTGCAGAGGAGTGCACGTTGCATTTAATGTGGAGTCGGAGGTGACATGGATTTAGCGAAAGTTGAGCGTGTCTATACTTCCTACGCCAGGATCTACGATCGGATTTTCGGGAAAGTGTTTCACGAAGGACGTCAGTCAGTCATCCGGAATTTGAACGTCCAACCTGATGAAAAAATCCTCGAAGTGGGAATCGGAACCGGGTTGGCCCTGCCAATGTACCCCCGCCATTGCCAGATCGTCGGTATCGATTTTTCAGAAGGCATGCTCGACAAAGCGAAGCAGCGAGCGGCAGAACACCGGATGGGCCACGTGCAACTGCACCGGATGGATGCCGGCGCGATGGAATTCAAGGACGATAGTTTTGACACAGTCGTCGCGGCCTACGTCGTCACCGCTGTCCCCGACTACCGCAAGGTAGTCAGTGAAATGATCCGCGTCTGCCGACCAGGCGGACGGATCATCATGCTGAATCACTTCAGCAACGACAATAAGATCATTGCCGCCATGGAAAAAGTGATTTCCCCTTTCACGAAGCACTTAGGGTGGCGGACAGACCTGGCACTCCAGGCCGTGCTGGAAGGGACGTCGCTGCACGTCGCCCGAAAGCAGAATGTGAATCCGTTTCGGCTCTGGGCCTTGGTGGAATGTGTGAACGGGAAGTACGTGAACGGCAAGACACACATCAACGGCGTGAAAAATGGGAACGGCGCCGCGGCCTACGCACATATCAACGGCACGCATCTGTCGGAACATGCCAGCGGACAGGCGCTGGGCTAGACATCAGCCCCGCGTTGCTGTTCGAATGACTTCCAATTCTGCCATTCCCCGCCTGGAATGATCGTATTGCCCACCAAGCATTGGCCGGAGAACCGTTGAGCGATCAGGTCCGCCAGGAGCGAGAGCACCTGACCGGTGCGGCGATCCTGCACCCCACGGACCCGCAGCACCACGCCGAACCCAGGTCCATCGAGCGGCCCGTACAACATACAGTGAACCCCTATGGCATCCACTGCTCCCTGCATGGACGCCGGAAGCAGATCCCCTTCCCACTGAATGGAAGGATGACGCCCGGATGACGAAGTAGTGGCCCGCCAGGTACAGGGAACACCCGCCACATCCAGTTCTGCCAACAGCCATGTTACCGTCGGCCAGTCCGGCATCCCACTTTGAAACGTCCATTGAGCCACCTGCTTCAATGACAAGGGTTCGAGGCTCGGCGCCGCCACTTCCTCCAGCTGCGCTTCCTCACACACCACATAGAGTTCGCCCTGCGGATCGAACCAGAAGCGGAGTTTCCCGTCGTTCAACTCCGCTTGGATAACCCCCAGCGTCGAGCAATCGGCCCCTTCCTGTTCAAACATCGAGAAGTCCGTCACGCCGGTCATCGTGAGTTTCGCGACGCGAGCCATCTGGCGAATACGATAGCGGATCACGACCGTGACCGTGGTCCCCGCCGGCACCTCGCGGCCCGACGCTTCGTCCAACACCCGTCGCTTCGACACCTGTACATCCGTCACATAGCCGCCGTGAAACCCGCCGGTATGACCCAGGAGCCAGCGCACATCTTCGATATTCACAACATGGTATTTCATAGCATGAATGCTCGCGAACTCCGAACGATCATGATAGGCTTCGGAAAATGCATTTCAACTCACCGGACCTTCGATGGACGGCACCTCTGGAACAAGAGAAGAAGCCCAAGCAGGATGCTCAAAAAGTTCGTCCAGCAAGGCCGCAGCCGATGAAAGCACCGGAGGCGTAGCCTCTGGGCTACGTTGAGGATGCTTTCGAGGTGAGAACGCCGCTGGCGGACTTTTTCAGCATCCTCCTAGAACAACGGCTGTTGCTGCTTAAGCCCTTCCACCTGACGCACCAACTCCTCCACGCGATCCTGCAGACGGGCATTGTCGAGCCGAAGCAGGTCCAAGCGATCCAAGAGCTGTTCTCGCTGAATCTCCGTCCACTCCAGCATTCGTTTCAACCCCTCCAGCTCAAGCTGGATCTGTTGCCGTTCGTCAACCTGAGATGACATGTGTCTTCCAGCTACCCTAGAACGAGAAAGTCTTCACCTAGCAGCATGCTGAAACAGTCCGCCAGCGGCCATGGACCGTGACGCGTGAAGCGCGAGACAGGCGAGATAGGCGCGATGTGGACAGATTGGGTTCCCCACTCGGTTGGCCCGTCTCGCTCGTCCCGCCTGTCTCGCTTAGCTGTCCTGCGGGATCCTGTCCTATTGCCCCCAGACATACAGACCATTGGTTTTTGGCAAACTCACACCGTTGCTCCACAGCTTACCAGTGTAAATCCAGGCTGCGCACGCGTCCATCACGACCTTCGACATTTTTTTAGTCGCGATGGAAAACGAATCCGTTCCCGAAAACTATTTCTCCTCCCACAAAATACCCCAACCTGAAGTACGCACAACAATCGGGTATCTCTCGACACCGTCGCTGCTAAAGCGTAATTCGATGGCCCTGAGGTGTCCATGCTCGCCGTTTGCTTCCAACAGGTCCCCTTTGAAGGCCCTGGCGCCTTTGCGTCTGCCCTTATGAAGCATGGCATTTCGCTTGAATGCCATCTGGTTCCAAAGAACGGGCTTCCTCAAGATCCTCGTGACCTGCTCAGCATGAAGGACGGACCGATGTCGGTAAGCGATCCTCGGGCAAGTGAGACGTGAGATGCAATGAGAAGGCAGAGGGAGGGCCGCACTCCACCGTCGTGGATAGTGGAGCTAGCCCCTTTCTCATGGGACAGCCCTTGCTGTCGATACGGCGACCGTGTATGTTCCCAACTAGAAGGACTACAGGGTACGAATAGCTTTCATTCATCGTCAACGCCAAGGTCTGTCTTCTGATGCGCGCAGTCTGTCTGAAACACGTTCCCTTTGAAGGGCCCGGAGCCTTCGCGACGGCGCTGACTGAGCGCGGCGTGAGCCTGGAACGCTATCTTGTCCCACAAGACGGGCTGCCGAAGGATGCGGGCAATATGTTGATCGTGATGGGTGGGCCGATGTCGGTGAATGATCCTGATCCGTGGATTGAGGAGGAGACATCGTTTATTCGATCTGCGCTACATGCTGGGACACCGGTTGTCGGTGTGTGTCTGGGCAGCCAGTTCATGGCGAAGGCGCTGGGTGCCACCGTGCGTCCGGGTAAGGCGCTGGAAATCGGCATGACACCGGTCAGGCTGTCGGCTGAGGCGAAACACGACCCTGTTTTCAGTACGCTGCCGGAGTCATTCGAAGTCTTCGAATGGCATGGTGAAGTGTTCGACCTCCCCAAAGACTGTGTGCCCTTGGCCGGCTCCGACATCGCCCCCCTGCAAGCCTTCCGCTACGCCGCTCGTGCCTACGGGCTTCTGTTTCATTTGGAGGTGGAAGAGAACGGAATTGAATCGTTGTCCCGAGAATGTACGCCGGATCTGACGAAAGCACGCTTGACCGCGCACCACGTGAAAGCGGCAACCCTCCCCCATTTACCGCAACTCCATCAGATCGCCGATCGGCTCATTGGTCACCTTCTCTCTCCTCAGCGTTGATTGCCGGCTCATTCCTGCTGTACTCTTACCGTTCTTCATCGCAGGATGGTCAAAACAGCCGTCCAGCGACGCCGCAGCGAGTAAAGGCCCGACGCGTACGTGTTCGGTACGTTGAGGATCTGAGCGACGCGAGAACAAAGCCTAGTGATAGGCGCATCCCTGGGCAAAGAGGCTGTCTTGGCAGCCTCAGGGCGGGTGGGTGAAGTAGCCGCTAGGGCCGGGCGGGTGAGAACAGAGTCGTTTTCAACGTCCTGCTGGAAAGGAGACTGTTCGCATGTCTGGTTTCCCGATTGAGGTTGCCACACGAATTAAGACGCTGCCCCCCTATCTGTTTGCCGCCATCGATAAGATGAAGCAGGCTGCGATTGCGAAGGGCGTTGATATCATTAATCTTGGCATCGGCGACCCCGACCTGCCGACGCCGACGCCGATCGTCGAACGCCTCGGCAAGGCTGCCAAAGACCCGAAGCACCACCAGTATCCCTCGTATGAGGGCATGCTGTCGTTCCGCAAAGCGGTGGCCGACTGGTACACACGCCGCTTTCATGTCACGCTCGACCCGGCGCATGAAGTCCTCGCACTGATCGGCTCGAAGGAAGGCATCGGTCATATTCCACTCGCATTCGTCGATCCGGGCGATATCGTGCTCGTGCCGAGCCCCGGTTATCCAGTCTACCCCGTCGGTACCAGCTTCGCCGGAGGCGTCTCGCACCTCATGCCGCTCACAAAGCAGAACGGCTTCTTACCCGACCTGAAGGCGATTACCAAGGACGTGGCAAAGAAAGCGAAGCTGATGTTCCTGAATTCGCCGAACAACCCGACGTCGGTCATCATGAGCAAGGACTACTTTAAGCGAGTGGTGGAATTCGCCCAGGAGAACCAGGTTATCGTCTGCCACGATGCAGCATATTCTGAGATTTTCTACGACGGCAAGCCCCCTGCGAGCTTCATGGAAGTCGATGGCGCGAAGGACGTAGGGATCGAGTTCCACTCGCTGTCGAAGACGTACAACATGACCGGCTGGCGCATCGGGTTTGCCGTCGGACACAAACAGGTCCTCGCAGGACTGGGCAAGGTAAAAAGCAACCTCGACTCCGGTTGTTTCCAGGCAATTCAGGAGGCTGGCATTACCGCGCTCAACCTGGATGATTCTGTGACGGATGGCTTGCGCAAGATCTATCAGGAACGGCGCGACACTCTCATCCCAGGCCTCAAACAGCTCGGGCTTGAGGTGGATCCGCCTCCGGCCGCGTTCTACATCTGGGTCACGGTGCCGAAGGGGTACACCTCCGCTACCTTCACGGCTCACTTGCTGGAGAAAGCCGGAATCGTAACGACACCGGGCAACGGCTTCGGCGCGCCGGGCGAAGGGTATATCAGAATGACCGTGTGTACGTCGAAAGAGCGATTGGCTGAAGCGGTGGAGCGTATTAAGAAGGCAGGGTTCTGAATCTTGTGAGGCGTAAGGGGTAAGGCGTGAGGGGGCCCCTCAAACCCCCGGTCAAATCGATTTTGACACCTTACGCCTAACGCCTCACCCTCGCGGTGATTTATGGAGACCGTCTTCATCGGGTTTGGTTCGAATGTCGGCGATCGAGTCGATTTCTGCGACCGTGCGGTGACGTTGCTTAGCCTGCTGCCACACTCGTAAGTCCTGGGGGTGTCGCTGCTCTATGAAACGGAGCCCGTGAACGATCATGCCCAACCTGGAGATGGCTGGTTCTTGAACGGCGTCGTGCAGCTTGAGACGGATGTCACGCCGAAGAGCCTCTTGGCCATCCTGCGTGAGATCGAGCGCTCGCTTGGCCGGGATGAGGAGAACCGATCAGGCCCCAGGACAATTGATCTGGACATCTTGTTCTACGGCCAACGGATCATCAACGAACCGGATCTCGTGGTGCCGCATCCTCGCATGCACCAACGCCGATTTGTCCTCATGCCGTTGAGCGAACTCGATCCCCTGTTCCTGCACCCATCACTCCGGAGCACATGCAGCCAGTTACTCGCCGAGGTCGGGAAGCAGCCTGAGGTCCGTCTCCTGTTTCCCCAGCCCTCAACCCGCTATGGGTCTCGCCCTGCTTGCAGCCCGCCCCCAGGCTTATGAAGATTATCCGCACCGCACGATCCATGGCTGCATGGAGCGAACGATTACGCCGGCAAGGTGTGACCATCGGGTTCGTTCCCACGATGGGTGCGCTGCATGACGGCCATCGCTCCCTCATTCGAGCCACCCGATTACGATGTGATGCGCTCGTCGTGAGTATCTTCGTGAACCCGGCACAGTTCAGCCCGACCGAAGACTTATCCACGTATCCCCGCCCAATTGCCCGCGATCGTGCACTGTGCCGCGAGGAAGGGGTGGATGTCTGTTTTGAACCCACGACCTTGACCATGTATCC
>VBOL01000132.1 GCA_005887945.1 Nitrospirota bacterium
ATTGCCAAGGCCAAGATTCTCCTGGTCGGCGCAGGAGGCCTTGGTTCGCCGGCGGCGCTCTATCTGGCTGCAGCCGGTGTCGGCACAATCGGCCTCATCGATAGCGATGTGGTGGACCTGACCAATCTTCAACGACAGATTCTTCACCATACGTCGGACGTGGGCCGTCCCAAAGTCGTTTCGGGAAAAGAGAAGATTCAGGCGTTAAACCCCGACGTTCAGGTCTCGATGTACGAAGAGCGGCTGACGGCCGGCAATGCGCTGAAGATCATCAGCGAGTACGACGTCGTCATCGACGGGGTCGACAACTTCACGGCCAAGTTCTTGATCAACGACGCCTGTTTCTTTGCCGGAAAACCGTTGGTCCACGGCGGCATCCTCCGCTTCGATGGGCGCGTGACGACCATCGTGCCGAAGCAGTCCGCCTGTTATCGTTGCGTCTTCAAGACTCCGCCGCCGGCCGGGCTGGTTGCCTCCTGCCAGGAGGCGGGCGTGATCGGCGTGTTAGCCGGCATCATTGGAACAATCCAAGCGACTGAGGCCTTGAAACTCATTCTGGGTATCGGCCATCCTCTCACGAATCGGTTCCTGGATTTCGATGCACGCAAGACGCAGTTCAGAGAAATCAAAGTGAAACGCAATCCCGACTGCGCGCTCTGCGGAACGCATCCGACGATTACCGAACTGTTCGATGACGGCGATCCGTTTGCCGGCTGTGCCGTCCGGCCGTAATTATTGAGGTAGTGAGGTGAAATCACCATGGCCACAATGAAAGCGCTAGTCTGTCGCGAGTGCGGAAAAGAATATCCGACAAAGGCGATCCATGTATGCGAGATGTGCTTTGGCCCCCTCGAGGTGAAATACAACTACGAGGAGATCAAGAAGGGCATTTCGCGCAAGAAGATCCAGGACGGGCCACACAGTATCTGGCGCTATGCCGATCTCCTTCCGGTGGAAGGGCCGGCCTTTCTCGGCCCGCATGCCGGGATGACCCCGCTGGTGCACGCCAAGAATCTCGGCGCCTACCTCGGATTGGACGAGCTCTACATTAAGAACGATACGGTTAATCATCCCACGCTGTCGTTTAAAGATCGGGTGGTAGCCGTTGCCATCACGAGGGCTCGCGAATTGGGATTTGAAACCATTGCCTGTGCCTCGACCGGCAATCTGGCCAATTCCGTCGCCGCCCATGCTGCTGCCGCGGGGATGCGCGCATACGTATTCATTCGGTCGAAGGCAATTACGACGACGTCAATCGCCTCTGCAGCGAGATAGCCGGCGAACATGCCTGGGCCTTTGTGAATATCAACATTCGCCCCTACTATGCGGAAGGCTCGAAGACCCTGGCGTTCGAAACCGTGGAGCAACTCGGCTGGCGCACGCCGGACCAAGTGGTCATCCCGATGGCGTCCGGCTCGCTCCTGACCAAGATCTGGAAGGGCCTCCATGAAATGAAGGCCTTGGGTCTCGTCGACGACGTACGGACGAAGATCAACGGGGCACAAGCCGAAGGCTGTTCCCCCATTTCCACGGCCTTTAAGGCGGGACGGGATTTCTTCAAACCGGTGAAGCCAAAAACGATCGCCAAGTCGCTGGCCATCGGCAATCCCGCCGACGGGTACTACGCCCTCAAAGCGACCGCCGAGAGCAAGGGCTCCATGGACATGGTCTCAGACGACGAAGTCGTGGAAGGGATCAAGCTGTTGGGACAAACCGAAGGGATCTTCGCAGAAACTGCCGGCGGCGTGACGATCGGCGTGCTCCAGAAGTTGGTGAAACAAGGCACGATCAAGAAAAGCGACGTGACAGTCGCCTATATTACCGGTAATGGCTTAAAGACTCAGGAAGCCGTGATCGATGCGGTCGGCAGGCCCCACCGCATTCAGCCGAGTCTTGTCAGTTTTGAGCAAACCTTTAAGATAGGGAAACACGGTGGTGGCGTATGATTAAAGTTCGCATTCCAACCCCGCTCCGTCCTCTGACGAAGGGACAGGGAGAAGTCGACGCACAGGCCCACACGATCGTCGAGATGATCGACACCTTGAATGCCTCCCACCCTGGGATTAAGGATCGCCTCTGCGACGACACCGGAGAGCTTCGTCGCTTCGTGAATATTTACGTCAACGAGGAAGATATTCGATTTCTCAAGGGTAAAGAGACTTCGCTCAAAGACGGCGACGAAGTCTCGATCGTGCCCGCCATTGCGGGAGGTACACCATGCCGAATATGAAAGTTCACATTCGGTTTCCAGAAGACAAGATCAAAGAACCGGTCATCTATCAGATCGGTCACGAATTCAAGGTCGTCACGAACGTCCGGCGAGCCGACGTTCGTGAAACCACCGGGTGGATGGATCTCGAACTGACCGGGGACAGTACGGAAATTGAACGGGCGATCGCAGGCCTTCGCAAGAAAGGCGTCATCGTCGACCCGATCGAATTGAATGTAGTGGAGTAGAACCCGTGAAGGGTGAGGCGAGAGGGGTAATAAGAAATAACCATCAGGCGATCCTGTCGCCTAACGCCTAACGTTTCACGCCTTACGGAACAGAAAATGGAACTCACTGAACAACAGATTCAACGATACAGCCGTCAGATTATTCTCAGCGAGGTAGGTGGCAAGGGCCAGATGAAGCTGAGCAGGGCGAAGGTCTTGCTCATCGGCGCCGGGGGGCTCGGCTCGCCTGCCGGACTCTATCTCGCTGCAGCCGGTGTCGGCACCATCGGTCTGGTCGATGGCGATGTCGTCGATCTCTCGAACTTGCAGCGGCAAATCCTGCACTCCACGGCCTCGGTCGGCCTGCCGAAAGTGGAGTCTGGTCGCAAAACCCTGTCGGCGATCAACCCGGAGATCACGATTCAGACGTATCACCAGAACGTCGACAGCGACAATATTCTTCCGCTCGTGTCCCAATTCGACATGGTGCTGGACGGATCTGACAACTTTGCGACGCGTTTTCTCGTGAACGACGCCTGCTTTTTCGCAAAAAAGACGCTCATTTCTGCCAGCATGTTCCGCTTCGAAGGCCAACTCACGACGATCAAGCCCCATGCCGGCTATCCCTGCTACCGCTGCCTCTACCCGGAGCCACCACCGGCTGGACTCGTTCCGAATTGCCAAGAAGCCGGCGTCTTAGGAGCCCTCG
>VBOL01000129.1 GCA_005887945.1 Nitrospirota bacterium
ATTAGAGCGAAAGGATGCAGAAGCCATCCTATATCAGGCTAAGGAGCGGGCTGAAGCTGCGAACCGAGCAAAGAGTAATTTCTTAGCAACCATGAGTCACGAAATTCGAACTCCAATGAATGCCATCATAGGAATGTCTGATCTCCTCTCGGAGGGTTCATTATCTATTGAGCAGCAAGAGCAACTGGGTATTTTGCGGAGATCCAGTACCAACCTTCTTGACTTAATCAATGACATTCTGGACCTCGCAAAAGTCGAGTCAGGACACATTGGACTAGAGCAGATCAGATTTGATCTGCATGATGTACTGGACAAGGCGACAGAGCTCATGGCACTCAGGGCACAAGAAAAGGGGCTTGAAATACTTGTTTCGGCCGCATCTGATGTGCCCATCAGTCTGATCGGCGATCCCAATCGCCTTCGACAGGTCATTGTAAATATAGTAGGAAATGGCATCAAATTTACAGAGCGAGGAGAAGTCGCTCTTCGAGTAACGAATGATAAGGGAGCGAGTCAACCAGGCACGTTACACTTCGCTGTTTCAGATACGGGGATTGGCATTCCGTCTGAAAAGCTCGGCGCTATCTTTGAACGATTCACCCAAGCTGATGGGTCTACGACGAGGCTATTCGGTGGTACCGGCTTGGGCTTGGCCATTTCGAAGCAGTTCATCGAGCTTATGGGGGGAAGAATACGGGTTGAGAGCTCCGTGGGGAAAGGAAGTGTCTTTTATTTTACGGCTCATTTTGGCATTCCGCAATTCCAGGGTGCCGCTGAGGCATCGCCTGGCATTGAGCTGAGAGGAGTGCAGACGCTGTTGGTCAGTAGCAACCAAGGGAGTAGCAGGCTTGTGGAAGAGGCACTACAATCTTGGGGAGCAACCGTCTCCGTGACAAGAGATGAAGAGTCGGCTTTGACCGTACTTACCGAGGTAGTAGGTGGCGGAATCCCCCACAGTCTGCTTTTTCTCGACTTTGGGGACATAGACTTGGATCGCTCTCCGAACAGTATGAAGTTGATCAAGGCTGCAAAAGACCATGGAATTAAGGTGATTGTTTTTGTTTCCGATGTTCGAAGCTCTAATATTAGGCACGCGTATAGCTTAGGGTTAGACGGCTACGTGACCAAGCCACTTACGAAAAGGAAGCTGGAGAATGTCATTGGTATGGCGATTAAAAGGAGGGTGAGTGTCCCCAGTCACGACTCACCAAACATTCCAACTGGACCGGATCAAAATATAGCGATTCTCCTAGCAGACGATTCATCTGACAACCTGTTTCTAATTCAATCCTATCTGAAACATTCCGGTTATCAGCTAGACACGGCCGAAACTGGAAGGGTGGCGTTCGAGATGTACCAAGCCCGGAGATATGACCTGGTGCTTATGGACGTACAGATGCCCGTTATGGATGGACATACAGCCACCAAAATGATCAGAGACTGGGAAAAGAAGTCCAACGTAAGCCCCATTCCCATTATTGCCTTGACGGCTCATGCCTACCAGGAAGAAATGCAAAAGAGTATAGCTGCCGGCTGCTCGGACCATCTGACTAAACCCATCAGAAAGAACACCCTGCTTAATGCAATCCAGAAATGGATCAAGCAGGGTCCACAGAGGCCTCAGCAGCAGATTAATTCCACGCTCGCACCTTCCCTGAAGGCATGATTTGCTGTGCCCCACTTAAATTGTGGACAGGTACCATAAGTCAGGAGGAATAAATGAACATAGCGGTGAAACCGGTCCCTGCGGGTCGTGGCCGACGGCGACGCTGGAGCGCCGATCAGAAACTGACGGTGCAGCAGGAGTGGCAGACCGGGGTGCCCTTGGAGGAGATTGGTCGGAAGTATGCGGTGCACGCGGCTCATATGTACCGCTGGAAGGGCAGCCTCGATCAGGGGCTCAAGGAGCCAGGCGAACTGGTGCCGAAGAGCCACGTGCTGGGCTTGCAGAAACGGGTTGATGAGTTGGAGCGGGCGCTGGGGCGGAAGGCCTTGGAGGCGGACGTGGTAAAAAACACCTTCGCGCGCAAGGGGTCACATGACCCGAGGGGATGTACGGTGAATGGCAGGACGGCGGGATGTTCGGTGACGGTGGCGGGCCGAGCCCCAGGCAAACTGCGGAGTGGGTGGCTGGTGAGGCGGCCGGAGGTGGACGCGGCAACCAGCAGGCTTTCGGGGGCCAGCCCGGCGTCCGACGGATACCGATGGATTCAAGCCCTGCTCAAGCGCCACGGTCTGCTCTGCGATCCAACAACAGTGTGGCGAGTCATGCGCCGACGTGGGTGGCTGGCGACCGGTCGGCTCCAGCGCGCGATCGGGGCAACGGCACGAGGGGCCGGTGCGGGTGCCCTCGACCATTATCTTTACCCCTAGGGATTTCTAAGATCCCTTCCTGCCGGAAAGTCCGACTCGCCTTCTTCAAAAACCTCTCTTTGAAATCGTAGGGAGGGGGGGTGATTTCCCGAACGATTTGAATTATCCTGTCGCCCATTCAAAAACGAATCGTTATGACCCGTTCGATGCACCCCTCTTAACCTCCTCCGCAAAGGGAGAAAATCGTGGCCATTTTAATTGTGGATGATTCGCGCGATGAGCAGGAACTGCTCTCGACCAGGCTTCGGGCCGCCGGCTACGGGTCGCTGATGTTTGCCGATTCTGCTGAGGCCGCTTTTGGGCTCTTGAGCCGGGATAACGCGGTTCAGAGGCCGGGAGCCGTTGATCTCATCCTCATGGATATCATGCTGCCTGGCGTGG
>VBOL01000133.1 GCA_005887945.1 Nitrospirota bacterium
AGGGAGTTAGGGATGGAACCTTATCGGTAGGTATTGGCCTGGGACATCACCGACACTTTGGCAAGCAGATCCAACTCATCGAGGATTTTCCCGACCCCCAAGACTACAGAAGTCAAGGGATCATCCACGGTGATGATCGGCAGATTCGTCTCCTCCCGAAAGCGCGTATCCATGCCCTTCAGCAAAGATCCCCCGCCCGTGAGTACGACACCACGATCGATAATGTCGCCCG
>VBOL01000134.1 GCA_005887945.1 Nitrospirota bacterium
CGCCGAGCGAAATGACAGCAATATCGGTCGTGCCGCCGCCTATATCGACCACCATGTTGCCGGAGGGTTCTGTGATCGGAAGACCGGCGCCAATGGCTGCGGCCACTGGTTCTTCGATCAGATACACTTCGCGGGCGCCGGCTAATTCGGCCGAGTCTCGGACTGCTCGCTGCTCAACTTGCGTGATGCGCGACGGCACACCGATGATGATGCGCGGGCGCACGAACGCGCTGCGGTTGTGCGCTTTCTGAATGAACCGCTTCAACATCTGTTCTGCCATTTCGAAGTCGGCGATCACGCCTTCTTTCATGGGCCGCACCGCAATGATGTTGCCCGGTGTGCGTCCCAACATTCGCTTCGCTTCCGTGCCGACCGCGAGCACTCGTCCGGACTTTTTCTCAACCGCCACGACCGAGGGTTCGTTGAGCACGATCCCTTTCCCATGCACATACACGAGGGTCGACGCCGTCCCCAGGTCAATGGCCAGGTCGTTTGAGAACCATCCGAAGATATCGCTCCCAAAGCCCACGATTGTTCTCCCTTCCCCCTTAGACTCTGACAGCGTACTCAGTCAGGCAACGCCAGCCGACCCGCATCCAACACCTGGGTACCGGCAACCTCGTCACCAAGACGTCGCCCCTGCTCGTTTCCGAGAATCAATACCGCTTCGAACGCAATAATTGCTACTGAAACAAGCCACCCCACATACGGGACAGCGAAAGCTACCTGAGCGACCGCAAAGGGCAGATTGCGGATAATGGATTCCCGAAACCCTGCTGCTTCGCGCCGATCAGGAAGCACCGTCTGGAGGCCGATCAACCGCTTACCGATACTGCGCCCACCGGCAAATCCATCAGCGATCAGTATATACGCCAATCCTCCAAGAAAACCTACCGGTACGATCATTTGACCGGCTGCCGCGACGATGAACAGATCGATCAGCTTGGCGATACCACGGTTCAGAACCCGCGCCTTGGGGTAGATCCCGCCACCGATTGAATGAACCCCGCTGACCTCCTCCGCCAAGGGATCTCCTTACAATTAGTGGCAAAGTATAGCAAATCAGACTACCTAGCACAAACAAAGACCATTCTCCGGCAGATCAGGCATTGCAGGTGATATTCTCGTCTTCACGAACAGACAACTCTACTCGGTCGTGAGATCGCAGTTTGGAGGAAACGTCGTCTCTTGCCTTTGCACAGATCCCTGAGTAGAATCCGTCCATACCAATTTCCCGAGGGGTTGTCATGCTCAAGTTGATACGCGAAGCGTCTCATAGCTATCCGTGGCTCCTCAAGTCCATCATGGGGGTCATCGCCCTCGCCTTCGTCATCACCATGGGCTGGTGGGGATTCCGTGATCAGCCCAGCGCCGGCTCCGTCGTCGCCTCAGTCGGAGATCTCACCGTGTCCCACGATGAATTCCGACGCGCCTATGAGAATTCCTATCGCTTCTACAAGGACAAAGTCTCTGGAGAATTCAAAGACGAAACGATCAAGCAATTAGTGGTGGATCAACTCGTCGACAATCGGACCTGGCTCATCGCGGCAAAGAACATGGGCCTCACCGTGGCTGACGACGACCTGCGTGAAGCCATTATGCAGATCCCGGATTTTCAAAAGAACGGCACCTTCGATCCGGAGATCTACCAACGGCTCCTGGCAGCGAATCATCTGACGCCCTCGATATTCGAAGCGATGGAAGCGAAAGAAGTGCTGAGCAACAAAGCCCGGATGATCATCCGCGACGCCGTGGCCCTTACCCCTGCCGAGCTTGCCGAGGCGCAAGCCCTCACGCTACGGCAAACGGAATCAGATCCTGCAAAGGTCGCCGCGGCGAAGGACCGTGCCGTGCAGGACGTCCTCTTTCAAAAGCAGCAACGCGCACTGATGGCCTACAGTGAATCGCTCAAAACGTCCGTCCCCATCAAGATCTACCGCGAGTTGCTGTAGCTCGATTCGTCGAACGTCCTCAGGTCGTAAAGTCTAAAGTCAGCGAAAGCTCAGGGCTTTGACTTGAAGTCGTGATGACGTTGAGACTGACTAAAGAATCAACATCGCATCACCATAGCTGTAGAAGCGGTACCGCTCTCGAACCGCCTCTGCATAGGCCTGGCGAAGAAATTCGGTCCCGACCAATGCGGAGACCAGCATCAACAATGTGGTACGTGGTAAGTGAAAATTCGTGAGGAGGGCATCGACTACCTTGAACGGAAACCCTGGTGTCATGAACATATCGGTCTCTCCACGATAGGGTCGGATCTGGCCGTCCGCGCGAGCCGCAGTTTCGAGCGCGCGTACGACCGTGGTTCCGACAGCGACAATTTGTCTCCCTGTCGCTCGCACCTGCTCGATGGCACGAACCGCCTCTGCTCCGACCTCGATCCATTCTGCGCCCATCCGATGGTCTTCGATCTGATTGACCGTCACCGGTTTGAAGGTCCCAACACCAACATGGAGCGTAACGGTCGTGAAACCGATCCCTCGCTGTTGCAGCCGTGCCAGCAGCTCCGGTGTGAAATGGAGCCCGGCAGTCGGCGCCGCAATAGCGCCTTCATGCTGCGCGAACAGGGTTTGGTACCATTCTCGATCCTGGTCGGTCGGCGCCCGTTTCATGTAGGGTGGAAGCGGCATTCGACCATATTGTCGCAGCCATTCAGACAACGGAATCGGGCTCTCGACCCGAACCGTCGTTCGGGTCGCGCCACGCTCGACCACCACAGCAGAAGTCTCTGCGCCCATCTCAATAATCTGTCCAAGCCGGAACGTTCCCTTGATCAGCACTTCCCAGATCGCATCGCCAAGATCCTTCACAAAAAGGATCTCGACCTCCGCACCGGAAGGACGCTTCCGTCCAACCACGCGCGCGGCCAACACCTTCGTATTGTTGACCACGAGGAGATCGCCGGGCTGAAGAAGATCGGACAACTCGTCGACACGGCGATGGGCGAGTGAGCGGTCAAGACGCTGCAGAACGAGCAACCTGGCATGATCGCGCGGGAGGATTGGGTGAGCGGCGATGAGCGAGCAGTCAAACGGAAAGTCGAATTCGGAGAGCTGCATCAGGAAGGCGGAGGGGTCGGAGGTTTGGTCAGCGTCATATTCTGCAGTTCGGTACCTGGATAATAATACCGAAGAATCGTCGAGAAGGGATAGCCTAGCTCAGCCAGTTCTTTCGCGCCCCACTGGCACATGCCGACGGCGTGGCCCGCACCGAAACCGGAAAGCACCACATCTTGGCCGATGGATTCAATGGCAAACTGCGTACTGGGGATGATGGCGTACCCAACCGCCTTCCGTAACTCTTCTCCGCGAAGAATCAATTCTCCACCGGAATGAAGGATGCGCAACTTTGCGACTCGCCCCCCGCGGCTGAACGACAAGGGCGTCATCGTCGCGATCGTCCCCACGGAAAATCCCTGCTCTCGCAAATTCTGTTCGAGGGTGTCGATTTTGAAGGAGGACTTCCATTGATAATAGGGCGACGCCAGGTCGAAGGGACACTCTACGCCCTTGAGATAGGGATACTCTTTCGACCACACATTCATGGCATCTTCCGTCAACCCAGCGGCTGTCGATGAGAAGGCTGCGTAGATCGGCGCATCCTGATAGGTCACGATCAATCCGCGGGTATCTTCGACCGCGCGCAGGATCCCCGCATCAATTCCCTGCTTCCCGCGATAGACTTGGTCTTGCACCGTCGCCTCCACGTCGTACTCCCGCGTGGCGCTCAACATCTGCTGGTAGAGCGCATAGGTCCGTGCGGCGACCGCTTGCGCTTTCAACATCTCCGGGTGCCAGGTCGAACTGACTTCGGCGGGAACCACCCCTTTGACGTACTCTTCAAGATCCACCCGATTAATGACCAAAAACCCCTTGCCTCTTCGTACGAGATGGATAAGGCCGCTTACCGAGATCGTCGTGCCGGAGTTGCCCGATGACATCCCCGCACCGTTGGGGTTCCGAGCGGGCCGTGGGAAGGTCAGCGTGAGGCCTTGCTCTCCGCCATTCACCGTCAGTTGCTCCGTCTGCATGCGGACGCCATTCTGCAGAAACCCCGTTCCCGCGGCTGCGACCTGGACCGGCGCGCGCAAAGCCTGACCACGGCCTTTTGCATCCGTAACCCACAACAGACTGTCTGCACGGATATCGAGCCGTGGCACGTCGGCCGACAGTAGAACTCGGATCGACTCGGCCGCCTCGGCCCCCGAGGACAGGCTCAGAAGGCATGCTCCGGCCAAGATGGCACGGCACACTCCGCCCCTCAGCTGCTTCACCGGCGAATGATCCATGTTATTAAATAGAATACCAGACTCAGGATGACGCTGATGAGCAAGCTGGTTGCGAGGGGAAATGAGAAACTGAAGTTATCTCGTCGAATAGAGATGTCGCCGGGAAGCTTGCCGAACCATCCCAGGAGATTCCCAATTCCTGGAACGCGGTCTGCGATCAGCAGCAACAGGCCGACCAGCACCACGCATAGCCCGACTCCGATGAAGACCTTGCCAAGACTTCCCCACTCAGCCATCAGCCTTGAGCCAAATGTTCTGCGATTTGCACCGCGTTGAGTGCGGCCCCTTTGCGCAAATTATCCGCCACCACCCACAGATTGAGACCATTGGCGATCGACTCATCTTCACGAATGCGGCCGACATAGACCTCATCCTTCCCGGCAACCTCCAACGGCATGGGATAGATCTTGTGTGCCGGATCGTCATAGAGCAGCACGCCGGGTGCGGTGGATAGAATGGCGCGGGCCTCGTTGGCCGATAACTTCCGCTCGGTCTCAATGTTGACGGCTTCCGAATGTCCAACATACACCGGAACCCGCACCGTCGTCGCCGTCACCTGAATCGACTGGTCGCCCATGATCTTTCTAGTTTCATGAACCATTTTCATCTCTTCCTTCGTATATCCTGACGGCAGAAAATCGTCGATCTGAGGCAGGCAATTGAAGGCGATCTGATAGGGATAGACCTTGGGACTCGCCGACTTGAAGCTCAGCAGGTCTTGGCATTCCGCCATCAGCTCATCCATGGCGTCTTTTCCCGTGCCGGAGACCGATTGAAAGGTCGTGACGACAATCCGCTTAATCCTGGCCTCGTCATGCAGGGGTTTCAGCGCCACGACCATTTGAATCGTGGAACAATTCGGATTGGCAATGATACCCTTGTGCCGTTGAATGTCGTGCGCGTTCACCTCCGGCACCACGAGCGGCACTTCAGGCGTCATCCTCCAGGCGGAACTATTATCAATCACCACCGCACCGGCCTTCACTGCGATCGGAGCAAATTCTCGACTAAGATCCGCCCCGGCAGAAAAAAGCGCGATGTCCACGCCCGCAAATGAGTCCTTCGTCAACACCTCAATGGGCACCTCGTTCCCCTCAAATGTCACCGTACCACCGGCCGAACGAGCCGATGCGAGCGGGACCAAACGTATGACGGGAAACTTTCGCTCCTCGAGCACCTCGATCATTTCTGTGCCGACCGCCCCGGTCGCCCCGACGACCGCCACGACATACCCTGATTTCTTTTTCAACATGAGCCTCGATCCTACCTACAGCGCGACCTCGCGAATACGATGGTTGAATGTGTCGGCCACGAGCAAATGCCCCGCACGATCCATCACGATTCCAAAGGGGTAACTCAAGCTGGCGTCGAGGGCCGCGCCCTCGTCGCCCCCGTAGTGTGCGACACCAACTCCGGCAATGCGCTCAATACGCCCAGTGATTCGATCCCATCGCCGTACCAGATGATTGTCCGAATCGGTGAAGAAGAGATTCCCCTGTTCATCCAACGCAATCCCCGATGGCCGAGAGAGACTGCTGCTGGGTGGTTCATCAGGCCCCTGGTACCGATACTCACCACCGTCGCCCACCACAGTTCGTATGAGACCAGTGACGGGATCAACAGCACGAATCCTTCCGTTGAAGCTATCGGCAATGAACAAAGTGCCATCTGACGCAAGCGCCAATCCGCTGGGACCTGCTAGACCGGTTTCCGTCGCAGGCACATCATCTCCATTATACGCAGCCATTCCTGTCCCTGCGACCGAATAAATCACTCCGGTAGTCAAATCCACCGCCCTCACGCGGTTGTTGCTCTGGTCGGCAATATAGAGGACGCCCTTGTCGCTCACTGCTAAAGCAGCCGGTTCGTTCAACCCGGCCTCCACGGCCAATCTTCCGTCACCAAAGCACCGCGGTTGACCCAGGCCGGCGACTGTCGTGATCACCCCTGTTGCCGCATCCACACGCCGCACCCGATGGTTCAAGGTGTCCGCAATGTAGAGATGCCCTGCCCGATCGACTGCAACCGCGGTCGGAAAATTCAACAGAGCTTGATCCGCAGGACCACTGTCGCCACTAAAGCGTGTGGCCGGCGCTCCACCGGTCGCAACATAACGCACGGTCCCACTCAGGTCAGTCTGATGGGTAAAGGCGTGCGAATTGACAGTGCCGCTTTCGGCAAAAGGATCGCCATCCACTCCCTCAGCCACCGGAGCGGGCGAGACGGGTTTCGCTCCTGAGTCAATCCCCTGAAAGCGGCCCGCTACCGTCCTGATACAGTTGGTCTTCCGGTCGATCTTCCGAACGACGTGGTTCTCAGAGTCGGCGATGAACAGATTTCCCTCTGTATCGAGGGTGAGACTCTTAGGCTCATTCAGACAAGCAGCAAGGGCCCCAGCTCCGTCACCGGACCACCCAGAGTCTCCGGTACCGGCAACGGTACGGATCAATCCAGTTTTGAGATCTGTACTCATCCGTCTCGATAGTCCTGGCTAGTTCAGATTTCGCAGGATGGCCTCGCCCATTTCTGTCGTACTGACAAGGCGAGTACCCGGACTATGAATATCTTTCGTGCGATAGCCGAGATCGAGGGTTTTCACGACCGACTGCTCGATGGCTGCTGCTTCCTTATCCAACTTGAAGGCATAGGACAGCATCATGGCCGCCGAGGCAATTGTCGCAATGGGATTCGCCACATTCTTCCCGGCAATGTCCGGCGCGCTGCCGTGGATCGGCTCGAACAGTCCGACCTGCGCTCCAATACTGGCCGACGGCAACATGCCGATTGACCCAGTCAACATCGCGGCTTCGTCGCTCAGAATGTCACCAAATATATTGTTGCAGAGCATCACATCGAACTGCCGAGGATTACGCACGAGTTGCATCGCCGCATTGTCGACGTAGATATGGCTCAACTGCACGTCCGGATAGCCTTTGTGGACGTCAGTAACCACACGACGCCACAGCTCGGATGACTCCAGAACGTTCGCTTTGTCGACGGACATAACTTTTTTCCGACGTTTTCTCGCCGCCTCGAACGCCACTTTCGCAATGCGTTGGATTTCTTCAGTGGTATAGACCTCGGTATTGAAGCCTCGCTCGCTCCCGTTCGGCAGCTTCTCAATACCTTTGGGCTTCCCGAAATAGATGCCGCCGGTCAGTTCACGAATGACGAGGATGTCGATCCCCTCAATCACCTCACGTTTCAGTGTGGAGGCATCGGCCAACATCGGATACAACTTCGCCGGGCGTAAATTCGCGTAGAGGCCCAGATGCTCTCGCAATCCCAACAGCGCGCGTTCCGGACGCAAGCTATACTCCAGTCCTTCCCACTTGGGACCGCCGACCGCGCCGAGCAATACGGCATCGCTCTGTTTGGCCAGGGTCAGCGTCTCCTGAGGGAGCGGGACGCCCACTTTGTCGATGGCGTGCCCGCCGACATCACCGGATAGAAACTCGAATGTGTGCTGGAACTTCTCTGCCACAGCCTTCAGCACCTTCACGGCTTCAGGGACAATCTCCCGACCCACTCCATCACCGGCTAGTACGACAATCTTCGCCTTCACAGACCACTCTCCATCTTTGTAAGTTTTGACCGCACAAGCCTCTATTCCAGGACTTTCTCATCCTCTGGTCGCCAAGCGGGATCGACCAAGCAGAGGAACTCGATGGCGATGGGTCCACTGTTTTCCAGCGACTGCTTGCCTCCCGGCGGCACATAGATGACGGAGCCTGGTTCCACCGCGACGACCGATTCGTCTACGGTCAATCGTCCCCGACCGGCGACAATGTAGTAGACCTCTGAGGACGTCAGCCTGTGCCATTTCGACCGAGCGCCGGGAGCCAATGTGCCATGCGCCACACTATACCCAAGCGCGAGTGGTTGTTTCGCCGGATGCAGCAGCTCTCGCAGGACGGTATGATCGCCGGCCAGAAACTCCGGCCGATCTGTCAGGGTGACGTGAACCACGGAGCACCTCACAGCCAACAATATCTCCCCGGTCCCAGGCCGGAGCCGGTGACTCTACCGCGGTCACTTTCCTTAAATCAAGTTCACTTTCTGCTCGCCCTGCGCCTGTTTTCCCGCCAGGTACGACAGCTTGTTCAGCGCATTGAGATAGGCCCGCGCCGAGGCCATGATGATATCCGTATCCGCCCCATGGCCTGAGACGGTGCGTCCATCTTCTTGAACCCGGACCGAGACTTCGCCCTGGGCATCAGTCCCACCAGTGATCGCCTTCACGACATACATGAGGAGTGTGCTCTTCGTCTGCGTGATTGCGGCAATCGTCCGATAGACCGCATCAACCGGCCCATCGCCTGTCCCGGTTTGCGCGATTGTTCGTCCATCGATCTCGAGTTCGACCGTGGCGGTTGGCACCTGATCAGTCCCGCTGGCAACATGGAACGATTTCAAGGTGATACGATCAGCCATTTTGGCCAACTCTTCGGAGACAATGACTTCGAGATCCTCTTCGTAGATCTCCTTCTTTTGATCGGCCAATTTCTTGAACCGCTCGAACGCATGGTTCACCTCCTCGTCCGAGAGTTTATACCCTAACTCCTCAAGCCGCTGGCGAAACGCATGCCGGCCAGAGAGCTTCCCCATGACCATCTTGCTCGCAACCAACCCAATCGACTCCGGCTGCATGATTTCATAGGTCGTCTTGTCCTTCAGCAGGCCGTCTTGGTGAATACCGGATGTATGGGCGAAGGCGTTCGCCCCGACGATCGCCTTGTTGGGCTGCACCACCATGCCGGTAATCTTGCTGACCAATCGGCTGGTCTTCGAGATCTCTTCGGTATGAATCTTCGTGTCGGCTTGATAGAAGTCTTTTCTGGTCCGAAGCCCCAGGACAATTTCTTCCAGTGCCGTGTTCCCTGCCCGCTCACCGATCCCATTGATCGTGCACTCGACTTGGCCGGCCCCTTCGAACACCGCCGCCAAGCTGTTCCCCACGGCTAAGCCCAGGTCGTTGTGGCAGTGAACGGAGATTACCGCCTTCGCACTGTTTGGGACCTGCTCGCGAATTCCACGAATGAGCCGGCCGAATTCTTGTGGCACCGCATAGCCGACCGTATCAGGAATATTGATCGTCCCGGCTCCTGCGGCAATCACCGCCTCGATCACCTCATAGAGATAGGCAGGATCGGAGCGACTGGCATCCATGGGAGAAAACTCCACATCGTCCACATAACCCCTCGCTCGTTGCACCATCTCGACCGCGCGCCTCTTCGCCTCGTCACGCGTCATTCTGAACTGGTGCTTTAAGTGGATATCCGAGGTCGAGAGAAACGTATGAATGCGGACCTTCGGGGCCCCTTTCAATGCCTCCCAGGCTCGATCGATATCCTCCGGGCGCGCCCGCGCCAAGCTGCAAATCGTCGGTCCCTCGACTTCCTGTGCGATTCGCCGCACCGCTTCAAAATCCCCGGGCGAGCTATAGGCAAATCCTGCCTCGATGATATCGACACCCAAACGTGCCAGCTGCTTCGCCACCATGATTTTCTCTTCCACATTCATGCTGGCCCCTGGAGATTGCTCTCCATCACGTAGGGTCGTATCGAAGATCCGTATCATCCGTGTCATGTCTCCACCTCTCTTTGGTTCAGACTGCTCAAGACGGACGTCATTCTCACCCTCCCAGCCCTGACGCGCCGAAATGCGCCCTTTCCCAGGCGAGGCCGCCGCATCCTGCGCCACTGAGGGCGACTGGAGTGATTTCTCACTGCGCCGATTGACCGAGCATATTCTGATCGTGCGCGCTCTGGGAGCAAGGGAATCACTCTAGTTGCCGACTTCCATATTTCAGCAGTCTGCAAAAACACAAACGCCCCCATCCCTTGGACCCAGGGACGGAGGCTTGAGAAGCTCCGTGGTACCACCCTGATTTAGCCATGAACAACGTGCGCTGTCCACAGCCCTTCATTACGCCCTGTTACGGGGGCGAGGCGGAATCCATTACTCGGGTTTCACGGATTCTGGCTCAGAGGCGAGTTCGGCGCCGCACAGGCTGGTTTGCACCATGCACCAGCTCTCTTACTGCTGTGCGAATCGCGTACTATTCCTCGTCGCAGCCACTAGAACTTCGATTCAATCACCGACTGCTCGGTCTTGGTCGACGGACGCTTCCCGGCCATCTTGGCCAGAAGTCCGACGACCCGTTCTGCCGGACCAAGCAAGGCATATCCAGCGAAAATGACAAACAACATGACTTGTGGCCATGCGGCCACGAGCATGAGCACCAAAATCCCCCACACCAGATAAGTGATGTGCCGACCACCGCGGAACTTCATGTCTTTAAAGCTTCGATACTTGATGGTGCTCACCATTAAGAATGAAAGGGTCAGCGTAATAATCAGAACGAGAATGGGCTTCACTTCCGTTCCAATCCTGACGCTATAGTGGTCGAAAATCACGAGCGACGCCACGACCCCTGCCGCCGCAGGAATAGCCAACCCGGTAAAGTACTTGCCGTCCGACACAGCCACAGTCGAATTAAACCGGGCCAACCGAACCGCACCCATCGCCACGTAAGCGAACATCACCGCCACACCAAACGTACCCTGTCCGCTCAGCGCCCAGGAATAAATCAAGAGGCCGGGAGCAACCCCGAACGACACCACGTCGGACAACGAGTCGTATTCGAGGCCGAAATGGCTGGTGCTGTTTGTCAACCGCGCCGACTTTCCATCGAGCACGTCGAAGATCATTGCCACCAGAATTGCGACCGCTGCGACCATGTAGTTCGCATTGAACACGGACAGCATCGAAAACACTCCAGAGAGTAGATTCCCTGTCGTAAATAGATTCGGAATCAGGTGCATGGCGGCTTTGCGCCGCTTCCCATCTCTTCCGAATGATTGACGAAGTCCAGTGGTTTTCATTGCAATTCCCCCAGGATGGTCTCTCCACCTTTGACTCGATCGCCGACTGCAACTTTTACAGCCGTCCCGACAGGAAGAAACGTATCCATCCGCGACCCAAATCGAATCAAGCCGAATCGTTCACCGCGCACGGCCCGATCCCCCGATGAGATCCAACAGACAATCCGTCTGGCAACCAATCCGGCCACCTGCACACACAGCACCTTCGCACCCTGCACTGTCCGAATCATCAGTGCGTTTTGCTCGTTCCTCAACGTCGCACCCGGCCTGCTGGCCACGAGGAATAAGCCCGGCTGATACTGTACCTCCTCGACGATCCCTTCACAAGGGATCCGATTGATGTGCACATCGAGCACGTTCAAGAAAATACTGAGTCGAATGCTGCGATCTTTAATGAATCGTGGCTCGAACTCTTCTTCGATGGCGATGACTTTCCCGTCACCGGACGCCACGACAAGACGAGTCCCCTGAGGGACCACCCGGGAGGGATTGCGAAAGAACCAAGAGACAAAGAGCGTCAGGATCGCCGCCCCGACCGCCACAATGATCCAACCCAGCCATCCTGCTAGCAGTGTAACGCCGGCAGCAGCCCCGATGAAGGGAATTCCTTCTTTGGCAAACGGGATGCCGGCGGCACGATCTGCCACAGAGCCCTCAATCCTCAGTTTTTGTTCTTATCAACCAGTTGGTCCTTCTTCAGCCAGGGCATCATCGCCCGCAGCCGGCCCCCGACCTCTTCGATGGGATGGGCTTCACCTTTAGCCAGCAGCGCATTGTAGACCGGACGGTTCGCCTGATTCTCCAGCACCCACTCTTTGGCAAACTGGCCTTGCTGAATTTCGCTCAAGATCTTCCTCATTTCCTGCTTCGTCTGCTCCGTCACAATCCGAGGACCGCGAGTGATATCACCGTATTTGGCCGTTGTGCTGATGGAATACCGCATGTTGGCTATGCCGCCCTGATAAATCAAATCCACGATCAATTTTACCTCATGCAGGCACTCGAAATAGGCCATCTCCGGGGAGTAGCCAGCTTCTACGAGCGTCTCGTACCCGGCCTGGATGAGAGACGTGAGTCCTCCACAGAGGACGACCTGCTCGCCGAAGAGATCCGTCTCTGTTTCTTCCCGAAAGTTTGTTTCGATCACACCAGCACGCCCGCCCCCAATCGCACTGGCATAGGCAAGGCCTACTTGCTTGGTCGTTCCGCTTGGATCCTGATGGATCGCAAGCAAGCAAGGCACCCCGCTACCTTTCGTATATTCCGATCGAACAAGATGGCCCGGTCCTTTGGGAGCAACCATGAACACATTGCTCGTGGACGGTGGCACAATTTGCCCAAAATGAATGTTGAAGCCATGTCCAAACGCGAGATAGGAGCCCGGCTTCAGATTCGGGGCGATGTCATGCCGATAGATGGTCGCTTGCGCTTCGTCAGGCGCGAGAATCATGACGACATCAGACGCCTTGACGGCATCGGCCACCGGCATGACTTTCAGTCCTCTTTGCTCCGCCTTCTTCCATGAGGCGCCTTCGCGCAACCCAATGACAACGCTCACTCCGCTCTCCTTCATGTTGAGCGCGTGGGCGTGGCCCTGACTGCCATAGCCGATCACCGCCACTTTCTTGTTCCGGATCTGTTGAATATCGGCATCCTTGTCGTAGTAAATCTTCATCGATTACTCCTGGGTAACAACGGTGTTCGCTCTACTGAACTGATGTGGATGCTGAGCCCGGTGGAGCCTATTCGCGGGCAATCTTTTTCGCCTGCACGCCCGCCGACCGAATCGACTCGCGGGCAACCGCAACCCGTCCGGTACGTGTGAGTTCTTTGATTCCGAGGGGCTGCAGCAGGTTGATGATCGCTTCAATCTTTTGTGGATCTCCGGTCACCTCGATGGTATAGGTCGCCGGCGTGGAGTCGATGACGTTGGCCCGGAAAATATCGGCGATCCGCAATGCTTCCGCGCGATCTTCAGACCGCGTATGCACCTTAATGAGCGCCGTCTCCCGCGAGACGAAATCGCTCTCGTTCAGATCCACGACCTTAATGACGTCGATTAATTTATTGAGTTGTTTCACGATCTGCTCGATGATCCGCTCGTCTCCAGACGTGACAATGGTCATCTGCGACATGGAAGGATCGAGCGTCGGCGCAACCGAGAGGCTCTCGATATTAAACCCGCGCCCGCTGAAGAGTCCGGCAATGCGGGACAAGACCCCGAACTTATTCTCGACCGTAACCGCAATAATATGTTCCATCTGCGAGTAGTGCTGAGAACGGGGTACTCAGTACTTCCTTTAGGCCGTGAGGACCGTATCTTTTTCCTCCGGCGTCACCGCACCGGCTTGCGACTGCTTCTTCTTGAGTTCCGGCGGATCTTCGAGAATCATCTCGTGATTGCAGCCGCCGGCCGGAATCATCGGATAGCAGTTCTCGTACGGATAGGTCGGGACATCGACGATGACCGGCTTATCGGTGGCAATCGCTTCTTTCAGTACGCCATCGAGCTCTCCTACCTTATTGGCTCGCAATCCGACTGCGCCATAGGCCTCGGCCAACTTGACGAAATCCGGCGTCGTATCCAGATAGCTGGAGGCATAGCGTCCTTCGTAGAAGAGGTCCTGCCACTGGCGCACCATCCCGTGGAATCGGTTGTTCAGGATGATGATCTTCACCGGCAGCTTGCTGACCACCGCCGTCGCCATCTCCTGCATGTTCATCTGGATACTGCCGTCGCCGGCGATGCAGAGAACGAGGCGATCGCGGAAGGCGGCTTGGGCGCCCATCGCCGCGGGGAACCCAAATCCCATCGTCCCAAGACCGCCGGAGGTCAACCACCGATTCGGCTTCGCCAGCTTGAAGTACTGTGCGGCCCACATTTGATGCTGCCCGACGTCGGTCGAAACAATCGGGTCTCGATCCTTCGTGAGTTCATACAACCGCTTAACCACCAATTGCGGCTTAATGGGCCCATCTTTCTCTTGCTGATAGGTCAGCGGGTGCGCCTGCTGCCATTCGCGAATCTGATCCCACCAGGGCTTCCGGAATTCCTTCTGCTCCCCGTTCACCGTCGCGCGTAGGATTTGATTCATCTCGCGCAACACAGTCTTACAATCGCCGACGATCGGAATGTCGACGTTGATGTTTTTTCGGATCGACGTCGGATCGATGTCAATGTGAATTATTTTGGCGTAGGGGCAGAATTCTGACACCTTGCCGGTCACCCGATCGTCGAACCGCGCGCCGACCGCAATCACCAGATCGGAGTAATGCACCGCCATGTTGGCCTGATAGGTTCCGTGCATTCCCATCATACCCATGGACAGGGGATGTTCGCCGGGAAATGCGCCGAGGCCCATCAGAGTCATGTCGACCGGGATCTGCGTCATCTCGGCCAGTTCGAGCAGTTCCTGCGAGGCGCCGGAGAACACCACGCCGCCGCCCACATAGAGAATCGGCTTTTTGGCCTTGGTAATCGCTTCAGCCGCTTGCTTGATCTGCCACTTATTGCCCTCGTACGTTGGGTTATACCCTCGGATCGACACAGAACTCGGATAGCTGAAATCCGCTTTGGCCATTGAAACGTCTTTCGGGATATCGACCAGCACCGGTCCTGGGCGCCCCGTCGTCGCAATGTAAAAGGCCTCCTTAATCGTCGTGGCGAGGTCGTTCACATCTTTCACAAGAAAGTTGTACTTTGTGCAGGGCCGGCTCAAGCCCACATTGTCCGCTTCCTGAAACGCGTCGTTGCCGATCAAGCTGGTCGGGACCTGTCCGCTGAAGCAAACCAGCGGTACGGAGTCCATGTACGCATCGGCCAATGCTGTAATCACATTGGTCATACCGGGACCGGACGTCACGAGGCACACACCCGCCTTGCCGGTGGCCTTCGCATAGCCTTCGGCCATATGACCTGCCCCTTGTTCATGGCGCGTCAATATAATCTCGATGTCCTTCTGCTGGTAGAGCATGTCGAAAATCTTCAAGACGACCCCGCCAGGAAGCGCGAAAATAGTCTTCACCCCTTCCCGCTTGAGGCATTCGATCAAGATCTCAGCGCCGGTGAGTTTCATAACAGAACCTCCGTCCACCCTCCACCCACGAGATAAAGCTCGCCATCAGGAATCAGCAGACTTCTGATACCAGAGTTGCCACGCTTTTACTGAAAAGACACGACCCCACGACCTTCAGAAATTTCTGGAAAAGCAAGGGGAAAGATGTGTGATCGTATCACCACAACTTTCACGCGTCAATAGTAGGCCGGGCCCTGCCATGTCTTCACTCCCTGACAAGCTCTCTCCCCCCGTGCTACCATGCCCTGATCCATCACGACGGAACTCACGCTCATGCACAAGATAACGCAAGTCTCGATCCTCTCTCGAGACCAGTGTCACCTCTGCGATGTCGTCTATCGCATGGCGCTGGGCTTGCAGTCTGAATTACACATTGCGACCAGAAAAGTCAGCATCGAAGGCGACGCGCGGCTTCTTGAGCGGTACGGCGAGCGCGTGCCGGTCATCTTGCTCGACGAGGTCGAACACTTCGCTGGGAAAGTGACGGAAGGAGAGCTACGTCGAGCGATAAAAAAAGCGCGGTGGAGAAGACCTATAAGCCGGATTCTGTCCCGCCTGGGATGTGGTCCCACACGGGGGTGATCATTTCTCTGGGATTCGAGTTACCTCGAACCTCAAGCGACCTACCCGAAGACCTCGGCCGGGCCAGCCGGCCGCCGACTCTCCGAAGAAAGCCGACAGATGTCTTCCTATTTGGCCTTGCATCGGGCGACGCTTACCGTGCCGGTGATGTCACCACCACCGCGGTGGGCTCTTACCCCACCATTTCACCCTTACCTGAGCCAAGGTGACCAGATTGGAATACCGTCGCCTTGGCCATCGGCGGTCTGTTCTCTGTGGTGCTGGTGTCGGATCGCTCCGCCTGGGAGTTACCCAGCGCCCTGCCCATGAAGTCCGGACTTTCCTCTCAGGGCGTTACCACTCCAAGCGATCACCCGGTCTTCTCCCTCGCGCCAGAGTACTATAAAGCTGGAAACTGGTGGTTTCAAGCAGAGGCCATGAATCGACCTTCTAGCGAACAACAGGCAACTCGCCGGCTGGCACGGCCTGCTTGGTTTGGTAGATCGCCATAGCCTCCGGCATCCATTTCTTGAGTTGTTCAATCCTCGTTTCATGACCTGGATGGGTCGATAAAAACTCCGCAGGCCCCTTACCACCGGACATCTGTTCCATTCGCTCCCAAAGATGAACTGATTCGCGTGGATCGTACCCCGCATCAGCTGCGAGCAAGATTCCGATATAGTCCGCTTCTGATTCATGCTTCCGGCTGAAGGGCAGCAACACACCGACCTGGGCACCGGCTCCGAGAGCTGCCATCGCCGCTTGCCCCAGCATGGCATTGCCTCCTGCCGCTCCGGCTGCCGTTCCAAGCACTTGCAGCGCCGCGTTCGTGAGCTGGCCTTGGCTCATCCGCTCTGCACCGTGACGAGCCAACGCATGAGTCACCTCATGCCCTAAGACCGCCGCCAGTCCCGCCTCTGTCTTCGCAACCGGAAAGATCCCCGTATAGACTGCAATCTTGCCCCCGGGAAGCGCAAACGCGTTCATCGTCTTGTCGTCCTTGATGACCGTCACTTCCCATTGAAACTGGTTTGCCATCTCGGCATATTTTGATCGTTTCGCCGCCTCGATTATGCGAGCAGCCACACGCCGGACCGGCTCAACTTCTCGAGGATCCTGTGACTGGTGCATTTTCGGATCGTTTTTGACCTGGCCATAGGCCTGCGCTCCCATCTGCATCTCTTGGTCGACCGATATCATCAACAACTGCGACCGTCCCGTATAGGGATTTGTCTCGCATCCGGCCAGCCCCGCAAGACCAACCGCCATGACCAGGGCCAACACCGATTGCGAGGACTTTATGACTTTCTTCATCGCGCAGCCTCCTATCCACTGCTCACTCCTATGGAGTTTCGATAAATTGACCGACCTGCGAGGCTCTGTTAGATTACCGCGCCCCTCCAATACTTTCTACTAGGGCCATCGCCTGTGACGGACAAGCCTCATCACCAGACCGTAGAACGCATCGGCATCGATGAATCCGGCAAAGGAGACTATTTTGGTCCTCTGGTCATCGCCGCCGTCTTCGTCGACGCCGCCACGCAGGGAGAGCTGACCCTCATGAAGGTCCGGGACAGCAAGAAAATCTCCGACGGCCGTATTCTCGACATGGCACCCGACATCCGGATGATTTGTCCTCACAGCATTATTGCGATCGGCCCGCAACGATACAACGAACTGTACGCGAAGATCCGGAACTTGAATCGCCTGCTGGCATGGGGACATGCCAAGGCCCTGGAGACTTTGCTGGACAAGGTTTCGTGCAGGCGCGCGATTTCGGATCAGTTTGGCGACGAGCGGTTGATTCTGGATGCATTACAGGAAAAGGGGCGCACGATCGTATTAGAACAACGGCATAAGGCCGAATCCGATCTGGCCGTGGCCGCCGCCTCCATCCTGGCGCGTGCGGAATTCCTCCTTCGATTGAAACGTCTCTCGGATGAGATCGGCACAACGTTGCCCAAAGGCGCGTCACCCGCCGTCGAACTGGCCGGACGCATGATCGTGAAGAAGCATGGAGAGGAACGACTGGGGTTGGTCGCCAAACTGCACTTCAAAACGACCCAGGCCGTTTTGGGGAACACAGACTAGATCGACTCGCCAATCTCAAGGGCGGACGTCTTATCGATATCGGGGCCTGGCGTTGTTTCGACAGGAATTTGTCCATCCCAGTAAAGCATCCGACGGCAATAGGGGCACGTGTGGAGATCTTGCGAGCGTTTCACTTCTGAAATCAGTTGCGGAGGAAGCTGAAGACGGCATCCGGAACAGATCCCCTCTTTGATCTCGGCGAGCGGTTGATCCTTCCGCGCCGCCTTGATCGTATTATAGCGGCTGAGGAGCCCCTTCTCGACATAAGCCGAACTGGCTTGCTGCTGCGCTTCGAGATCGGCCAACTCCGTTGAGAGTGTGTGCTCCAGTTCGTCGAGCGCTTGTTTTTCCTGCGTGAAGGCCTTTTCGATAGCGCTGAGCTTCTCTTGCGCTTCTTTCGCTATGCGCTGCAGTTGTTCGATCTTCTCCATACACAGCAAAACCTTCTCCTCGATGTCCCCTTTCTTCTTGTTGGCAACCTCGATCTCAAACAGATGAGCCTGGTATTCCTTGTTGGATTTCAGCTCGGATAGACGCGACTTCATTTTCTCAGTGTGTGCTTCATGCGCTTCAAGATCTTGTTCGTGCGACCGCCGTTCTTTGATGAAAATCTCCACGGAGGCACTGGTCTGTTGATATAGCTGTTGGGCTTCTCGAAGCGGGGCTTCAACCGCGTGGAGCCGCTCTGGGATTTTTCGGCGCTGGTCCTTGATCTCCATGATGCGGAGATCCAACTTCTGCAGCTTGATAAGGGGGGAAAGATTCTGGTTCAACGCACTCCTATCGCTGTTGTTCCGAACAACGATCTTGACCTATGAGTTCCTCGACCGCGCTGGTGGGCCCACTAGGACTTGAACCTAGGACCAGCTGATTATGAGTCAGCCGCTCTAACCACCTGAGCTATGGGCCCGATCAGGCGGATGACTCTCGCGCCTGACCCGCAGACACGATCAGTTGATTCTAGGCTGCCCAGGGAGCGGAGTCAAATCCCGAGGAATACTCCATGGCACATCACAGACTTTCCACAAAGCTGCGTAGCTTCTTGCTCCGACTCGGATGACGCAGCTTGCGCAAGGCCTTGGCTTCGATCTGCCGGATACGTTCGCGGGTCACTTCGAAATCCTGACCGACTTCTTCGAGAGTATGGTCGGTGGCTTCGCCGATGCCGAACCGCTTCCGCAAAACTTTCTCTTCCCGTGGCGTGAGTGTTTCCAATGCGCTGTTGATCTGGCGTTGGAGATCGTACCGGATCGCCGCCTCCAGAGGAGAAACTGCCTTCTTGTCCTCAATAAAGTCGCCCAAATGGCTGTCTTCTTCCTCGCCGATCGGGGTCTCCAGAGAAATCGGTTCACGAGCGATCTTCAAGATCTTCCGCACTTTGTCGAGCGGCAAATCCATGCGCTCGGCAATTTCTTCCGGCGTCGGTTCGCGCCCGAGTTTCTGGACCAGATGGCGGGAGGTTCGGATCAGCTTGTTGATCGTCTCGATCATATGCACCGGAATACGGATTGTCCGGGCTTGATCGGCGATCGCGCGGGTAATCGCCTGGCGGATCCACCAGGTGGCATAGGTACTGAACTTGTAGCCGCGCTTGTACTCGAACTTATCGACGGCCTTCATCAGGCCGATATTGCCTTCCTGGATCAAGTCGAGAAACTGGAGACCCCGGTTCGTGTACTTCTTGGCGATACTGACGACGAGACGAAGATTCGCCTCGACCAGCTCGGCTTTCCCACGCTTGACTTTTTCCTCCGCCACATCCAAATGCTTGACGGCATCTTTGATCTCTTCCGCGGACACGAGGGCCTCTTCGGTCTCGAGTTGTCGAACCCGGCTCCTTGCGGCTTGGTAGATCTTTTTAATCTCGGTGAGGGCCTCCTCCGAGCAGCTCGACTTACGTTTGACGGCGAGGAAGTCTTTCCGTTCGCGGCAGAGCTTCTTAAGGGCCTCAGCACCGGCCTCACCGCTGATCCCAAGCCGCCGCATGCAACTGACGATCTCTCGCTCCGCCGTCCGGATCTGAATCGCCAGCTCCCTCACACGCTGCACCACCCGATCCTTCCCTGATCGCGAATCGTATCGATCTGCTTCTTAATCTTCTTCTGTTTCGCGGGATCGCTGTTGGCATGCCGGACAACTTCATAGAGACTCTTGAGCGAGGTCGAGATTTTCCGGACAGAGTTCAGCCCTTCGAGCGTCTTGACTCGAAGCTCTTCATAGTCTCGCTGGATTTGTTCTTCCTGAAATTCCTCCTCGGTTTCGACGATCGGGACGATCTCACGCACGTCGATGGTCCCGTTCTTGAGCTGATCGCACAGTGCGAGGACAAACTCAATCGTCATCGGCATCCCATAGATGACCGAAGCGATGTCCTTCTTCCCCTCTTCGATGCGTTTCGCGATCTCGATTTCTCCTTCACGACTCAACAGCGCCACACTTCCCATTTCTTTGAGATAGAGTCGGACCGGGTCGTCGGTCCGGCTGAGTGCGCCGGGAGTTAAATCGATCTCCTTCTCTTCCTTCTCTTCCTTCTCACTCTCCTCCCCGGCACTAGCACCGGCTTCGACCTCGGCTTCCTCGGCTTCCTCACTTGCCTCCTCAGTGTCCCGGGCTTTCCTGATCCGTTCCCCCTCGGGCGCATCGACAATCTCGATGTCCATTTCGCCGAACATCGTCATGATGCTGCCGAACTGCTCAGAGGACACCACTTCCGCGGGCAACGTGCTATTCAGCTCGTCGTACGTCAAAAAGCCCTTCTCTTTCCCTATCGAGATCAGCTTCTTCACTTCGCCAAGCAACTCTGGTTTCGCCATGACTACTCCTTCACTAAGGACAACATCCCGGTGGAGGGCCGACCCGCCTTTTGCATTCGCAATTCATTCACTTGTGCGTTCAGCATCCGCGCATCCTCCACACGACCTTCCCGTTCGGCGGCTTTGAGTCGCGCGATCAGATCTCGAAACACGGCCTCGGCTTGCTTCCGATCCAACGTCTCTAAACACCCCGCGACGTGGGCCCTCACGTCGTCGAACTGGTCTTCCCGCATGGACAGCTCAGTCGCTAGCGACCCGCAATCCGGATGATCGGCCACCGCATCCAGCAACAACTTGAGGCCCACTCGTCCGTCTCGATCAAGGTGATTCAGTGCCGCTTCAACGAGGAACCGACAGACCGGAACGGAGAAGGCCTCAGGCCGCAGTCGTTGCACATCGGCGGGCGTCAGGTGCCCATGCAGCAGCAAATACACCAGATCCCGCTCTTCGCTCACACCCTTGAACGTCGCCGGTGTGGGGCAAATCGATTGAGCGGCCGCTGGTCGACGTCCTTCCGACTGTACCAACGCCGGATAACGCTCGATCAATCGTTGCTGGCTGATCCCCAGTCGTTCGGCTACCACGCGAATCCGTTCCTCTCGTTCGATTGGATGCTCGCTCTTTTGCAGAATCCGCAGCACATCGTCCACGCTGCGGATACGTCCTTCGATCGTACCGGACTCCGCTGTGCTCAAACTATGCTCGAGGGAAAAATCCAAGAGGCTCGGAGCCTGTTCTTCCAAACGAGCGAAGGCCTCCGGCCCTTCCTTCCGCACATAAGTATCGGGGTCCTCTCCAGCCGGCAAGGTGACGACTTTCACTCCAATCCCGCTGTTCACAAACAAATCGAGCCCTCTCAGTGCGGCACGGACCCCGGCCTGATCCGGATCGAACAACAGGACGACCTTCGAGGCAAACCGTCTCAACACCTGAATATGCTCCGCCGTCAGTGCGGTCCCCAGCGTCGCAACCGTATGGGTCAGTCCGGCTTGGTGAAGCGCGACCGCATCGAAGTACCCTTCCACCACGATTACGGTCTTCAGCCGAGCGACCGCTTCCCGCGCAAGATCCAACGCATAGAGCGTCTGCCCCTTCTTGAACAAGGGAGTATCCGGCGAATTCAGATACTTTGGAGTCCCCTCGCCGAGAATACGCCCGCCAAAACCAACGACCCGTTTACGCAAATCCGTGATAGGAAACATCACGCGGGCGCGAAAACGATCGTAGGCCCCAGACGCATGTTCGCGCGCCACCGTCAATCCTGCGGCGGCCAAATCACTATGTGAAAAATCCTGCTTGCTTAGCGCCTTGATGAGCCCGTCCCACTCTGCCGGTGCACAACCAATTTCAAATCGATCGATCGTCCCAGCGTGAATGCCTCGGCTGGCCAAATAGTCCCGCGCCGTCGCACCGGTCACCCCATCCCGCAAATTCTGTTGAAACCACGCCGTCACCGCCTGATTGAGCGGTTCAAGGCGACTCGCCTGTGCCGCTTGAGGCCCTGCGCTCGGCCCGCTGTCCGGCACGTTAATCCCGAGTTTCTGTCCGAGCTCACGGACTGTCTCAGGAAAATTCGCGCCGGTGATCCGCATCAGAAACGTAAATACGTTGCCGCCCGCACCGCATCCGAAACAATGAAAGATCTGACGGGAAGGACTGACCGTAAAGGAGGGCGATTTTTCCTGATGGAAGGGACAGAGACCTTTCAAGTTCTGGCCGGCCCGAGTCAGGCTTACGTGATGTCCGACTACCTCGGCGATATCGGCCCGATCTCTGACCTGATTGATCACGTCTTCAGAAATCAAACCTCGGCCCACGGAAGTCGCGGCTCCTATTTTCCTCACCTGGCACCGGTGAGAAAGATAAACGTAAGTGGTCGTAAAATAGACCGAACAAGTTAACAGACGGAGAAGAAGCCTGTCAACGTGGTGAAAATGCGTTAGCCAGGAGGCCAAGCGAGATGGCGCCCGCCCAGAACATGGAGATGAAGATGAAACACGCTCTGGCCGCCATGCACACCAGTATTGACGACGAAACGGTACCCGGCATCGGCAATCCCCTTCTGTGTTGCGATCGTATTACCGGCCAGCATCAGACGTCCGAGTAGCCCGACATCCGAATCTTGAAGTTCGGCCATCGAGGCCACATGTTTTCGGGGGATGACGAGCGTATGCGTCGGCGCCTGGGGATTGATATCGTCGAACGCGACCACCAGATCGTCCTCATAGACGAGCGCTGCGGGAATGGTCCTCGCGACGATTTTGCAAAAGAGGCACTCGCTCATGAGGTGGTTCCTTTTCTTAAGCCCGACTTCCCGAACCGAGTCGCCAACTCCTGATAGATCTCCTGAGGCGAGATGCCGTGATACCCCAGCGCCACCAAGGTATGGAACAGCAGATCCGCCGTTTCGTAGACGATCTCGTCCTTCTTCCCACCTTTCCCTGCAATCGCCACCTCGCCGGCTTCCTCGACGACCTTCTTCAGGATACGATCGACACCGCCTTCCAGCAGTTTGGAGGTGTAGGACTCACTCGAGGGCTGACGCTTCCGCTCTTGGATCATCTGGTAGAGGCGTTCGAGAATTCCACCCCAGGACTCGGACGTCTTTGTCTCCGGCGTGTCCAGACGCGAAAAGAAGCAAGCCCGCTCCCCCGTATGGCACGTCGGACCGACCGGCTCAACCTTCACGAGAAGGGCATCGCCATCACAATCGAGAAACAAGTCCTTGAGCTGCAGCCTGTGACCAGAGGTCTCACCCTTTTCCCATAACGTCTCGCGCGAACGGCTCCAGAAGTGCACAGATTTCGTCTCGATGGTCTTCTGCAGTGCCTCCTGGTTCATGAAGGCCACCATCAGCACCGTGCCATCCCGCCAATCCTGCACGACCGCCGGAATCAGCCCCTGCGCATCGAATTTCAATTGCCCTACATCCATTATCGAATCGCCACTCCCTTCTGACGAAGATAGGCTTTCGCTTCGGGAATCGTGTGAGTCCTGAAATGGAAAATAGACGCGGCCAGCACCGCTTCGGCCTTGCCCTTGACGAATCCGTCATAGAGGTGGTCCAAATTCCCCACGCCGCCAGACGCAATCACCGGAATCGACACAGCCTCTGACACGGTGGCCGTCAACGCGAGGTCGTATCCCTGCTGTTGCCCATCTTGATCCATGCTCGTAAGCAAAATCTCACCTGCCCCATACTGCGCCATCGTCTTAGCCCATTCGACGAGATCGAGACCGGTCGACTTGCGGCCGCCGTGGGTAAACACTTCCCACCCTGCCGCCGGCGCAATGCGACGCTTGGCGTCGATCGCCACGACGATACATTGCGTCCCGAATCGCTCCGCCGCCTCCTGCACAAATTCAGACCGTTGGACTGCCGCCGTATTGATGCTCACCTTGTCCGCGCCCGCCTTCAACAGCGCCC
>VBOL01000135.1 GCA_005887945.1 Nitrospirota bacterium
GAACGCGGTTGTCTTCGGCTACGACGTCCATGGGAAGCCGTGGCTCTGGCCCGACCAGGTTCGAGTGATGCAAGGAATTGTCTTGGGAATGACCGGAACAGGAAAAACGACACTCCTGGCCAACATCGTTACGCAGGACCTCTATCGAGTCATCGGGCCTCCCGACGACCAACATTGCATCCCCATGCTGATCCTCGATGGCAAGGGCGATACGGAGTTACTCGACAGCCTTCTTCCCCACATTCACCGCGCAGGCCGCCTCACCGATCTGCGCGTGATCAGCCCCAGTCGGCCGGAGATATCCGTGCGCTACAACCCCCTCCACTGCACTGATGAAGACTACATGCCAGTAGTGAACATGGTTTTCGGTTCGTTCAACTTGCACCGCGAGTTCTTCAAGGAGCACCAGTTGCACTACTTGGCCAACATCGTGCGCGTGCTCGTCTACACCGGGCTGAAATTCAACTTCTACGACGTCCTAGTCATGGCCATGGACCTGGAAGCGTTGCGGGAGCAGGTAGCGAAGGCGGCCCGGCACCTTGAGCACAGCAAAAAGATCAGCACGCAGCAAAGGCTGAATTTTGAGATGTCCGTCAAGAGCTTGTATCAGTCGTTCGAGGACCGGGAGCGTGTTCCGAAGATCCAAGGGCTGCTCAACCAGTGCATGACGTTTCTCGACGATGAATTGAGTGTCATCACCGGTCCGTACGAAGAATTGGTTTCACTCGACGAAGCGATCGAGCAGGAGCTCATCCTCTATGTGACGTTGAACGTGAACAAGAATACGGAACCGGTAACGGCGCTGGGCAAAATGTTATTACAAAACCTTCAGCTCGTCATTGGCAAAAGATACGAAAGCGAAGCGCACCGCCGGCGCGCCAACAGGCCGCTATTGAGCGTCGTCCTCGACGAGTTTGCACCATTCGGCTACCGGAATTTTCCGCAGATCCTCCAAACAGCGCGTGGAACGAACACGGCTTTCCTCTTCTCCATGCAGAGCCTCTCGCAACTCATGCATGTCGGCCGGGGATTCAAAGAAGACATCGCGTCCGCACCGAACACCACCGTGACGATGCGAACCCGCGACGAGGAAACAGCAAGCTACTTTCTAAAGGCGTCGGCCGAGCACCGCGTCACACGGCGCAATCTGTCCATGGAGAGAAGGAGGTTTTTTGGATTCGAGAGCTACGAGGAAACAGGCCGAGCGGTCGATGTCGAAACGCGTGAGACAAGATCCCTCGATGAGCACATCAAGAACCTACCCAAAGGCCAAATGGAAATCTTGATGACCGATGATATGCTCGGCACACTCCACAGCCACCTGCATGTCCGTCCTTCCACGGATGTCACGATCCCCAATTTCAGGCCGGAGTTGTACCCGCGGCTCAAACAATCCCGCGCAACGTCGGTCGGCGCGAATCTTCGGTTCAAAAGTCCTGCGTTTGCAGGGCCACGTTACGCAAGGCGGGGGCACTGACAATGTGCATGGCAAGGCGAGTCATTTGCCGCGACTTGTTGGCGATCACTCTTTCTCTGGCTCCTATATCTGTGAGTGCACAGACCCCGCGACAGCCGTCTCCTGGCCGGGATACGTGGTACGAATTTCTGCTCAAGAAATGTAACCCGAGCGGTTTCGACTACGGAGCCTGGCTCGAGGAGCAACGCAAGGCTTTCCTCGAATCAACGGTTAAGGTACCTCGCTTCTGGTACAGCGTGCCGGTGACGGCGGGGCTGCTGGTTATGATCGCGGCCTACGCGAAGCTGATTCTCGACCACCGCCGCAGCATGCGTGTCACCGCGGAGATGATGTCAGACCTTTACAGCCATGATCTCTATTCCCGCCAGGTCGCCAAGGAGGCCATCGAGAAATACAACCAGCACATCGAGCAGTGCAATCGCGCAATGGAAGCTGCCGAGTCGAGCAAGGGGAAACCGGGTTGGGGCAATTCGGAAGTGGAGAGTTTGAGAGCTGAGCTGCAGCGGATCGCAGGTCAGCTCGAAGCCACAACGCAAGATCGCAACAAGCTTCAGGAAGAGCTCCGGCAGAAATCACAAGTCGTTGCCGACCTTTCCACGCGACTCGATGCGTTGTCAAAGAAGGTGAACGGACCCCGAAACTCCACCAGCGGGGCGGGCGAGCCGGTGTCAGCCGGCGCCAATGGGGACAGCGCAAGGTTTGTCGGTCAGATCAACCGCCTGCAGGAAGAGTTGTATGCGGAACGGCAGAAGAACAAGCGCTTGAAGGGTGCATGACAGGAATGCTAGTTACCATCACAGGTTTTGGGAGTGTTTGGCGCCGCCGCTTTCGGAAGGATAAAAATGATCCGAGACGGTTTGCGCGAGCGGCGTATTTCAACACGACCGGCGTTCCCATCAACGGAAAGATTCGGACGCGGCCAAAGATCGTCGGCCATGTCCGGTTCAACGGAGTCGGAGGATTCGATCCGAACCGCCCGCTTGCAATGATCAACAGTGTGTTTGAATGTGCCGAGCCGTGTGTCTGGAATGGACAGAACAAGGTGCTCTTCAAGCGCATGTTGCCAACGCCGCAGCAGCCTGACTACTTCCTCGTTGCTGTTAGATCAGCTGAGGTCGGACACCTCGATGTAGGGTCGCCGGCATGGAGGTCGGAAGGCACGCTTCTGATTTCCTTCAGTGAATGCCGGGACCAGCAGGAGGCGATGTTGTTGATGCCGCTCGACAGCTGGTTGCGCACGGATCTCGGCAGGTTCGTTCTTCGGCCGTTCGTCTCCTGGCCTTGGAGTGCGCGACTTCAGTTGGAGTTTGCATAAGGTGCGGTGACCAATGCGGTATCCGAAAGGCTCCATTCAACTCAACCAGTCGCGAGACCTCCCGCTGTTGCGTCAAATCTTACACTCGGAGTACACAACCCACTCACAGTTATTCGAGTTCATGCGACTGAACCACTATGAGCGTAGTCGCAAGTCTTTCGATTGGAGGCTGCGAAGATTGATGGATCGGGGACTCGTAAGGCGACAGACAATGCAAGGCTGTACGGGTGAGTTTGTGTATTCGGTGGCAGGTGGCGCCGCGATGTTGCTGCAAGACATGGGGGAGTACTGCTTGGTTGGCCGTGACAGGTTCAACGGCAAGGAAGCCGAGCGAAGTGTTCTTCATGCTATCGGGCTCAACGAGATTCAGCTCAGCGCCCTTCGAGCCGGACTGCTCGTGCGGTGGATTGGTTCGATGGAAATCCGCTCTCAAAATGAACTGACTGGATTTGGTTATGTGAAAGACTACGATGCGGTCGTGACGGTCCGCACCGAAGCAGGAGACCAGCGCTTCGCGCTCGAATACGAGCGGAGCCCCAAGCCAATACGGTTCTACAGGGATATTGCCGCGGCGCTCGGTCGAGAAGCGCATGTGAGCCACGTCCTCTACTTGGTTTCCAATTACGATCTGCTGCAATTCATCTCTGGATTTTTCCGGAACAGCCAGTGTCATGTGTTCTTCGGTCTGGTGAAGGACTGGCACGCGCAATTGCTGGAAATGCCGGTTTCGTGTTGCCCAGGAACCCGCTGCATCCGGTTGAGGGAGACCCTCGGTGTCGGGACCGAACGTCCCGAGCTGGCCGCGACCGCTCGGTGAACCGCGTTTGCCCTTCCCTTAACCTTTCTTTGAAGAGATATTGAATCGACATTATCCGTCCTCGATCCGGAGTAAGCGATTGAGTGCGTGAACTTTGCGGATTTACTATCCCCGATTCTTGTGATGTTTTCGGCCGGGAAATGAGGTGTTGGGGTTGGGTGCTGGAGCCGTGCGGGTGAGGGAGCGTGAGGAAGGGTTTCAGTTGCTCAATGCTTTTGTTTGGCGCAGCGAATGTCATTTGACATATTCATGACCCATGCAGGCGGGTCAGGTTCCTTTTGCCAGTCGGCCTGTTGGCCGAAGGCGAGCTTCCAACGTAGGAGCCACGAGAAGCCCTCAGGGCCAATAAAAAGATCAGGTGTTGCGTAAGCTGGATCGGCCAGAGCATCGTCGAGTGTTATGAAGCGATAGCCGCGGCGCTCGAGGTTTGTAAGAAGCTGGTCAAGGCACTCCGCAGTCAGCCCGCTGTCGTGGATCAGAAGAACTTGAGGAATATCACGATGAAAGAGACTGCGCGAAACGCTCTCGTAGTAATCAAACACAGTGCTCATGTAGGCCAGATAGACTTGTTTAGTTCTGTTGGCCAGTTGTTTGTCTTTCTTTTCCAGAGCAGCACCCAGCACGTCGTTGAATTGCCAGTCATCGTTATCCACGGTTACCGGCGCCACCCGGTAACCACGATCTTTCAGAAAGATATCGAAAGCAGCCTTCGTTTCAGGCGTTGGGCCTGTCGCAAGATAGGGATGGCGAAAATACTTTTCTTCTTGTCCAGCAGTTTTCATCAGGGCCTGTGTTACGACCTCACCCCGAATGAAGTCGTCCTCATACTGAGCCAGCGGCGTGGTCTGAAACGAAATGTGACTGTAGGTGTGGTTTCCCAGTGTCAAGCCGGCATCGAGCCAGGATTGCAATAGCGCGACGCGCGTATCGCGCTCGCCCGGAACCTGTAGCTTCCACTCGTTTACGAATCCGATCGCTGGAGCACGGTGCGCATTCAGAATTCGGGGAATCAGGCGGTTGATCCGTTTCAAGTCTTTCAGGTTGCCGGCTGCCCGTCCCGTGCCTGGCACTGCTCCGGGCAAGTCGTCTACAGTGATTGCAACGGCCCTGGAGTTCGACTCTGCCCATGGGTTCGTAGATGCAGCGAAGTCGCAGCACACAGCGAACAACGCCACACAGCAGACTGAGACGATTGCGCATGTGGCGAGGGGAAAGCGAATTTCTTCAACCGATGCCATCGTATTGTCTCCGGTGGAAGCCGTTGGAACCAACAGAGGATTTTCTCCCAGGCCAGAGCCCGTACAAAGTATCTTGCATCGAACATGTTCCTTCTATGGGGTCGCACCTGCCATGGTTCATTTTCCAGCGAGGACTTCGAGGTTGTTGCCGAAGCCGGTCACCCGGGGATTGCTTCGGGAAGGAGATGAGGACATGAAGAAGGTCCAAATAATCACAGACGGATCGTGAATCGGGAATCCAGGTCCAGGTGGTTGGGCTTGCATTCTGCGATATGGCAGTGAGGAGCGCGAATTGTCAGGGAGCGAAGCACAGACCACCAACAACCGCATGGAGCTAACCGCTGTGATCAAGGGACCAAGAGCATTGCGCGAAATCTGTGAGGTCGAATTCGTGACGGATTCTCAGTACCTGACGCAAGGTGTCACAGAGCTCCTGGCGCGATGGAAGGCAAACGGCTGGCGAACCTCAAATCGAAAGTCGGTACAGAACCAGGATCTGTGGCGCGAGCTCGATGAAGTGGCATCGGAACACGTGATCCGCTGGGCTTGGGTTGCTGGCCACGGCGATCACGACCTCCAGAATCGGTGTGATGCCCTGGCTTTGGCCGCTGCTCGAACGCAGGGCGGTCGAATAGCTAACCATGGTCGAGGCTCAATGAGTTAGGACTGGACGAGGCTGCGATCGCGCGCGACCTTGTGAGTTGCAATTTTTTGGGCTATTGAGAGCAGGAGTTTTCTGTCCTTTTCCCCTGTTCTGGCTAAGAGACGCCGCA
>VBOL01000136.1 GCA_005887945.1 Nitrospirota bacterium
GAGGCGGCTGTACATTGAGGCCAAGCCGCGTATTGCAGATCTCAATGTAGGGGCCGACCTGTTGCGCCCAATTGCGAGGCACTCCCCCGCCAATCGTAAAGATCCCACGCCGCTTGGCTGAGATGACATGGCTCGCATAACTGTTGAGATCGAGATAGGGATTGAACGAAGGACAGGAGCGATGAATCGCGCGCAGCACCTCAAGATCACTGCCTCCGTTTACCTGCGTACGAGCCCGATTGAGCTCTCGACTCATGGCCCAGGTTCCAAGATCCAGTCCCATCTCGGAATCGGTAAACGCAGGGATGAAGACTGGGATTTTTTTCAGATAGGCACTTTTGAGAATACCTGCTCCGTCATATTCTTCCGCGAGCGTCTTCCCCAGTTCACGGGTCAGGATCTCGGAGGAAAGAGGCTGGTCCTGATCCATCCGTCTCATCGTTCGGGCGACGACATGCTCAACATAGTTGAGGTTGGACTCCATCTCCAGCGTGTCGTAGACTCGATTGTAGCCCTTCTTGAACAACTCTTCATCGGACATGGACGGATGGTGCCGATAGTGTGTTTTACCAACCGACTCGGTCAGCCCATGGGCAATCAATGCACCAGTCGAAACGACACATTGCACCATCCCATGATCGATCATCGAACTGATAATCTTGCCCATCTTGGCAATGGTCATCGCCCCTGACAGCGTCAACACGACGAGGCAGTCGGGGTCTTCGATCATCGCCCAAAGCACTTCGTAGGCTTCGCCCAAGCTGCGGCCCCCAAAGGCTGTCTTTCGCATAGCAGTCAGCAGGCCGTCGAAGGATCCGATCTGTTCCGGGTCGAGAGGCTCGAGCGCTTCGAGTCCATCTTTCGCCCCATCGCGGAATTCACGTGCACCCATAAGAGAGTCTACCTGCATAGAAGTGAACGGAGCAACGGCGCATTCTTTATACACAACCAACGATAGAGGCGTCAACGAAGTTGCACACCGAGATACCCCTCGCTGCATCCTGGTGTGTGAGGACGCATGACCTGCTCATCGAACCACCACACTTGTCAAGAAGAGGACTGCGGAGCGCGATCAACACGATCTTCAACGATCGAGACTTGGATTCAACAACCTCCATGACGTACGCACTCAGATGCGCGGCCACCTCACTGGAGGTGGTCGTAAGAAGATCTCCAGAGAGGGGTTATCCCTGTGCCATGCTCAATTCAATGGCTCTGGGCCGCGCAAGCGGATTTTGGGGGAAACTTCTATTAAAGGATTTTATTCACGCGCAATCATGGACAAGGCGCGCGCGGTACGAGCGAGCTTGGTGTGGTGGTCCCAACGGGATTTGAACCCGTGTTTAAGCCTTGAGAGGGCTCCGTCCTAGGCCAGGCTAGACGATGGGACCAGATATCACTGATGAGGGATGGGCGTGGCACAGTAGCACAAGGACTTTTCACTTTTCAATTCCTAACGATTTTGGGTAGTATTCAGGCCTATGCACCGCTGGTTCACCCACGACTTGACAGAGACGGTGGTATAGCCTACCTTGCGACAAACACACACGGCGGGCCTCTGGGAGAGGGGATTCTTCGGTCGTCGGCCTCATCTTCCCATCGGCAAACTCATGGTGGAACATGAACAACCCGCTCCAAATCAGAACTATCGGCATCACAGACTCTCCGGAACTGATCGACATCGAGAAGCCCGAACAGGGCCTTGAGCTACACGTCGGCTCGAATGTGTTTAGAAACACGAACGGCGTCGTCAAGCTTCAAGGCAAGGAGCAGTTGGTGTTGGAAACGCAACACCAGCCATTGGCGTTGCTCCTGACGATGGACCTGTACGATGAGCAGGGAACCCGCGTCGGCCATATCCGACGGAATGCGCTCTCGGCACATAGCGCGGGCCGCTTCACCATCAACGTAAACGCCAGCGACGAGGCAACCCCGGACGATCCTCCTTCAGTCACCGTAGCAGACCGAACAACTGGACACACGGTGTTCGAAGCCTGCTTCATACAGAGAAGAAAAATTCGCATAACCGTGGGGCACTTCTATACCCATAAAGGCGAATTAGTCACCGTCAGCCCACACTACTGCCGCATCGGCACCGGTCTCACCCTGTTCGGCGATGTAGCGGAAAGCCGCGGCAGCGCGGCGGCAATCGGATAATCGGCTCCCAATAGATCCCAGCCTCACTTCTTGCGTGTCCGCTCCCTACAATCAAGAGAGCGACAACCGGCGGCCACCCTGGCTCCTTGTTGAAAAACACATCCTTTTTGACAAGGCGCAAGACTCCCGTACAATGGCAATATGTCAGACGTCGTGAAGCCGAGCGTGCAAGCCTTCTTGGTCTGCGACCAGGTCATTGAGGACAGCGTCACCAAGAAGAAAAGCCTCATCGGCCTCTTCACCCACCTGCAGGCCGTGAGCTTTCCCTTCCAACACTCACAAATGGGGCTGTATTTCTGCCTCACCGATGCCGAAGGGACGTATCACTTCGACATCGATTTGATCTACCTCAACAACGAACAGCTGGTCTGCCGGGCCACCCTTCCGAATATTGCCATTGGCGACCGCCTTCAAATTTCCGATTTCGGGATCAATATCCCTTCACTGGTCTTCCCCGCTCCGGGACGCTACGAGTTTCGCCTTCGCATGGAAGGGCATCTCATCGCGCAGAAAGACTTCAGCGTGATGCAGATGCCGACTCACCAAACCGCGTAGCGCTCGGTTCGCTCCGATGTTCCCCCTCTCCGGATAAGCTCTTCTCCCGTATGCCACTCTTGTGATAGAACAGCGCGCGACGACCCGGTTCGCACATTTCTTGTCCACAGAGGAGTCATTGATCTATCGTGTCTGAACCGACTGGCGCTTCAAACTTTATCCGCGACATCGTGGCAGCCGATCACGCAGCGGGCAAACATGGCGGCCGAGTTGTTACGCGCTTTCCACCTGAGCCAAACGGCTATCTCCATATCGGTCACGCGAAATCTATCTGCCTGAACTTCGGCTTGGCAAACAACACCCCGGGCGGCATCTGTCACCTGAGATTCGACGATACCAATCCGACCACCGAAGATCCTGAATATGTCCAGGCCATTCAGAACGACGTCCGATGGCTGGGGTTCGACTGGCATGAGAAGATGTTTTTTGCCTCGGATTACTTCGAGCAGTTGTACGACGTTGCCGTCCGGCTGATCCGTAAGGGCCAAGCCTATGTCGATAACTTAACGGCCCAGGAGATGCGTACCTATCGCGGCAGCCTGACTCAGCCGGGAAAGAACAGCCCCTCTCGCGACCGCTCCGTCGATGACAATCTTGACCTCTTTCGAGGCATGCGAGCCGGGGAATTCGCCGACGGAAGCCACGTCCTCCGAGCCAAGATCGACATGGCGTCAGCCAATATCAACTTGCGCGACCCAGTCCTCTATCGCATCAGGCATGCGACGCATTATCGAACGGGGAGCACCTGGTGCCTGTACCCGGCCTACGACTATGCGCATCCCCTCTCGGACGCCCTGGAGGGAATCACGCACTCAATCTGCACCTTGGAATTTGAAGATCACCGGCCTCTCTACGATTGGGTCGTCGAGCAGGCTGAAGTGCCGCACCGACCACAGCAGATCGAGTTTGCTCGCTTGAACCTGGCCTATACCGTCATGAGTAAACGGAGACTGTTCGAGTTGGTCGAAAAGAAACTGGTGAGCGGATGGGATGACCCACGACTGCCGACGATCAAAGGACTTCGCCGCCGCGGGTATACCCCAGAAGCGATTCGGGCCTTCTGCGACCATATCGGCGTAGCCAAGCGCGAGGCCATCGTCGAGATTCAGCTGCTCGAACACTTTATTCGCGATGATCTGAACAAGCGAGCGCCCCGAGTGATGGCCGTGTTGCGGCCGCTCAAAATCGTCCTCGACAACTATCCCGAGGGCCAGTCCGAAGAATTGGAAGCCGTCAACAATCCGGAGGATTCGTCTGCGGGAACGAGAAAAGTCCCCTTCTCACGCGTCCTCTATATTGAGCAAGACGATTTCCGTGAAGATCCGCCCAAACAATTTTTCCGGCTCGCCCCAGGACGCGAAGTGCGGCTCCGGTATGCCTATATCATCAAATGTGTCCGGGTAACGAGAGATCCGCAGACCTGCGAGATTACCGAGCTCCATTGCACCTATGACCCCACGACAAAGAGCGGTGCTTCCCAGGAACAGCGCAAGGTCAAGGCCACCATCCATTGGGTCTCCGAGGCCCATGCTGTGAGAGCCGAAGTCCGTCTCTACAACCCCCTCTTGGTGACGGACCTGGCGAAGGTGCCGCCAGACCACGATTGGACGACCTACCTCAACCCCAACTCATTGGAGCGAGTCACGGGCTGTCTGGTTGAGCCCAGCTTGCGGCAGACAGCGCCCGGCACACGGTACCAATTCGAGCGCCTGGGATACTTCTGTACCGACCCAGATTCGGCCTCCGGCACACTGATATTCAACCGCACCGTGTCACTCAAAGACGCCTGGGCCAAGATCGAAAAAACTCAGCCGGCCCGGTAACAAACCGCAATCTTCCCTCGTTCACCAGGACTCTCCCAGAACTTCCCTCTCTTTCCGCCCTGTTGAGACCACTGTACAGACTCAGTATCCCTGCTACGCTTGAGGTAACTGGAGAAACCAATGACAGGAGCCGTTTTACAGTCACAACCATCATCAAGATGAAGATCATGCGGTGAAGGGTACGATCATCGAGCTGATCCAAGTCCTTGATGACGAAACCTTGAAGCAACCGGAACAGGCCGAAGAACGGCGGCATGAAATCGAAGAAGTCATCAAACATCGTGTGGATTACGAGGAAATGGCGAGACGTGTACTGGGAGCCCCCTGGTCCAAGCTTTCCCATCGGGACCAGCACGAGTTCGTCAACCTCTTCGTGCAACTCCTTCGAGACACATTTGTGGGCCGCCTCACCGAACATTCCGACGAACAGGTGGTGTTCCTGGGGGAACTTCGGGAGGATCCCTTTGCCGAAGTTAAAGCGCAAATGAAGGGACGGAAGATCGACACGCCGGTCGACTTTTGGCTGATTCACCGTGCGTACGAATGGCGGGTCTATGACGTGGTCATCGATGGAGCCAGCATCGTGAGCAATTATCGCTCACAATTCACCAGTATTATTCGTGACGTCTCGTATGTCGGGCTGGTCAAGAAGATGAAACAGAAAGCGATCGCCGTAAAGGTCTTCGAAAAATCTCCGGCGCCGTAACCCTTCCTCTGGCCATCCGTCATACAGTTTCCATGTTTTACTTTACCGTAGCTCGGGGTTTGCTAGACTAGCCGGAGCATGAGGTGCTGGCACGACGAGGAACCTCGAACCGGATGGAGGACCGCATGATTGAGTGTCGAGAATATCCACGAATCCCCGTTGACATGCAGGTCTGCTTCTCCAGCACCAGCAAGACAGACATCCGCGAAGGCACAATGTTCGATCTGTCTGCCAGAGGATGCGCCGTCACCAGCATGTCGTCGATTCAGCCCGGTTCAGCGGTGAGAATCCTCATCAGGGCGACTGATCTTGGTTCGCCGATTACGATTGAATCCGCCGCGGTCCGTTGGAGTGAGGGAGGGGAGTTCGGACTCGAATTCCTCGGCCTCTCGGAGATCGATCAGCGCCGCCTGCACCGATTGCTGCAAGTCGCCACCACGCACCAGTTCCGCACGAGTTGACCGCTGGCTGATCCTCGGATTCACCGTGGTATAATGTTGGGCATGACCTGTCCCCTCTGCCAACAACCCAGCACCTGGGAAGGCAACCCCTGGCGCCCCTTCTGCTCTGAACGATGTCAAGTGATCGACCTCGGCGCCTGGGCAACGGAACGTTATCGCATACCAGACCCCACCCTCAGGATGGACACCTCCCTTCCCGACTCGTTGGAGGGGGACAACGACACAGAGGCACAGCAAAACAGTTAAGCAACAGTCCAAGGACAGATCGTCCATCTTCCCACAGGGCACAACCGGCAATCCCCACCCAACAGTTCCACTGGCGGCACGATACAACGACTGTGCGCGACGCGGTTGATGCCAGCCTCGTTCGCACGTTTCAGGGTTGGCAAGCCCACGGTATCTTGATTGGGTCACGGTCGAACTAAGTCCTCTCACAAGGAGCACAAGCCATGCTGTCGACCCGAGGCTATGCCGCGATGACCGCCAAGGCAGCCTTGCAATCCTTCTCGTTCGAGCGGCGCGAGGTCGGCCCTCATGACGTGCTCATTACGATCACCCACTGCGGCATCTGCCACTCGGATATTCATCAAGCTCGCGACGAATGGGGCGGCTCCATTTCCCCGATGGTCCCGGGCCATGAAATCGTCGGCACAGTAACACAGGTTGGCTCAACCGTGAAGACAATCAAAGTCGGCGAGCGTGCCGGCGTCGGCTGCTTCGTCGATTCCTGCCGGACCTGCCCGGCCTGTCGAGAGGGATCAGAGCAGTACTGCGAAGCCGGCGTGCTCCTCACCTAATAACGGCCGCGACACAGACGGCCAGCCTACGCAGGGCGGTTACTCCACGCAGATAGTCGTGGATGAGCATTACGTGCTGCGGATTCCCTCAGCCCTGTCGCCTGCCGGAGCAGCCCCACTTTTGTGCGCGGGAATTACAACATACACCCCGCTACGCCACTGGGGCGTCGGCAAATATCACAAACTTGCGGTCGTGGGACTGGGTGAACTGGGCCATATGGCTGTGAAGATCGGCAAGGCGCTCGGAACCGAAGTGACTGTCTTGAGCACCTCTGAACGGAAGCGAAAAGATGCTGAACAGTTGGGCGCCTTCAACTTCGCCCTCACCTCACAGCCCGAGACGTTTACCCGACTGCAGCGGCACTTTGATTTTATCCTTGATACCGTCTCCGCACCGCATAACTACAACACCTATGTGAACCTGCTCAAAACCGACGGAACCATGATTCTTGTGGGGGCTCCGGATAAGCCGACGCCGCTGGAGCCCTTTCCACTGATTCTGCATCGCCGCCGCATCGCTGGGTCGGTAATCGGGGGCATCCGAGAAACCCAAGAAATGCTCGACTTCTGCGCCACGCACAACATCGAGTCCGATATTGAAGTGATTCCGATTCAACAAGTAAATGAAGCCTATGAACGCGTCCTCAAGGGAGATGTCAGATTCAGATTCGTGATTGATTTGAGGTCGCTGAAATAGATATCGGGGTGGTCAAAAGAAAGTAGCTGGGGGACTAGGAATCGAACCTAGGTAGCCGGCTCCAAAGGCCGGCGTCCTACCGCTAGACGATCCCCCAGCACGGTACGGAACCGAGACGTCGATCTGAGAGTACGGCGTGGAAAAATTATTGGCTGGGGGACTAGGAATCGAACCTAGGTAGTCAGATCCAGAGACTGACGTCCTACCGCTAGACGATCCCCCAACCGACGCCACAGTAATATACAGGTCTCGGTTTCGTCAAGATCGGTGCTACTTTGGAGACAAGGAACTGCCTCAGGCGTGGGAGGCCCGTTCGATCCCCTGGCGGAGCCGAAACAACGTCCGGTCTCGCCCCAAGACTTCCATCACGTCGAAGAGGCCGGGGCTGGCCGTACGACCGGTCAGGGCAACGCGAACCGGCTGGGCCAGCTGCCCCATCTTCACCCCCTCTTCCTCAACCAACTGCTTGAAGGCACCTTCCCATTGCTGTTTTGAAAAGGTAGGGAAGGCCTCGAAACGAGTGAGCACCTTGCCGAGGATCGGCGCGATGGCCGGCGTCAAAAACTTCTTCGCCGCCTCTTCGTCACACGTCACGGTCTGCCCAAAATACGGCCTCACCCAATCGACCATCTCCACGAGCGTCTTCGCCCGTTCCTTTACGAGGACGACGAGTTGCGCGAGCCAGTCGGTCGAGACAGCCTGGACTTCGTCTGTTAATCCTGCTGCGTTCAAGAGGGTCACAAGCGCCTGAGCGACCTGGGTCGGCGGGCTGAGCTTGATATATTCCGCGTTCACCCAGAGGAGTTTCTCGGGATTGAACACGGCTGCGGACGTTTGAACGTTCTTCCAGGAAAACTTCTCGATCAGCTCCTGGCGAGTGAAGATTTCTTGGTCCCCGTGTGACCACCCAAGCCGAACAAGATAATTCAACATAGCATCCGGCAGGTACCCCATGTCTTTATAGGCCATAATCGAGGTGGCCCCATGCCGCTTCGAAAGGCGGGCTTTGTCCAAGCCCAGAATCATCGGCAGATGCCCGAACTGAGGGACTGGAAACCCAAGCGCCTGGAAGATCGGGACCTGTCGCGGCGTGTTGGTCAGATGATCGTCTCCCCGCACCACGTGGGTTATGTGCATCAGCGCATCATCAACAACCACTGAAAAGTTGTACGTCGGGTAGCCGTTCGACCGGAGTATGATCAGATCGTCCTGCACATTGTTATCGAAGACGATCTTGCCCTTGATGAGATCGTCGACCACGGTCTCTCCCTCTTGCGGAGCCTTGAAGCGCAGGGCCGCGTCGCCGGTCAGATTTGTATGGCCACAATCACGGCAACGGCCGTCGTATTTCGGCGACAGCCCCTTGGCCTCGGCTTCCTTGCGCCGCGCGTCGAGTTCTTCTGCTTTGCAGATGCACCAATAGGCCTGCCCCTTCTGAAGAAGCTGCATCGCATGGCGGCGATAGAGGTCCATGCGCTCGGTCTGACGGAAAGGGCCCTCGTCCCAATCGAGCCCAACCCACTTCATTCCCTCGATAACGGAGGACAAACACGCCATTCTGCTGGCGGGCAAAGAGCCAATTGAACAGCGCCGTGCGGACGCCTCCGATGTGGAGAAAGCCGGTGGGACTGGGCGCAAATCGAACTCGGACTTGTGTCATGCATTCAACTCATCAAATCTGTGTGAAGGCTGGTATCTATAGCACGCATAGAAAAGCCTTGTACAGAATCGCGGCGCTTCCATCTCGACACGGCTTCTGCTATGACAAACAAGGATATCATTATGGCCGAATTCACGCAGTCAGCCACAGTTCTCTCGGTGAACGATCTCACCCCCCACGTTCGCCAACTCGTGCTCCTCCCAGTTGCTCGCAAAACAATCGAGCGTACTCAATGGCGGCACCAGGCACGCCGTCAGGCGAATTGACTTTAATCTTCGATCGCGTACCGGGTGGCGTGGGGTCCAACTATCTCTATACACTTAAACCTGGCGATGACACACAGCTCTCAGGCCCCTATGGGAACTTCACACTTCCGAAGCAACTTGATCGAGAATTGATCCTCATTGCCCGTTACACCGGCCTCGTCCCGATCCGCTGCATGTTGAAGCAACTCTATGCGCAGCGACAGACGGGTTCTGTCCTCTTGGTCTCAGTTGCACCTGCAGAGGAGGAACTGCTTTTTCATCAGGAATTGCTGACATTAGCCGTGCCCCATCCCGGATTCCGCTATCTTCCGTTGGTGGCTGCCGGAGGGGAACAGCAAGGCGTCGACCTTACGCTCTCCATGATCAGGCCGTTGATTGAGGGGACGCCGAAAGTGATTCCGATGTTGTGCGGCACCAAAGGCTTTGTGCGGCCGCTGCGAGTCTACTTTGTGGAGGCGGGATATGACCGGAAAGAAGTGAAAACTGAAACCTACGACTAGTGCCCCTCCTTCACTAGATTCTTGTTCACGGCTGGGATCTCGACCACAATATCCTTCGTGCCATTCGGCACACATTGGCAACCAAGCCGTGACTGCAACGTGGTGATCGGCGCTTCCTCCAGCTGATCAAATTCATCGTCTGTGCCTTCGCTACAGCTCTCAAGCCCCTGTTTCACGATGACGTGGCAGGTCGAACAGGCACAGACCCCCCCGCAGACATGTTCCACCGCAACCCCATTGCCCATCGCCACATCCAAAAGGCTCCCTGGGAGCCCCGTCGGGCCGTAGGGGATCTTGGCTGGATCGACCTCAACCTTCGTCACCACACCGTCAGGAGCGATAAATGTGACGGTATAGGCCTGCTGAGGAAGCTCGTAGTCGGCTTTTTCAATATAGGGATTAGTCCCACCCATATGCCCGTTCCTTTCTCAGCCGAATTCAGCCTTATTTCCCGCTGTTGACAGCTCCGAAACCTGCGTGCTATCCTTAGTCCGACCTTATTTATCGGAGATCATTATAGTCTCCGACCTATATGATCGGCAATAGCAATGTTGAAGATTTCGAAAAAAGCTGATTATGCCCTCATGGCCCTTCAGCACATCGCTACTGTCCAGTTCGGCGACGTGACGCCTGGGCGCGTGGTGAATACGAAGGAGATCGCAGAGGAATATAACATCCCCCTTGAGCTACTGGCCAAAGTGCTCCAGACCCTTGCCAAGAATGCACTGATCGAGAGTCATAATGGTCCCAAGGGCGGGTACGTGCTGGCCCGACGCACGCACCAGATTACGATCGCGCAAATTCTCGAATGCATCGAGGGCCCATTGGGTATTACCGATTGTTCGCACGAGAAGGATGGAGAGTTCTGCATGCAGCGGGAAAATTGCCATATCCGCACACCGCTCTTGAAAGTCCAGGACAGCATCGCCCAATTGCTCAATAACATGACCCTGCAAGACATGATGGGTGGTACACCCCTCATTACGATTCAGTCTCCAACGGCACAAGGAGTTGAACGATGAAACTGCCGATTTTCTTGGACAACCATTCCACTACACCGATGGATCCACGTGTATTGGAAACCATGCTGCCCTACTTCGTCGAGAAATTCGGGAATGCGGCCAGCCGCAACCACGCCTTCGGGTGGGCAGCGGAAGAAGCCGTCGAAAACGCCCGGAAGCAGATCGCGAAGCTGATCAAGGCCGATCCGAAAGAGATCGTCTTCACGAGCGGCGCTACCGAATCGGATAATCTCGCGATCAAGGGCGTGCTGGAAATGTACAAGGAGAAGGGCGACCACAT
>VBOL01000138.1 GCA_005887945.1 Nitrospirota bacterium
CGTTGTTTGCATTGTTATTTCGCGCACCAACAAACCGATAGTCGAGGTTCACACGAACCGGTTGAATCGGCTGATAGGTGAAACCAAGACTGGCCTGATCTATGGGCCATCTGGGAAGTCGACGCCCGTCTAACACTCCACCTGTGAGGTCAAGTCCAGAGATGACGCGTGTCAGGGTGTAGGTGTATTGTCCCCGGAGTGCCAACCCTTCCATAACTGCGTACTTGAATCCCAACTCCCAGCCTTGAGTCCTAACTTGACTCACATTATTCGCTACACACGCAAAGAATGAGGGATCACACAGCGTCTGAATGAGGTCATTGAAGTGATTCCAGAAATAGCCGGCGCTCAATTGGAGCCGATCACCAAACAGGCTCTGATCGATCCCCGCGTCCATACTCTGACTTTTTTCCGGCTTGAGATTCGGATTCCCGAATCCGGGAAAGAATAATTGATTGATGGTGGGAGCGCGGTATCCCGTTGCATAACTGCCGCGAAACTTGGTACCGGTTTCTGGAACAAGAATGCCTGCCGTGGTACGGTAGGTCGTGGCGTCACTAAAGACATTGTAACTGTCCTGGCGCACCCCGCCCGTTACAAAAAGCCGATCAAAAACATTGACCTGGGCTTGAGCAAATCCGGCATTCGATGCAATCCGCTTGGAGCTCGGAGCAATGTCGGCATTGTCCCCCTGTTCCTCACGAAATTGATAGCCGGCTGTGATCAGCAATGGCTTCGCGACTTGGAAGTTGTGTTGCCATTCGACACGCCGATTCAACACGCCGATACTCGACGTAAACGCAAATGCTGGTCCAACAATGCCGGTCTGCAAATCCTTTTGAACAGGCCCGCTGACGAAATTGTCTCGTTCATCGGCCTGCGCCACCGTCAGCTTCTGGGACCACCAGTTCGTCAGCGGCTGTTCATAGCTCCCGCTGAGGATGAGATTATTGGTGGAGTTCTTTGAACCGAACACATCTCTATTAGTGTCGTCGGTATTCACGTCTGCGTTATACCAACGCATGGTGAAATCTAACCGTCCATCCTTGGGCAATGCGAACCCCAGTCGCGCCGACGCTTGCCAATTATGAAATCCATCCCGCTCTGTGGCTCCTCGCCTATAGTTGGCTGCAGAGAAACTGCTGGTATCCCAGCGCGACAGGCTCATAGAGAAATCCACCGGCCCTTTTGCCCCGGACACTTGTCCTCCTTCACGAAGAGACGCAAATGAGCCATACTCCATAAAGGCGTTGGCCGTAGGCACTCCTGAACCTTTCTTCGTAATGATGTTGATCACCCCACCCATCGCGTCCGATCCGTACAACATACTTTGAGCGCCACGGAGAATCTCGATGCGTTCAATATTCTCTGTCGTCAGATTCGCAAAGTCATAACTCCCCAATGTCGGGCTATTGACGATAACACCGTCGATCAGCACCAAGGTATGCGTGTCGCTGGCACCACGGATGCGGACACTCGCGCTGGTCCCAGGGCCACCGTTGGAGAACACGGCCATGCCCTGAGCAAGACGCAGCGCGTCTACGACCATCTTGATCTTTTTTTGTTCTAACTCCTCGCCCCTAATCACTTCCACCGCACTTGTCAGATGACTGACGGGAACCGGTGTCTTCGTTGCAGAAATGACCACTTCTCTGGTTTCAATAACTGGTTCAATTTCGGCGGGCTCTTCACCGAAGGCTGTCACAGACCATATGACGGGAAAACTGAGGAACGCGCACATGGAGAACAAGGCGGATCGATACCGGTTACCAGCCCGCATACTAAACCTCCCTTTGACTCGAAGGGCTGTGTAGAAACATCTGTCAGCTGGGTTTCCTGACTCGCGGATCGTCGTTCCCCTGCGCCTTCCCGCTTGAGGACGTTCATCGTGAATCGTTATTCGTTAATCGAGGGAACTATTCCCACCGTATAACGTTTCACGATTCACGTGTAACGCCTCATGGCAGTGGCTCTTGTGCAAGGATCACTCCCCGCTTACAGTGGCGGCACCGTGATGGCTTTACACCATCTTCCCCGTCGCTGATGATTTCTCTCTAAGCACTCCTCCTTGTTGAATAACAATGTGCCTTGAACGATAGACGAAAGGATCGGGCACGAACCCTTCCCGTTACAGATGATCTTTGAGATTCGTCATTGAAATATAACTGGGCATCGTGACCCTGGGTACGCCCGATTCTGGATGACGATCGATCAAGACGTCACATCCATAAACAGATCGCAACACGTCGGCATCAATCACCTCCTGCGGCGTGCCGAGACGGAAGAGGGCTCCGGCCTTCAGCATCAGAATGCGATCGCAGTATTGGCTCGCCAGATTCAGGTCGTGGGAGACCAGCACCACGGTCAAGCCACGTTCCTCTTTAAGCCGGCGCACAATCGCGCAGATTTCGATCTGGTGCTGGATATCGAGAAAGGCGGTGGGCTCATCCAGCAAGAGGACTTGGGGCGCTTGCGCCAAGGCCCTGGCAATCATGCAACGCTGGCGTTCACCACCCGAGAGATCCATCACCGAACGACCAGCCAGGTGGGTGAGATCCGTAGACTGCATGGCCTGTTCGGCAATCAACACATCCTCAGCGCTTTCCCAGCCGAATCCTGCACTCCACTTCGCGCCATGATAATGCGGATACCGACCCATCAGGACCGTTTCCATCACGGTAAAGGAAAAGACCTGTGGGCTTTCTTGAGGCACAAAGGCCACAGTCCTTGCCACCTCAACTTGCGGCATTGTGCCAAGATCGCGCCCGAACAAGGCCATGTCACCCGCGTGCGGGCGCAAGACTTTCGCCAACAGTTTGAGTAACGAAGTCTTCCCTGACCCGTTCGGGCCCACGATGCCAAGAATCTCTCCAGCATCGACATCAAACGTCAGTCCGTCGAGAACCCAGTTGGCGTCTCCTCGACTGAGAGGATGGTAATGAAATCGCAGGGAACGCACCTGATAGGCCCGGTGTGATGCAACAGCTCCGAGTCCCAGTGCCTTGTCGATCATCGAATGTGCGTTCTCCGGAGACAGGCTCATGCGAACCGATCCTTTCTCCACACCAGGAGGTAG
>VBOL01000140.1 GCA_005887945.1 Nitrospirota bacterium
TCGGTTCACCCATCAGCAAAGAGCGTGTGGCCCATGGTACATAGGCCGGGACAGAAGCTCTGTTCTTAGTTTCCCACTAGACGCAATACACCCTCAGCCATCTGCTCTTCTATCCCGCTATCAGCTCATTACTTCCACGGCGTCTCCCGGTCTCACCACGCCCTCACGCAGCACTTTCGCGTAGAACCGACTCCATCCTGGATTCATCTTCTGGGAAACGCGCTTACTGTCTCTGTCCCGAAACCACCGGGCATTCTGCTCGCAGGGAATCGTATAACTCATGATCTCGATCTGGACCTCTGGCCCAATCTGGAGCCGGTCCCCCGGTTGCAACTTCTCCCACTCAAGCCCGGCAAGCGTCAGGTTCTCTCCCGAAGAACCGGCTTCGATCGAATGGCCCTCGTCCTGCAGCCGCTCGATCAGGTCCTGCGAATACAGGCAGACAGCGCGATTGGGTCCTCCATGCAGTTTAAGATTCCGTTGCCGGTCGCCTTCGACTCCGGCTTTGGTGATGACGGCCTCCAGCACCGGACCCGGTGATGGTCATCAACTCACTCCTTCACAGGATTCCGCCATCAGCAATTCCAATGCCAGCCAGCCCTCTTGTTCACGCCGTTGAGACAACATGGCGCCGGCCTTGGAGAACGCCTCGACAATTTCTTGCTCTTGCTCGTTCAGGATGCCGGACAGCAAGAGCCGCGCACCGTGGCTCACGTACCGTGCCAATTCATCGCACACCAGCAACAGCGTCTGGCGATCGAGATTGGCGAGAACCAGATCCGGTCGCAACTGGCCTTGCCGGTCAGCCTCCTCCAGCGTTCCGCACCGGAATTCGAGATTATCTCCAAACCCGTTCTCTGTGGCATAGTCTCGTGCACAATCCACCGCAACAGGGTCGCATTCCACTCCGAGGGCCGAGGCCGCCCCAAGCCGCAGCGCGACCATCGCCAGAATGCCGCTCCCCGCCCCCACATCCAGCACCGACTCGCCGCCGTGAACGAGATTCCCATGCCATTCTACTAACATCCGTGTCGTCGCGTGATGACCCGTGCCGAACGCCTGCTTCTGATCGAGCACGATCTCAATGTCCTGTGCCTGCAGCGCCACCGGCTCCCAACTCGGCCTGATCACAATCCGCCGACCGATCCGAATCGGCCCGACTGATTGAGCCCACTGGCGATTCCAATCTTGATCGGACAATTCCTCAACACGAATGTCGCTCTCGGTCGAGGCGTCCGGATCGAGTCCCTGCAGAATACTATTGAGGCGAGCACGTGCCTCCATGCTCCACTGTGGGTTCGGCCAATAGAGATGGACAACCCCGTTCTCCTCCCATCCGCCCTGGATCACAGGATCAGCCAGCATGCCGAGCAACTCTGCCGTATCAACGGCGGTCCAAATCTGGACATCGATCCATCCCTCTGATTTCATGACAGACTAGCCCGCATTACTCATGACGGTTCGTCGTCCCCCACCCTTCCCTCCCCCATGCTATGGGGGAGGGTGAGGGAGGGGGCGCGAGACGGGCATGCGGAGCCGCGAGGTCCCGAGGCGTACTTGAACAGTACGTCGAGGGAACGAGCGGCGAGCCTGCCAGCCGAAGGCTCGTCGCAGCGGCGAATCCGCCATTGCAGTACAAGCGTTCATGAATAATGCGGGCTAGAGTTGACGCACTCTTCCCCTTCCAGTAAGGTCGGCGCTATGCTCCAGAAGCAGCCTGTGCCGCCTGTAACGAAAGGCCATTCACTGACACGCCTGGTGGAGAAACTCGACCGCGTGATCGCACTGGCCACCGCCTCTAGTTCCGCACTCACCCGCTGGCGTCTCATCCTGTTCATCGTCGGAGCGATCTGCACGGTAGCCCTCTACAAAATGGGGTGGTATCAAGCCGGCAATGGGGCACTCATCGCCTTTGTCGGCCTGTTCCTGATTGTGGCCGGCTATCATAACAGGCTCGAAAGTCGCGTGCACCGGCTTCGCCTCTGGAAGCAGATCAAGCTCGTGCACCTGGCACGTCTCCGGCTGGATTGGCATCACATTCCCAATCGTCCATCGAGCGCTCCCGAGCACCATCCTTATGCCAAAGACTTGGATCTGGTCGGCCCGCATTCGCTCGTCCATCTGCTCGATACCACCGTCTCCTCGCACGGACAGGCGCGGCTGGTGTCGTGGTTTCTTGAGCAACCGCCGGGACCGGACCAGTGGCTCATGCGCCGTCGCCTTGTGCAGGAACTCATTCCGCGATCGCTGTTTCGCGATCGGCTGGGGCTCGAAGCTCGGCTGATCGGCGAACAGGAAATCAACGGCCAACGACTGGAAGCTGTCCTGAATCATGCAGTCGGATTCCCGCATCTCACGACCGTCTTAGTGATTCAAACCCTGCTCGCCGCCGTCACCATCGGGCTCGGGTTGAGTGCGCTGCTCGAATGGCTTCCGAATTATTGGATGTGGTCCTTCGCGGGCTATGCCTTGCTCTATTTCTGGACCGATCAGGGCGAAGAGTTATTAGAACATGCGGTGGGCGTGCACTTCGAACTGGAGAAACTGGGAGCCGTGCTTGGGTTTGTCGAACGGCACGCCCGGCCTCGCCACACGGCGCTCGCTGGCCTGTGGGCACCGCTGCTCGTACCAGGCGTGAATCCGCCCCAGCTCGTCCGGCAAGCAGCGCGCACCCTGCATGCGATCAGCGTCAAAGCCCATCCGGTCATCCATCTGATCGCCAACACGTTCTGCCCCTGGGACTTGTGGTTCACCTATCGGCTCCAACGGATTCAGGCTCAGGTGACCGCCCACCTGCCGACCTGGATGGATCGACTTGCTGAGGTCGAGGCTGCCTCGGCGCTCGCCACGTTTGCTGCGCTCCATCCTTCGTATCAATGGCCGGACCCACTCACCGCCGATCCCCAGCGTAACGGAGCGCAGGCCAGGCTTTCGGCCAAAGGCCTCGCCCATCCGCTGATTTCTGAGAGGCACCGGGTCACGAACGATCTTGCCCTCGAAACACTGGGAACCGTGCTCTTGGTGACCGGGTCCAACATGTCGGGGAAAAGCACCTTCTTGCGAACTCTCGGCATCAATCTGTGCCTCGCCCAGGCAGGAGCCCCGGTCTGCGCCAGTCTTTTCGAATGGAATTGGGTGCGCCTCGCCACCTGTATCCGCGTAGATGACTCGCTCGAAGCGGGCCTATCTTTTTTCTATGCCGAGGTGAAACGCTTAAAAAGCCTGCTCGACGCGACGACAGATCGATCCAGCGCACCGGTGGTCTTCCTGATCGATGAAATCTTTAAGGGAACCAACAATCGTGAACGGTTGATCGGGAGCCGTTCCTACATTTCCGCCCTATCGCAAGGCAATGGCTTCGGCTTGGTGACCACCCACGATCTGGAATTGACCGATCTCGACAAGACGGTGCCCGGATTGCGGAACGCCCACTTTCAAGAAACGGTGGCAGCCAGCGAGCTGCAATTCGACTACAAGCTAAGACCCGGTCCTTGCCCCACGACCAACGCGTTGCGGATTATGGAATTGGAAGGGTTACCGGTGCCTCCACCTCAGGCCTGACCTTGGCGATCTTTTTATTCCGTTCCTGCTGTGATATGACTCTGCGCACAATTCGGGCGCATTCGCTTGCCTGAGGAGCGCCATGTCCATCCAACCATGGATCACTTGCCTCCAGAGCGGAATACTGATCCGCCATCTCGAAACTCGCTACCCCGAACAGGCATCGAAAGTCGATCTTCAACGGGTTATGGGGGCGGCCGAATCGTTTCATGAAATTCAGGATGCCCGTGCGTTCCTGACCGATACAAGCAATTGGATTCCACATTCGGTTTTCCGTGAGTTGGTCAAGAGCTGCGAGATGGCTACGGGCCAGAAGGACTTTACCTATCAGGCCGCTTTGGCCTACTACGAAACCGTCAAAACCCAATCTCCAACTCTCATCGAGACGATCGCCATTCTATTGAACGACGTGGAATCGGTGTTTCGCTCCGTCGGTGACTGGGCCTCCGCCTATACCAATTATCTCCAACTCCAATCCTTTGTCTGTCCAGATGAAGCACAGACCTTACACATTCTCTCCCGATACTTACCGCCGGTCGATCCTGGACTTGGCAATATGAATCTGGTGCAAGGCAATATCGAAGGCATTGCCAAGCTTGATCCCTCCGTCGATACCGTCGCCTGCGAAGAGGCCTACTCACAAATGCGCTTGGAAGCCCTAGTTAATGAGTTTGGCGACGCCTACGCCATCACCTCGAAAAACGATCGGATCACCGTCACCCGCCGGTCGACCGGTGAGGTAGTTCTTACCGGACGCGCGATTACCCTCGTTCCCGAATTGGTTCCGGTTAAGGAAGACCGCACCCCAGTTCCTCAGCCCCGCGATGAACAGCTCATCGCAAGAATCGAACCGCAAAATCGTCTCGCTGTATGGACGGTTGGTGATCGCAGCCGGGCTCCGAAAGACCTATCCTCCAACCCCGAGTCCCTCTGCATCGTTATTCGCATCGAGCGAGGCGGCATCCTCTCGGCTGGCTCACTCAGCACCACAATCAAAACCGGCGCAATCTATAGTGCGCCCTATACCCACTATCGCCTACGTTGGACGAATCGCCCCCCACTCGCAAACAATACTGCGGCTGCCGCCGGCGGCTCGCAACTTTTGACGGACCGGCGTGCCTTCGCCCACCGGCTCTTTGCGCATTTAAAGAACCTCCAGGCGACGCATCGGCACATGCTCACCCTGTTCCTCCGCAATGTGGAACTGGCGCAGGAGAATATCCAACTAAAGCAGGAGCTGTCTGCGCAGCAAGAAACCGGCGGCATCATCGGCAAGAGCGCTCCCCTTCATGATCTTCTTTCCCTGATCAGAACCATCGCTCCTTCGGACACAACCGTTTTGGTGACCGGAGAAACAGGGACAGGGAAAGAACTCGCCGCCCGTTTGATCCATCAACTGAGCCGACGCAATGACCGACGCTTCGTGGCCGTGAATTGTGGAGCACTGCCTGAAACGCTCTTGGAAAGTGAGTTGTTCGGTCACGAGAAAGGTTCGTTCACCGGCGCGATAGCCCAGAGGAAAGGGAAATTCGAGCTCGCCGAGGGGGGCACACTGTTTCTCGACGAAATCGGGGACATTTCGCCCGCGGTGCAGGTGAAATTGCTACGAGTTCTTCAAGAACGAGAGTTTCAGCGAGTCGGAGGAACGAGCGATCTTAAAGCGAACATCCGGCTGATCGCCGCCACTAATCGAGACCTCCTGGCGATGATGGAGCAGAACCAGTTTCGACAAGACCTGTTCTATCGTTTGAATGTCATTCAGCTCTATGTCCCGGCCTTGCGGGAACGTCCGGAGGATATTGCTGAACTCGCCCAGCATTTCGTCCAGCAATTCGCCGAGAAGATCGGGAAATCGATCGCAGGCTTGACTCCGGACGCACTGCAGCTCTGCCTGACCTACAAATGGCCGGGTAACATCCGCGAGCTGGAGAATGTCATGGAGCGCGCCGTGACTCTGGCGCCAGAAGGCAGGAAATTGATCACCCCTGATCTGCTCCCGCACATCCTGCGTTCGACCACGGATTCTGTCCCCTCGGTCGATATCGCCGAACTCATCGACCGTATCGAGTGGGGAGCCCTGCTCAAGACCCTGGAAAAGAGCGGCTCGCTCACCGAACTCTTGAACCATGTGGAATGGTCTATTACCCGCCGAGCCGTCGTCGAATACGGCGGCAACAAGAGCCGCGCCGCAAAGGTTCTAGGCCGCACCTATCGCTGGTTGCGCAAACTGGAGAGCGAGATGACTGAACCCAAATCTCCTTCAAATACCCTCGATACGCGCAAGTAACCTTCTCCCATTTCCCCCGATAAAGACAGTCTTCCAACAGCTCTTCTGATAACACATGCCCAGATAGCCGACGACGTCCTTCCAAATATCCATAGAAGCTGACCTCTTTGTGTCGGTGACTTGTGGTTTTCCACCCTTTCCCACCATGAACTATCGTATCGGGCCTCTGAACCGCTGTTCATAGTTCTTTCCCGCTGCGAATTCTCATTCGCCTCACTTGAACCTCAGAAAACTACGCATTTGCTGAAATCGCCCGACGACAGCCTACTTATCCTCGCTGTCCATTCGTGAGACGAGAGGGCATGACCTTTGCTGTTGTAGCGGTCATCAATGACCGACTCGATGGAAGGAGAAGCGCCATGACAAGGACTCGATGCCTCACACTGATACTAGGAACGGTGCTCATCTTCTGGCCCTTCGCTCAAGGGAAGGCATCAATCAACGAGGGTGGCGGACAGCAGGAGGTTCGTCGCCATTGTATAGGATTACTGTGGTGCACAGAACGGTCTGCGGATGGAACATCCGTCGATGGCCTGCTGTGGCTCTATTCCGTCGAGGAGCGAGGCAGCTATTCTCGACTAGCCATGCGGCCGCTGTACTCCATGGAGCAAGATCCGACGCAAAATCTGCTGCGGCGCAGCATTCTCTGGCCATTGGGGACCTATGAGCGCAGAGGCGACGAGGCCTGGACCCATGTCTTTCCCCTCTATTGGCACTCTGAAGGGCCGGGGCGAGAATGGACCTTCACCGTCCCGCTATATATGAAATCGATACATGGTGACAGCTCATGGCACCATCTGTTTCCCTTATTCAGCCGCCATGTCATGGGCGAGTACTACGCAAGAAACTTTGTGCTTGGTCCATTACTGGTCACGACGAGCGACACCCGCACTGACTTATCTCAATGGGATATGCTCTTTCCCTTCTTTCACTATCGACAAGATCTGAACTCGTCGAACAGTTGGCTATTCCCACTCTATTGGTCAGGCGAGGACCGGTCGAAGGGAGATGCCTATCGCTATATCCTGCCGCTCTACGGCTCCTCTGACGACCAATCCCAACACTACCATTTCCTTTTCCCGTTCTACGGCTATGCCGACAACACCTCGGCCCAGGTCACGCGCTTCAGCCTACTCGGGCTGCCGCCAGTCAAGGGATTTCCTGCGGCGCCTTCTTTGGCTCTCTTCGAGCACGTGACGACGGCCGACGAGACAAGTCATCGGATATTTCCGCTTTACCGCTATGTCTCAGGCGCGGATGACAGCACCACCTTCGACGCGCTCCTCCTGTACCGTCATCAGACTGCACCATCCGGCACCATCGATCGATTCTTTCCGTTGTATCGATACGAGGGCAATGCCGACAGCCAGACCCATGAATTCGATTTGTTGGGCTATCGCGAAGCCTCATGGTTTCGCTATCAAGACAATCCGGACAGGACTCAACACCGGATCCTCGGCCTCTACAGCTACGATCGCGGCCAGGATGGATCTTCACAGCTCTCTGTCATTGGCTATCGCCGCTTGTCTCTCTATCTCCACCGGAGCCAGGACGATCTGACCGA
>VBOL01000139.1 GCA_005887945.1 Nitrospirota bacterium
TCCTTGTCGGTGGTATCGTTGATAGGCTTGAACGGATGTAATCGTCAGGACCCTCCCCCGAAGGTGGGGAAGGAACTTCCGCAGGTTCCTGACTCAGCAGTTGGTGGGATGGCCAGGGGCGCGATCGACAAGGCCAAGGGAGTTGAGACAACGTTGGGAGAGGTAGGCAATCGGACAGCCGAGACCAGTAAAGAAGGGCTGCCGTAAGCCAGAGATTTGGAGCTCATAACATGGCGGATGAGTTCTTCACTGCATGCTACGATTTAATTGGTGCGATTGAGGAATTATATTTGTGAATAGAGCGTCCTGATGTACGGTGGAAACATGGTAGGGACGCTCTATGGAACAGACCTCTCATCGATCCTCTGTCTTGAATAGATTTCGCCAGCATCCTAGGGTCCGCATCTCTGCTCCTTTTGTCTGCGCCCTGTCGCATTCCCAATCTCGGCGTTGGTTGAGGAGTCCTGGTATCGACTTAGGCGTGGTTTACGATCTTTCGATACGCGGCGCCCGAGTCAGCACGGAGGCTGAGATCAGGCCAGGTGATGAGGTCACGTTGAGACTACGTCTTCCCAAGCAGATCAAGCCTGCCGAGATTGCCGTCGCCACCGTGCAGTGGGCAAAGGATCAATTCTTCGGCCTGGCTTTCACGGAATTATCTCCTACCGCACAGAATCGCGTAAACAAGTACGTGGCTATCGTTTCAACGACTGCCGCGTAGCCTCCCGTTCATTCCCATTTCTACCGCCGCATCGTGCATCTCTTGAAGGGGCGTGCTGTACTGCTTCTAGTGTATTCTGAGTGTCAGCTTGGGGGAAATTGATTGGTGTGGCAGTACGCGTGACGTATCCTTTTAGCCAAAGCTAAGACGGAATGGAAGATTCAGGAAGAGAAGATGGAATTACGACCGAGTTGAGGCGGCACCTGCGTGTTCGGGTTCTCGCACTCTTCGCCTGTTCGTTTGCACGCATCGGTTTGCAACGGTGGTTGGCGGCGAACGTGCCAGGTTTGGCGTCGAATTCGATGTTTCGTTGAATGGCGCGAAAGTCATGATTCCGGCCTCTATGAACATGGGAGATCAGCTTGCGATCAGTCTGCGTTTGCCGGATCAGATTGCGACGATGAATGACGATGCGACAGTGCGATGGGGTCACACACTCGGATTAGAATTTACTACTCTCCCTCACTTCGCTGATACCCGAATGCGGAAATTTCTCTCCAGTGCGCCATCGCCACAGTCATAAGCCCATTCTATAATGAAGTCCTTAGCAAGCCTTCTCCTCGTGAAGAGGAGAAGGAGTGGCGGACCAGTCATCGCCAAGGCGCTGGGCAGGGCCGGTATGTCTATCAATGTCGATAGAGCGGCGGAGGTGTGATGTACTTCAGATCATGTGGATAGGCCGAGGTTCGCACGGTTGCAGGGATGTAGGTAAAGGGGCGAGCGGACGTGTTTCGCGTGAAATAGTAACTATGGGTTGAAGCATCACTCCGTGATCTGGCATGATCTGTGCGCGTTGAGTCAGATTACTTGATGGCCACTGCCTTGACTTCCTTGAACGTGGTCTGGCCAAGCAGGGCCTTCTGAACTCCATCCTGCATGAGGGTGGTCATACCTTCTTCAATGGCATTCTTTAGCATCTCTTCAGTTCTTGCCTTCGTTTGAATCATGCGTTTGAGTTTGTCCGATCCAAGAAGCAACTCGTGCAGGGCCACGCGTCCTTTAAAGCCAGTGCGATTGCAGGTTTCACATCCCTTCCCGCGGGCCAGGCGGAACGTGTTGTCTTGTGGGATGCCGAGCTTGTCCCAATGTTCAATTCCATAGCCTTGGCGGATTTCCTCGTACTCTTCCGGTGTCCCGACGTACTGCTCCTTACAGTCCTTGCAAATCCGGCGAGTGAGGCGCTGGGCGAGGACGCCCAACATTGCATCGGCAAAACTAAACGAATCGCAGCCCATATCGAGAAGCCGGGTGACGGTTTCCACCGCGCTGTTTGTGTGGAGTGTGCTCATGACGAGGTGTCCGGTCAATGAGGCTTCGATGCCGATCTCAGCCGTTTCTTTATCTCGCATTTCACCGACCATGATCACGTCTGGGTCGGCCCGAAGAAACGCGCGCATGGCAGCGGCAAATGTGAAGTCGATCTTCGGCTGAACTTGAACCTGCCGGAGCCCATATTGTGTGATTTCGACGGGGTCCTCCGCCGTCCAGATCTTAATGTCGGGCGTGTTGATGAAGCCGAGGACGGAGTGCAGGGTCGTGGTTTTTCCTGACCCAGTTGGTCCGACGCAGAGAATGATGCCGTAGGGCTTTGCGGCGATTACCTTGATTGCCGCGAGATTCCGGTCCGAGAACCCCATCTTGTCGAGGGGCAAAGGCTCGCTGGCTGCGAGCAGACGCATGACCACATCTTCGTTATATCCGGCGGTCGGAATCGTCGCGACGCGCAACTCGATTTCCTTGCTCTCCGACAGTTTAAATTTGATCTTGCCGTCCTGGGGTTTGCGCCGTTCTGCGATGTCGAGGTTTGCCATAATCTTCAGACGCGACACGATGGCTCGCCGATAGCTTTGGGGAATCTTCATGTATTCGAAGCAGTCTCCGTCGACCCGGAAGCGGACAAGCGTTTCACGCTTTTCGCCATAGGGTTCGACGTGAATGTCGGAGGCGCCTTGTCGATAGGCGTCGGCAATGATCTGATTGGCCAGCCGGACGATGGCACTGTCGTTCTCGTCGAGCCCACCTCCGATATCCTCCGCTGCCGCCTCTTGGGTTTCGCTGACGAGTTCGCCGAGAATGTCGGAGACATTTTCATCTAGCTTTCGTGTGCTGCCGGTATCTCCCTGTCCTGTGGCGGAGCCGAGGAATTGGGCGATATCGCGACGGAGGCTGATCGCAAAGCGAATGTTAAGGCCGGGGAAGGTCCGCTTAATATCCGCCACGCGATCGAGATCGCCCGGGTCGTCCGTCAAAATTTCAATGGCGGTCCGGTCCCGCTTGAGCGGCATCCAGTGGTTTTTCTTGAGGTAGTCAACGTTCAGGTTTTTCAGGAGTTCGGCATCGACAATCGTTCGATCGCTGTACTCGATGTAGGGGCATTTGTGAAACTGGGCGAGCGACTTGCCGATTTCGAGTTTCGGTACCTTGTACTTCTCAATCAGGATACTCTCGAAGTCCGACACGCCTTTCCGGGACTCAGCAATCGCCTGGTCTAATTCGTTCTGGGTAATGCGGTTGTTCGTGACCAGGCGATCAAACTTGGTTGGGGTCTTCTTCGAGATCTTGCGGAGATTGAGGAAGGCGATGCCGAGTGCCTTTGCAATCTCCGCGACGGATTCTTCGTCTTTTCTGGTGAATCGTGCGCCGGTCTTTTTGTTGAGGAGTTGAAAGACGCCCATCAAATACTTGTTATCCGCCACAATCGGGTAGGTCAGGACCTGTTTCGTCATGAATCCAGTCCGCTTGTCGTAGGACGTGTCGTGGAGGAGTGAGGGATGGATGCCTTGCAGCTCGGCGATGTTATAGGCGTCGGCAATGCTCACTGGGCGGAGATACTTTGCGCAGAACCCAGCCAGGCTTTGTTCGGTGATGGGAATGCGGATTTCCTCGACGCTGTCGATGTGAGGGATTTTGGAGAAAATCTCTTTCTTTTCCGAATCGAACGCGAAGATGGTGAGGTCTTCGGCATCGAAGATGCTGAGAATATCTTTACGCAGGTCGAGGAGAATATGGTCAAGATCGCTGGCCGCATGGATTTGGTCCGTGATGCGCTTGACGTTCTCGGCGAATGCCACTTTCTGCTGAAGTTCCTGAAGGTTTTGTGGGATGGGATTGGCTTGCATTACATGGGCTCCTGGCCATCGACTACGAAGGTCATCGCCGGATCCGTATGCTCAATGAAGAGGGAGTACGACCCACGTGACCACACGTGCCTAGAGGCAGAGATCGAAATTCAGTCTAGCTGATCACGGATGGAAGGCAAGGAAAAGGTAGTTTCAGACTGGCGCGGTTACGGGAGTGACAATGTAGATGAAGCCGCTGCAGGCGGTAGAGATTTCAGCTCGCTTGTGTGCGAGTGAGATGAGCGGCGACTTGAGCAGGAGGCAGCTTGAGTTTCATCCCGTCTTTCCGAGTTTTGACCTCCACGATTCCTTCGGCGAGGCCCTTGTCTCCGACGACGACTTGGAAGGGGGCTCCCATCAGGTCCGCATCGTTGAACTTCACGCCCGCTCGTTCGTCCCGATCATCCCAGAGTACCTCGCACCCTGCTGCCTGTAGTTCCCCGTAGAGCTGCACGGTGACTTGGGATGTTTGGGCTGATTGGGTGAGCGGGAGGAGATGCACGTGGAACGGCGCGATTGGGAAGGGCCAGATAATGCCTTTAGCGTCGTGGTTCTGTTCGATCGCCGAGGCGGCAGTGCGTCCGACGCCGATGCCGTAGCATCCCATGACGGCGAGGCACTCTTTGCCGTGAAGATCTAGGAAGGAGGCCTTCATGGTTTCGCTGTATTTGGTGCCGAGCATAAAGACATGTCCGACTTCGATGCCTTTCGTCGTCTTCAATATCCCGTCTTTTCTCGGTGACGGATCTCCTGCGCAGGCGCTGCGGAGATCGGCAAACTGCTCGACCTGAAAATCACGATCCCAATTTGCATCGGCATAGTGTGTATCACTCTGATTGCCGCCGACTACCACGTTGCGCAAGGCTTTGACAGCGTGGTCGGCAATAATCCGAACGTGTTTCAGGCCAACGGGACCGGCAAACCCTACCGGTCCGCCAGTGATTTGCTCGACGACGGTAGGGGTTGCGAGTTCAAGATCAGTCACTCGGAGGAGTCGTTGAATCTTGACCTCATTCGCCTCATGGTCTCCCCGTAGCAACACAGCGACCGTGTCTTTTCCTGTCGAGTAGAGGAGCGTCTTCACGAGGTGCGTGGGGGAGACGTTCAAGAATCTCGTAACCTCTTCGACTGTCCGGCAGCGAGGCGTCTGGACGGTGCGCAGAGGCCGCGGGGTTTCCGTGTCCACCTCAGCAGGAGGAAGCACCTCGGCCTGTTCGACATTGGCGGCGTAGGTGCCTGCATCGCTGTAGACGATGGTGTTCTCGCCCGTATCGGCGAGCACCATGAACTCGTGAGATGAGCTGCCGCCGATCAGGCCGGTGTCGGCTTCTACGGCACGGAAGGTGAGGCCGCAGCGCGTGAAAATACGATGGTAGGCATCGTACATCTTCTGATAGCTAAGCCTCGCGCTCGCTTCATCCTGGTCAAAGCTATAGGCGTCCTTCATGATGAACTCGCGTCCCCGCATGAGTCCGAAGCGAGGGCGTATTTCGTCGCGAAACTTTGTTTGAATTTGATAGAAGTTCAGCGGCATCTGTCGATAGGAACGGACTTCCCGCCTGAACAGGTCGGTGATCACTTCCTCATGGGTCGGTCCCAAGCAGAACTCGCGCTCGTGGCGATCCTTAAAGCGCAGCAGCTCTTTGCCATAAAAATTCCATCGGTCGGTTTCTCGCCACAATTCTGCGGGGGAGGCAATGGGCATGAGGAGTTCTTGGGCGCCGGCTCGGTTCATCTCCTCTCGAATGATCTGCTCGACTTTGCGGATGACCCGGAGGCCGAGCGGGAGGTACGTGTAGATGCCGGCAGCCACCTTGCGAATCAGACCGGCTCGGAGCATGAGCTTATGACTTACGGTTTCCGCTTCGCCAGGCTCTTCTCGCAATGTAGGGATTAAGATTTGAGAGGTCCGCATGGGCTATATATCCCGCAATCTAACGGAGGAGAGCCTCTTAGGGTAATAGTCCTCACCCGCCTTCCCCGAGCTGCCGGGTAGCTCTTCCCCGGAGGGGTACGTTGAGGATATTGATGAGCCGAGAATGAAGCGTGGAAAACGGCGCGGCTTGGCGCGCCAGGGGTGGGCGGGTGGGAAAGTGAGCTTGTTCAGCATCCTGCTAACGAGAGAAGATCCGTTCAAGGTCATTCCAAAACGCAAAGATCATGACGCCCACTAATAACACGAGGCCGGCCTGTTGCGCGATTTCTCTCTGGCGTTCGCCGAGGGGTTTCCGGAGGATGCCCTCAATCAGGAAAAATAACAGATGGCCGCCGTCGAGAATGGGAATGGGGAGCAAGTTGAGGACGCCCAGATTGATGCTCAGAATGGCGATGAGAAAGACCACACTTGAGGCCCCCTGCGCAGCGGCTTCTCCGGAAATATTGGCGATCGTCAGCGGGCCGCCGATGTTTTTACTGGAGATGTCCCCCACGACCATCTTGTAGAGGCCGATTGCGGTCAGCTCGGTCCAGCCCCACGTGGCTCCCAAGCCGTCATAGAGCGATAGCAGTGGGGTGCTGGAGCGCATGATCGAACGGCCTGGTCCGGAAATGCCGATCTTGCCGACTTCGACCGACTGGCCGTTGACCATCGCCTTTTCAGCAGAGGGCGTCACGGTCAGCGAAATTCGATGCCCTTCCCGCAAGACCTCTACCTGTAACTGGCGGTTGGGGTTTTCTTTCACGATACCGGTCATCTGGGACCATGTATGGATCGTATGGCCTTCGATGTTGACCACATGATCCCCGGCTTGAAGCCCGGCTTTCGCCGCTGGAGAACTTTGCATGACTGAAGTGACGAGGGGCGGTGTTTCTTCGACGCCCAGGTAGTATCCGGGCTCTTGTGGAGAGGCCTGTGGTCCGGGGACGGTTGTGGGCGTGACCGTCAGCGTTTTGACCTGTTCGCCTCGTTTGATCTCGAGGGTCAGCGCCTGCCCGTTACTCTTTGCCACGGCATCGAACAGTTCTGTTCTGGTCGAAATGTCGCGCCCGTTGACTCGGCTGACACGATCTCCGATTTGGATGCCTGCGGTATCGGCCGGAGAGCCGGGGACCATCGCTTCGATATCGGGGGTGAGATCCTGGAACGTTGGGACAAAAAGCGGAGCTCCGGTCGCGAGCCATCCGGCAAAAATGAAATACGCCAGAATGAAGTTAAACCCAGGGCCCGCGGCGACGATCAGGACTTTGCCCCACAATCCTTGGTGCGCAAACGACCGCGTACGATCCTCCTGTGTGGTCGCCTCGGTCTCATCTTCGCCGAACAGTTTCACGTAGCCACCGAGCGGAATGGCCGAGAGTAGATATTCTGTTTCGCCCATTTTCCGGCCGAAGAGCTTCGGTCCGAATCCAAGAGAAAACTTGAGGACCTTGACGCCGACCCAGCGAGCGGCCAAGAAATGCCCGAGTTCATGGAACGCGACTAACACGCCCAGAACAACCAGGAACCACCACGCCTTCTGCAATAATAACCAGACGGTATCGGGGGACCAGGTAAATGCCGTGAACACGGTATATGCTCCTTCGTGTAGACTTAGCGTGCCAACGCCACAACCACCGATTCGGCTTTCTCTCGGGCCCAGCGATCCGCCTCGAGCGCGTCTTCCAACGTCTCGACGTCTTTGGTGGTGTGGACGTCCATCGTGTTGCGAATGATCTCCGCAATGTCGGTGAACCGGATACCCCCGTTCAAGAATGCCTCGACCGCGATTTCATTTGCGGCATTCATCGTGGCCGGCATCGTACCGCCGATCTGCAGGGATTCATAGCCAAGACCCAAGCAGGGGAACCGGTCGTGATCCGGCTTGCAGAACGTCAACTTCGCGATCTCCGTCAGATCCAACGAAGGCAGATCCAGCTGCATGCGCCCTGGATATCTCATCGCATAGGAAATAGGTGTTCGCATATCCGGCAATCCCAATTGCGCGATCATTGAACGATCCTCATATTCTACTAGAGAATGAATGATGCTTTCCCGATGGATCATGACCTCGATCTGGGATTCAGGGATGTCGAAGAGCCACCGGGCTTCGACGACTTCGAGACCTTTGTTCATGAGGGTGGCAGAATCGATCGTGATTTTGGCGCCCATCTTCCAGTTGGGATGTTGGAGTGCCCGTTCGGGTGTAACGTCCTGTAGCTCCTCCCGGCTCAGGGTCCAGAGGGCTCCTCCGGACGCCGTCAAGATCAGACGGCGGACATCCTCTTTGCGATGGCCTTCTAACGACTGGAAGATCGCACTATGTTCGCTGTCGACCGGGAAGATACGAACGCCATGCCGTCGCGCCTCGTCCTGCATCAGTTTCCCAGCCATGACCATCGGCTCTTTATTGGCCAAGGCGATTTGCTTTCGGCTTCGGATTGCCGCAAGGGTGGGCACGAGACCGGCTCCACCGACTATGGCGGAGATGACGAGTTCAGCTTCGGGCGCGGAGGCAACCTGAATCAAGCCTTCTTGCCCAGCCAGAATTTCGACAGGCAGTCCCGCACAGCGTTGCCGGAGCCTGGCGGCAGCGGAGGCATCCGATAGAGCCACCACGCGGGGCTTGAACCGACGGATCTGGTCCTCGAGTTTTTCATCATTGCTGCCGGCAGTCAGTCCTGCCACGCGGAATTCTTCTGGGAACCAGTCCACGATATCTAAGGTGCTGGTGCCGATCGACCCAGTCGATCCGAGGATGACGATAGTTTTCATAGGGGTCCCTTCACTCAATGACTCGTAGCCGGCTCGCCAACGTTACATAGTAGTAGAAGACAGGGGCGGTGAACAAGAGACTATCCAGACGATCGAGCATGCCCCCGTGGCCCGGCAGTATCCGGCCGGAATCCTTCATGCCGACACTGCGTTTCATGGCCGATTCGGTCAGGTCACCCCAGAGACCTGTGATTGTCAGCAGTGTAGCCAAGATCAGACAATCGAGACCGGACAACGCAGGGAGAAACCACCAACGAGCTGTGTACCCAACGATTATGGCACCAATTAAGCCACCCACCAAGCCCTCGACAGTTTTTTTTGGACTGATCGTGGGAGCCAAGCGATGTCGCCCGTACAGTGTGCCGACAAGGTAGGCGCCGGTATCGGATGCCCAGGTCACCAGTAGAAGAAAGAAGATCAGCCATTCACCCAGAGGCAGGAGCCTCGTCATCGAAAGAGTACTGAGTGTGAGGCCCAGGTAGAGCACGCCGAGCAAGGTCATGGCACCATCCCTCAGGCTCTGTTCAAGGGGCGAGCGACTGAGGAGCGGGACCGAAATAATACAGACCAGTGTGGCCAAGAGGGTTGGAACGATCATGTCCGGCCGGTGTGTTCCGAGAATCAGGGCGGCGAATCCTGTCAGGCCGATCCCCATCAGCCAGGGGTGGCTGCGGTCGCTGAAGCATAATCGGTAGAACTCGAAGAGGGCGAGCCCCCCCGCCAGCACCACGACGCCAGAAAATGCGAGGGGCGGGAGGTAGCGAATGAGGGCATACAAGAGTGGAGCGAGGACCAGAATGGTATAGATCCGACGGGGATCAAATCGGGACGCCGTAACCGGCGTTGGTTCAGCCTGCTGCTGGCCGGCGGTTTTGTATTCCTGCATGTGGAGGTTTAGATCGACCACTATGAAGAAATGGTGCTGAGGACGCGACCGAATCGCCGCTCGCGGCGCTGGTATTCCAGCAAGGCCAACAAGAGTTCGCGGCGACGGAAGTCGGGCCACAGGGTCGGAGTGAAATAAAGCTCGGTGTAGGCGAGTTGCCAGAGGAGAAAGTTACTGATTCGCGTTTCGCCGCTGGTACGAATCAACAGATCTGGATCGGGCAGTTCATGGGTGTAAAGATATTGCCGGATACGCGATTCATCCACATCGTCCGGTTGCAGCTTTCCGTCTTGGGCCTCATGAAGGAGTTCACGCACTGCGTCCACGATCTCAGTGCGGCCACCATAGCTGAGGGCGACCGTGAGATGCAGTCTATCGAGATGGGAGGTTTCCTGTTCGGCGGCCCGGACCCATTGGAGGGCGGAGGCCGGGAGGGAGTCGAGTCGGCCGATCGTGCGCAACCGGACACCCTGCTCAATAAGTTTTGTTCGTTCCGTCGAAAGGTAGTATTCGAGCAAGCCCATGAGCGAGGAGATTTCCTGAACGGGACGGTTCCAATTCTCCTGTGAAAACGCGTAAATTGTCAGGGCGTGGATGCCCAGTTCCAAGCAGACCGTGATCATTTCCCGAACGGACTTGATCCCTTCCCGATGACCGGCAATGCGAGGGAGGCTTCGCAGTTCTGCCCAGCGGCCGTTGCCATCCATGATGATGGCGACGTGCTTGGGTAAGAGGTCGGGTTCGAGTTTTGCGGCAAGCTCTTCTTCGGATAGCTGATCCACGGCCGACGAGTCTTTCGTGTCCATAAGAGTGCCGTTGGTAAAGATCCCTTCTCACAAGGATTGTGCGGTAGGCGAGCAAAGTCTACTGGTGAGGGGGAAGAATGTCAAACGAATTTTCGTAAAAGCCCTGTAAAAGCGACGAGTTGGGTGAATTCTCGTTGCGCCCATGGAAAGCGATCAGCTATAATTGCCCGTCTATCCGCATGCCAACCGTCGTGAGGACTTGCAAACCATGGGTGAACTTGTTCAGTTGACGTCCTTTGGTCTGACCGAAGGCGAGGTGCTCGGGGCGCTCGGGCGGGTTAAAGTTCGCGATGTCGACTATGCCGATCTCTACTTTGAATCCTGTGTGTCCGAATCCGTCTCGATGGAGGAATCTCTCGTCAAGCGCGCGGCGAAGAGTGTGTCGCAGGGCGTTGGGGTGCGAGCGACGGCAGGGGAAAAAACTGGTTTTGCCTATTCCGACGAGCTGACGAAGAAGGATCTCGAACTAGCGGCCGATACGGCCCGCTACATTGCCAATTCGCCGAGCGGAACCCACGCGGTTCCTGTTCCCGTTCATCATCGCCCCACCAGAGATCTCTACCCGATCGAACGGGCACAGGCCGAAGTCGCCACGGCGGATCGCGTGTCCTTGTTGAATGCGATCGATGCCGAAGCGCGCCGGTACGACCCACGCATCAAGAATGTCATGGCCTCGTTGAATACGGAATATAAGGTGGTGATGGTCGCTACCTCTGACGGCACGCTGATCGGGGATGTGCAGCCGCTTTCGAGGCTGCAAGTCACCTGTATCGCCGAAGAGAACGGTCAGCGCCAAGCCGGCTCGTTCGGAGGGGGTGGCCGTGTCGGGTTTGAGTTCTATCACGAGGGTGACAGGTATTTGCGGTATGCACGTGAGGCGGCACGTGAAGCGATTCTCAACCTGACCGCCGTCGAAGCGCCGGCCGGTGTCATGCCGGTTGTGCTGGGCGGAGGCTGGCCGGGGATTTTGTTGCATGAAGCCATTGGCCATGGCCTGGAAGCGGACTTTAATCGAAAAAAAACCTCAGCATTCTCTCACCTCCTCGGCAAACGGGTGGCGTCCGATGTTTGTACGATCGTTGATGATGGAACCTTGCCGGGCCGGCGGGGCTCGCTCAACATGGATGATGAAGGAACCCCGACCGGTCGTACGGTGCTCATCGAGCAAGGGATTCTGCGCGGCTACATCACTGACAAGTTGAACGCCCGTCTGATGGGCATTCCCGTGACCGGCAACGGGCGGCGAGAAAGTTACCAAAGTGTGGTGTTGCCGCGAATGACCAATACGTTTATGTTAGCCGGAACATTAGATCCAGAGGAGATCATCCGCTCGGTCGACCGTGGACTGTATGCCGTGTCATTCGGCGGTGGGCAGGTGGATATCACCAACGGTAAATTCGTATTTTCCGCCAGCGAAGCCTACTTGATCGAGGGAGGGAAGGTCACGAGGCCGGTCAAGGGCGCGACATTGATCGGCAGTGGGCCGGAGATCCTCACCAAGGTCTCGATGGTCGGGCACGACCTCAAGCTCGACGAGGGCATTGGGACCTGCGGCAAGGAAGGGCAGTCTGTTCCAGTGGGCGTCGGCCTGCCGACCATTCGAATCGACGAAATCACAGTGGGCGGGACACAGCGATGAGTCAGCAGCTACAACAGCGCGATGGGTACAGCCAGCTCGCCATGGATCTCTTGGCCAAGGCGAAGCGGGGTGGGGCGACGGAAGCGGACATCATTATTGCCGATGGCGAAACCTTTTCGGTGCAAGTCCGGTTGGGTGCTGTCGATCGCCTCACAAAAGCGCGGGAGAAGCATCTCGGCTTGCGCGTGTTTGTCGGAAAACGCTCAGCCAGCACCTCCACCTCCGATTTCACAGCGGACTCCTTGAATCAACTCGTTGCCCAGACCTATATCTTGGCGAAGGCTGTGGTGGAAGATCAGGTGTCCGGCTTGCCGGCGGCGGATCAGCTGGCGGGAGCGAAGCCGGATTTAGATCTCTACGATCCGACTAGACTGAATACGGAGCAGCAGATTGAGCTTGCCAAACGGGTCGAGGCTGCCGCCATGTCTACGGATGAGCGTGTGACGAATTCTGAAGGAGGCGACTTCGATTCTTCCTCGGGGCGCGTGGTGCTGGGTAACAGTCACGGATTCCTGGGGGAGTACCAGAGTTCCAGTTTCTCAATGTCGGTGTCGCCCGTGGCTACCGATCCGGAGACTGGGGCCATGCAACGCGATTCCTGGTACGCTGTGCAACGGAAATTCGCTAAGCTGGATTCCCCGGAGGCGGTGGGACTAGAAGCGGCGCGGCGGACGGTCCGAAAGCTTGGAGCGAAGAAAGTGGCAACCCAACGAGTTCCTGTCGTCTTCGATTCAGAAACGGCCGGAAGTCTCATGGGGAATCTTTGCAGTGCGGTGTCAGGGTACTCGCTCTATAAAGGGGCTTCGTTCCTAGCAGGCCAATTAGACAAATCGCTCGCTCCGGAGTATGTCACGGTTTACGACGATGGGCGAGTGGTTGGAGGCTTGGGCTCTCGACCGTTCGATGGCGAAGGTTTGCCCACCAGGAAGACGACAGTAGTGGAGCGAGGGATATTGAAGAGCTATCTGCTCGATACCTATTCAGGAAGGAAGCTCGGTTTGGCCTCGACCGGCAATGCCTCGCGTAGCGTCGGCGAGAATCCATCGGTCGGTCCCACGAATTTCTATCTCGCGCCAGGGACAAAGACGGCGCAAGACATTATCAAGACGGTGAAACAGGGCCTCTATGTCACGGACCTCATCGGTTTCGGCATCAACATGGTCACCGGTGATTACTCACGGGGGGCCGCCGGATTTTGGATCGAAGGGGGTGAGTTGGCCTATCCCGTGGAAGAGATTACGATTGCGGGCAACCTGAAAGATATGTTTGCGGGGATTGAGATGATCGGGAGCGATCTCGTGTTTCGCGGGCGCATTGCCAGTCCGACCGTGAAGATTGCAGAGATGATGTTGGCGGGAAGCTAGGAGCCTGTCCGACATTGCCTTCGTGACGAGGCGAAGGAGGTGCGGCCAGATGCGAGGCCGCAGGCCTGGGAAAACCGGAGGTGTATTCGCTGGAATACGAATACATTGAGGATTTTTTCTGGCCGAGCACGAAGCAGATGGTTGCGGATCGTTCGCCGCAGTAGAAAGGTCAATGTCGAACAGGCTCCTGGGAACGAATGGCATATAGCGTATAGCTGATGACCAAGACGGCGTGGAAAGGGTTGGCGTTATTCCAGCCATTCGCCATGAGTTCTTAATCCCAGCGAGGTAAACCATGGCCGAGTCAATCAGAGAAACGCTGGTCCAGTATCCCAGCGACAAGGTGACGATGCGGGCCTACGTGGCAGCCCCGCAAACCAAGGAACGACGCCCCACGATTATCGTGATTCAGGAATGGTGGGGACTCACCGAACACATCAAAGACGTGGGACGGCGCTTTGCCGCTGAGGGTTATGTAGCGATTGCCCCGGATCTGTACTCTCGGTTGGGGTACGCCCTCACGACCGATCCCGGTGAGGCTGGCACGCTTATGAATACGCTGCAGCAGGAGGATGGACTCAAGGACCTCAACGCCACTGTGGTCTATCTGAAGTCCGTTCCCGAAGTCGACGCCACCAGAATAGGGGTGACCGGATTCTGCATGGGCGGGTCCTATGCGCTTATGTTGCCTTGCGTGAACAAAGACATCAAGGCAGCCGTGCCGTTCTATGGTCAGGTGCCGAATCCGGATGTTCCGCTGCAACAGTTGTCGGCTCCTGTTTTGTATTTCTATGGGGAGGATGATGGCTGGATTACCACGGCGGATGTCCAGCGGCTCGCGGCAGGCTTCAAGAAGTATAATAAGTCCGGCGAGATCAAAACGTATCCCGGCGCGCCTCATGCCTTTTTCCGGGATACGGATAAGACCGTGTATCGGCCGGAGGCGGCCAAAGACGCGTGGGTGCGTGCCACAGCATTTTTCAAACAGCATCTTAACCCGCATTATTCATGAAGTTTCTGCTGCAAGTGCGGATACGCGGCTGTGACGGGCCTTCGGCCTGCGGGCTTACCCCTCGGCCCTCACCGTTCTGCACGAGTACGCACCGGGTCCTCAGGGCTCCGCGCGCTGGTCTCACGACGCGGCTCAGCGATTTCGCGATGAACCGTCATGAATAATGCGGGTTAGATTGTAAGAGGAGTCACGAGTACCATGCCGCTGGATGCCGAACTTGGAGAGACCATGCTCCATTTGATTACATCGCGATATGACGACCGGCATTGGCGCAAGAAGATTGAAAAGACCTTGAGCCTGCCGCAATCTGGTGTCGGGGATCCTGCGCAACAGCAGATTTTCATGTATCTCAAGATCGGGCTCAAGGCCTACAAATCCCGTCGCGCCGATCCGGATTCCTGGATTGTCGGAGGGTATGCCACGAAAGAAATCATCGAACGAGCCAAGTTCCAGCCCCAGCTAGTCGGTCCCGACATCACGAAGGACGATGTCGCGTTTCTCGGCAGCGATCCGGGGATAGAGATTGATGAAGCCTGGTGGGACGAAATGCTTGTGTCCTGGTTCGATGTCCCGGAGGTAGAAAAATCGGCAGAATCAGAAGGGGAGTCAGCGACGGACTCCAAGTCAGCTTCTCCTGCGGAGGCCGAAAAGGGGTAGCCTCGTTCCGAGAGGACCGGTTCGAGCGCAGGGTTCTGGTCCTTCCCAGAGTCTATCCGAAAAGTTCCATCTGCGCTGGTTGAGGCGGGTCGATCTGCAGTGTGGGAGCTTCTGGTGTGGTTGTGGCTTCCGCGGGTTTGACCGGTTTCGCCTGGCGGTCAAGAAACTCTCTCAGCTTCATGAAGTCCCCACGAAGCGGTTCGAGCATGCTGTCTTGGTGCAATGCTGCGGCTGGATGGAGTAGGGGGAAGAGGACAAAGTCTTTCAAATAGAACGCCTGGCCTCGAACCTTTGTAATCCCCACCTTCCGTTCCAGCAACGTTTGCGTCGCCCAATTTCCTAACGTGCAGACCAGTTTCGGACGGATCATCGCGATCTGTTGCATCAGAAACGGTTTGCACGTCTCGACTTCATCCGGTTCCGGGTCCCGGTTGTTCGGCGGTCGGCACTTGATCACGTTCGCGATGTAAATGTCACTGCGCGACAATCCCGCCGATTGCAGGAGATCGTTCAAGAGTTTTCCCGCAGCCCCGACAAACGGCTCCCCTTCCCGGTCTTCATGGAAACCAGGCGCTTCCCCCACGAACATCACGCTCGCGTGCGGATTTCCCACACCAAATACCACTTGG
>VBOL01000008.1 GCA_005887945.1 Nitrospirota bacterium
AGGCGAATATTGTCGCCGTCATCAGCAACAAGAAAGAGGCCCCGGCGTTAGAACGAGCCCGCCGACATGGACTGTCCGAGCTCTTCGTCGATCCAAAACCCTATGCAGGCAGCCCCGATAGTCGTGAGGCCTACGATCGTGAGCTACTCGATGTGCTTCGGCGGCACGACGTGGAGTTGGTGTTACTGGCCGGGTACATGAAGATTGTGACCACGGTGCTTGTGGAGGCCTTTGCGAATCGCATGATGAACATCCATCCGTCCCTGTTGCCCTCGTTTCCCGGGTTGGATGTGCAAAAGAAGGCGATCGAGTGGGGTTGCAAACTTGCCGGATGTACAGTCCACTTTGTGACGGAAGGCGTCGATGAAGGGCCGATCATTCTTCAAGCGGCGGTTCCGATTCTCGATGACGACACTCCCGACACACTAGCCGCTCGGATTCTTGAGCAAGAACACAAGATCTACCCACGAGCAGTCCAGCTTTTTGCTGAGGGGCGCCTGCGAATTGAAGGGCGGCGTGTGTTCATCGAGTCTGGAAAGCCGAATGGTGAGGCGGTGATCAGCCCGTCATAACGGTGTGGCAAATCGACCTTCCGGTAGAGACTCAGGAAACGGTTGTGTATAATGCGACGGACGGTGAAGCATTCGTCTCACTGGTTGAATGTCGGTCGAGTGGGGGGCTAGCTCAGTTGGGAGAGCACTACGTTCGCAACGTAGGGGTCGGGGGTTCAACTCCCCTGCCCTCCACCACCTTTCGTTGACAATATTCTCGCCTGTCAGTAAGCGGTCGAATGTCGCCGTAGCGGTGAAGCGGTACCCTGCCTTCCCACCTTCCATTATCGGCTCACAAAGGATATGCCCATTCAGAAGCTTCGTGAGCATCTGGAGGGCCTGTGGCACGTGGCAAGCGAAGAGGGAAGAAATGTCTTCCAGACGGCTTCGGAGGTCTTTAGTGAGATGCTTGGCGTCTAGGGAGACCAGTTGAGCGAGGCCATCAAGTCTCGACAGTTCTTGAGCCACAACTTTCTTCCGTGCTTCTTCCTGATGAGGTAATGTTGTCCCCCACTTAAATTGTGGACAGGTAGCTTAGTTAGGGCGATTATAACCTACTTGACACCCATCCTAGATTTGTGTAGAATGGCCTCAACATCATGGAGGCCAGATCATGAAACCCAATCTCACACTTTCTGAAACAATGACTCGCTTCTCCACCGAAGAAGCCTGCAAACAATTCTTGCAGGAACGGCGCTGGCCGAACGGTGTGAAGTGCCCGCGCTGCAACAATGAAAAAGTGTACGCACTGAAGGCCCGCCCGTTTCATTGGATCTGCAAAGCCAAGACGTGCGGCGGACGGAACGGGTATCGCTTCTCGATCATTACCAAAACCATTTTTGAAAACACGAACTATCCGCTCAAGACGTGGTTTCAAGTGATTTACTTGATGCTTCAGAGCAAGAAGGGCATCAGTGCCATGCAGGTCCAGAGACTGATCGGCAGCGGGGCCTATAAAACCGCCTGGTATATGTGTCATCGCATTCGTGCGGCGATGAAGGATGGAGGCTTTGCGAAGTTGATGGGAGAGGTCGAAGTAGATGAAACCTTCATTGGTGGGAAAGATAAAAACCGCCATTGGAATAAGAAGCGGCATGTGAGCGGTGGTTCCGAGAAGATGGCCGTGATCGGCGCGATTGCTCGCAAGGGTAATGTGGTCTGCCAGATGATTGAAAGGACCGACCGTACAACGATGACTGGATTCGTGCGACAGGCGGTCAGCGACAGAGTATCCTTGGTGGCTACTGACGAAGCGTATGGTTATGATCCGTTGAAACGCTTCTTCCCGCATCAAGTCGTGAAACACAGCGAGAAGGAATATGTGCGCGGAAACATCCATACGAATAACATCGAAGCCTTCTGGAGCTTGCTGAAACGTGGTGTGGTTGGCACCTTCCATCAGGTCAGCAAAGACTACTTGCCGCTGTACCTGGCAGAGTTTTCGTACCGGCATAATAACCGGAAGAATCCGAATATCTTTGCAGATGTCATAGCAGAATGCTGAGCAAGCCGCCGCTTAAGCGTGCTCAGATGAAGTATCAGCCCAAGAACGTGCAACTCTCTTTGCCATTGGAGGGCACTCTATGCCGAAAGCGAAACCGGTTTCGCTCTTTCCGCTGAGTTTTGAGCAGGCCATTGATATGCTCATAAAGGCGAAGCCAAAACCACAGAAGAAACAAGTACTGTCCACACCAAAGAAACGCAAGAAGCCCACATCATGAATTGAACTTAAAACACAGCCTGGCTCGCGCATGGCCCTTATGAGAACTCCCACGTCGCAACTGGAAGCTCAGCCAACCATTCCACTCTTTCTGAGCTGAAGCCGTAACCTCGTACCACATGATTGTATTACGGGGTAAACCATCGAGAAGTAATTCATAATTGGCTTCGCGTCCGCATTTTTTATTATCCTTGCCAATTTCTAGATCTTGGATGGACCAGCCACGTTGCTGATCTCTGATAGCTATAATCGTTACCGTCCCCCTAGGAATATCCTTCCACCAAAACATCCAATATCGGTCAACACAGCGTATATCAATTGTCTTAAAGGCTCTCTGGGTCCGTAATTGCACACCAATAAAAAACTTTGAATCCTGTCCTTTATCGCAAGTAATAACTTTACTGTCCTTCGCTAAATTCTCCTCGTCTTCAGTATCCCACTTCTTATCATAAAATCTGAGATTGAATGGGTGTCGTGGTAACCAAAAACGATAGACGGCGATAACAATGGTAAAAATTGCTGCTATGATGCTTAGTGCAATATCGCCAAGCGTGACCTCCCATTTGAAATCAAAAATGCCTAGGACTAGTCCGGTAGCGAACATCAGCCAGTAACCCCAGATAGCAAGCGACCAGGTGCGCCAATTCATAGCGCACCCTTCAGGAGATGGGATTTTACTGGGGTTTTTGAATGGGTGTCAAGTAGGGCACAATCGCCTTAGTTAGATGGATGCAGGAAACCCACTGAATTTATTCAAGACCCATCGCCGCTGAAGACAACCGAAGATGTCTCACCAGAGGAACGAGGAAGTGCACCCGGCTGTCCCTTGAGAAGATGAGCCTTGAAGAGGGCTGGATTCTCTGTAGAATTGATGGTTAGCAATATTCAACAACTGTCCACAAATTAAGTGGGGCAGTGCACTTTCGGTCTAAAACGACTCGAAGAGAAGGAATACTGAGAGGGCATTACATGAACATCTGGAGAGTTATCAAAGTTGGTGGTGCTTCTAATACCCTTTATTTGCCCAAGGACCGTGACAGCATCTCCCCGCTTCAATTGAAAGAGACGGCGATGCCACGTGGTTCTATTAAAATCTAAGTATAGAAATGGATGTTGACTCGGCGGCGCGTCGCATCCCATTTTATCATACCCCTCTACTGACAGTCGTATACGGTTCTGGTCCTGGTGACGATCTGTAACGTCCTTTACGCGTCCAGAAAGTTTCAGCCACTTTCCGAAATGGTCCTCTCCACTGGAGGCCTTTACTCAACTGCGTCATCATTCACCCGTTGCCCTTGGAACTTGAAACCGCCTCCCATAAATTCAGATAATAATGAGCCTTCAACGAGGGAAAGGAATCGATCATGAACGGAGCAGGGAACTCGACCAAACAATGGCCTGGACACCCCTATCCCCTCGGCGCCACATGGGACGGCAAAGGCGTCAACTTTGCTCTTTTTTCCGAGCATGCCACCGGCGTGGAGCTATGTTTGTTCGATTCGCCGGACGCCGAAAAGGAATCGGAGCGCGTCCGCTTCACCGAATATACGGACCATGTGTGGCATGCCTATCTACCGGAGGTGTTACCAGGCCAGTTATACGGCTATCGGGTGCATGGCCCCTATGAGGCTCAGCAAGGACATCGTTTCAACTCCAACAAGCTGCTCTTGGATCCCTATGCCAAGGGCATCGGACGCGATGTGAAATGGGCTGACGAGGTCTTTGGTTACCGCCTCGGCGACCCGGAAAGCGATCTCTCGTTCGACGATCGGGATAGCGCTGCATACGCGCCGCTCGCAATGGTGATTGATCCGGCATTTACCTGGGGGAATGATCGACCTCCGCGGACACCCTGGCACAAAACCATCGTGTATGAGTTGCATGTGAAAGGATTTACACAATTGCACCCGGCTCTGCCTGAGCGACTCCGAGGCACTTACGCAGGCCTGGCCTCGGAGTCGGTCATCAAACACCTGACCGATCTCGGGATCACCGCGGTCGAACTGGAACCCGTGCACTATTTCCTCAACGACCGTCATCTGCTCGATCGGGGGCTCACGAACTACTGGGGCTATAACACCCTGGGATATTTTTCCCCGGCCCGCCGGTATGCAGCCAAGCATATCCAACAAGACGCCGTTCAGCAGTTCAAGATGATGGTGGCGGGTTTGCATCAGGCAGGGATCGAAGTCATTCTTGATGTCGTGTACAACCACACCGCAGAGGGAAACCAACTAGGCCCGACCCTCTCAATGCGGGGCATCGATAATATCGCCTATTACAAGCTTACAGAAGAGGATCGTCGCTCCTATAGGGACTATACCGGCACGGGCAATTCTCTCAACGTTCGACATCCTCGAGTGCTCCAGCTCATCATGGACAGCCTCCGGTACTGGGTGAACGATATGCACGTGGACGGGTTCCGATTTGATTTGGCCAGTACCTTGGCCCGGGAACTCTACGATGTCGATCGGCTCGGCGCGTTCTTTGACATTATCCATCAAGACCCCATCCTTTCACAGGTGAAGCTGATCGCCGAACCGTGGGATGTGGGAGAAGGAGGCTATCAGGTCGGAAATTTTCCCGTGCTATGGAGTGAGTGGAACGGCATTTATCGCGATAACGTCCGCCGGTTTTGGAAAGGTGATGGAGGACTTCTTCCCGAGTTCTCCACGCGTCTGACCGGCAGTAGCGACTTATACAAGGGCGATGGACGGAAGCCGTACGCCAGCATCAACTTCATCACCTGCCACGACGGATTTACGCTGCATGATTTTGTTAGTTACAATGACAAACACAACGAGGCCAACGGCGAAGACAATCAGGATGGCACCAACGAGAACAACAGCTGGAATTGCGGCGCCGAGGGGCCGACCGATGATTCGACGATCAATGCGCTGCGAACCCAGCAGAAACGAAACATCGTGGCCACCCTGCTCCTCTCCGCCGGTGTGCCGATGCTTTTGGCCGGCGACGAAATCGGCCATACGCAGCAAGGCAATAACAATGCGTACTGTCAGGATAATGAAACCACCTGGTTAAAGTGGAATATCACCAACGAGCAACGCGCTTTTCTTGGCTTCGTCCGTTCGGTGATCAATATCCGGCAAACTCAACCGGTATTTCAGCGGCGGAAATTTTTTCTTGGTCGACAGATCGATGGCGCCGACGTACCTGACATTTCCTGGTTTCAACCGTCGGGCGAGGAAATGTCCGACGAAGACTGGAATGCAGGATACACGCAATGTCTGGGGGTTCGGCTGCCCGGCGATCTCATCGGCGAGGTCAACGAACGGGGAGAACCGATCACCGGGGACTCGATCGTGCTGTTGGTCAATGCCCACCATGAGCCGATACCGTTTACGCTGCCGTCAGGCGGCGAAGGACAGGAATGGGAGCGATTGATCGATACCGCTGATCCTGAAGTGGAAGCCATCAAGCTAAAAGTCGCTGAACAGTATGAAATTCAAGGCCGCTCTATGGTGATCCTACGGTCAAAACCGCCTCAGCCGGCTGAATTGCCCGACTTGAAGTAGTCGGAAGCACGGGCACGCTGGAAGGTCCGCCGAAAGCCCCGTCTGTTTTCGTCCGGTTCACTTGAATGTTAAGAGATCACAGGACGACTACATGGAACAGGTGTTTGAGAACATTCATCCCCAATGCGGGGCCATTGTACAAAGGAACGGATCAGTTCGATGGCGTGTATGGGCTCCGAAGGCGGATCGTGTCGAGGTGGTCCTGATAAATGGCGACGCGCGAAATCTCCACAGCATGACCCGTGAGGAACGGGGATTCTTTAGTTTCGTCAAGGACCATGTCTTGAACGGACAACGATACGCCTATTGCTTAAACGGAGGCCCGGATCGCCCGGACCCCGCATCGCGTTGGCAGCCGGACGGTGTCAATCAGCCATCCGCGGTCCTCCGCACCGATGCGTTTACCTGGTCGGATGAGAGCTGGGAAGGAGTGCCGCGCGAGGACCTGGTTTTCTACGAACTCCACGTCGGCACGTTCACGCCCGAAGGCACATTCGAAGCTATCATTCCCCGCCTTCAGGCGTTGCGCGATTTGGGAGTGACGGCACTGGAGATCATGCCGGTCGGGCAATTTTCTGGTACACGCAATTGGGGCTACGACGGAGTCCACCTCTATGCGCCACAACAGAGCTATGGCGGGCCTCATGGGCTGCAGCGCCTGGTGAATGCCTGCCACCGGCACGGCCTCGCCGTATTCCTCGACGTGGTCTACAACCATATCGGGCCGGAAGGCAGCTATCTGGGAGAATACGGACCGTACTACACCGACCGTTACCGCACTCCTTGGGGAGCGGCCGTGAATTATGACGGTCGTGGCAGCGACGCGGTCCGTGAATTCGTCCTCGATAACGTGCGGATGTGGATCGAAGAGTATCGCTTCGACGGCCTACGCCTCGATGCCGTGCACGCCATTTATGATTTGGGGGCTCGGCATATTTTGCAAGACATTAAGGACACGGCTGACGCGGCTGCGCGGGAACGCGGGCGCCAAGTTTACATCGTGGTCGAAAGCGATCTGAACGATGTCCGCCTGCTGCGTCCTCCTCAGCAGGGCGGCTATGGGATCGACGCACAATGGAGCGACGACTTTCATCATCTCGTGCATGTCGTCCTCACCGGCGAGCGACAAGGATATTATGAAGACTATGGAGCGACGGAACAGTTTCCGCGATTGCTGGAGAACACGTTCGTCTTGAACGGGTGCTACAGCGCACATCGCGGCCGTAGTCACGGGGGCCCCGACGCCGGACTTCCCGGTGATCGTTTCGTCGTCTCTATTCAGAACCATGATCAGGTCGGTAACCGCGCTGGCGGCGAACGGCTGGGCACCCTGATCACCCCTGCAGCGCAACGCTTGGCGGCAAGCCTGCTGCTTCTTGCACCCCATTTGCCGCTTCTGTTCATGGGGGAAGAGTACGGCGAAGAGCATCCGTTTCAATTTTTTTGTTCGTTCAGCGATCCAAAACTGATCGATGCCGTCCGCAGCGGGCGGCGTCGAGAGTTCGAGGCGTTTCATGCCAATGGCGGAGACGTGCCCGATCCTCAAGCTGAAATAACCTTTGTTGCCTCCCATCTCACCTGGTCGTGGGAGTCAGATCAACACAAGTCAGGGCTGCGTCGCCTATACCAAGACCTGTTGCGCGCGCGCCATGAATGGCCGGCGCTACGCGATTATTCACAGCGATCCGCCCGCATACTGCCCGACACCCAGTCCGGGGGCATTCTGGAATTGGTCCGCGGGGGCTGTGCTCCGAACGCAGGTGGGACGATACAAGTCTTCTTCAATCTCACAGCCCAACCACAGACCATTCCGGTCCGGAATCATGCGAATGTGCTATGGACGTCTGAAGCAGAGCATTATCATGGCGGGCGACGGACCGATAGGGCCAAGGAATGTCTGTTGGCGTATGAATGCATGGTCTTCGGTTCCACCCCTTAACAGGGCTCGGATGAGGCCAAACCTGGGCGCGACCGATGACAGTGCTGTTCAGGATGCTCTTTCGAATGACAGAGACCGGAAAGGCCAATGCGATGAGTACCGATCCGTGGGGAATCGATGCGACGTACGAGGACGCCGCTGGAAAATTACAAACGGTGTCCGAACAGGCCATCGAAGGAATCCGGACAGCGATCGGCCGACCGCCAGACCAAGCCAAATCTCTCTATGACGAACGCGTCAAAGTTCTCCAGCAGGGCCGATCCCTCTCTCTGCCTGCAGCAGCCGAATTAACGTTGGAGGATGGTTCGGTCAGGCAGGTACAGGACCAGCTGCCGGACGATTTACCGATCGGCTACCACCAGCTCCTTCCCAAGATCGGATCTTCCTGCCCTGTGCGCTTGATCGTCAGTCCAGGGCGCTGCCATTTGCCTCCCGGTCTAATGGGCGATTTAGCCGATCTGCGTCGCCTGGCGCAGTGGTCGAAACATCTGGGAGCGGGAATGGTTCTCATCAATCCCTTGCACGCCGCACTGCCGCTGCTGCCACAGGAAGCGAGTCCCTATTCTCCATCGAGCCGGCGTTATTTGAATCCGCTGTACCTCCGGATTGAAGAGCTCCCGGGAGCTGCTCGTCTCGAACAGGATCTACAACGACTCGCCACGTTGGGTCATGCCCTCAATGAAGATCGGCATATCGATCGAGACCGCGTGTTTCGTCTGAAACAAGAGGCGTTTAAGTTATTGTGGTCTGGTTTTGACGGAGATTCCGACTTTGACCGGTTTCGCACCGCCGAAGGATCGTCCCTGCATCAGTTTGCCGTCTTCTGCGCCTTGGCCGAGGAGCATGGCGCAAATTGGCAGCAGTGGCCTCTACTCTGTCGTCGCCCTGATTCCACGGATGTCGAACGGTTCGCTCATGCCCATGCCGACCGCGTGCAATTTCATGAGTGGTTGCAGTGGATGCTGAACCAGCAATTAGCTCGCGCGGCCCATCCTGTCTCCCTAATGCAGGACTTACCGGTCGGATTCTCGCCTGATGGAGCCGATGCCTGGGTGTGGCAAGATTACATCGCAGCCGACATGACCATCGGCGCCCCGCCAGACCTGTACAGCCCGGGCGGCCAGGATTGGGGATTGCCCCCTTTTATTCCCCATAAGCTGCGAGAAGCGGCATACGAGCCGTTCATCCAAACCATCCATGCCGCGTTTCGCCATGCCGGAGGCCTTCGCATTGATCATGTCATGGGGCTCTTTCGATTATGGTGGGTTCCCAAAGCCCGGAAGCCAAAGGACGGCGCCTATGTGCGTTACCTCGCGGAAGACCTGTTGGCGATCATTGAGATCGAAAGCCAGCGTGCCGGCGCAGTTGTCGTCGGAGAAGATTTGGGCACGGTGGAGCCGGGGGTCCGTGAAAATCTCGCCGAGCACAACGTGCTCTCGTACCGACTGCTTTGGTTCGAGGACACCCCGCCCTCACAGTATCCGGAGAAGGCTCTCGCTGCGATTACCACCCATGATCTACCTACGTTGGCCGGCATCTGGACCGGGGCGGATCTCGAAACGCAGCGGCGTCTGGGCCTGAACCCGGACGAGACTGCGACGCAGAAACTTCGAGAGATATTGCTCAAGACCAGCGGGCTCGATGCCGATGCCGATGTGACTCTCGCGATCACCAAAACGTTCGAACAACTCGCCCAGGCGCCCTCGGCAATCGTGATGGCCTCAATGGAAGCGGCTTGTGTCACTGCAGAACGTCCGAACATGCCGTCCGCAGCCGGGAAGTATCCCAACTGGTCCTTGGCCCTGCCGCTTCCGCTCGAAGAACTCGAGTCTTCGGAGGTTCCACGCAGGCTCGCGCAGATTCTCAACCGACGGAGCGAAACGCAGGACCAGGAGGAGATTTCCCTTGCGGAATGAAATTGCCACGTATCGGCTTCAAATGTGCACCCGTTTTACGCTCGACGACGCGGCCGCCATTGCCGAGTACTTGACTCAACTTGGAATCAGCCATCTGTACAGTTCGCCCGTGCTTCAAGCCGTGGAAGGAAGCACACACGGCTATGATGTGCAGGATCATAGCCGTGTCAATAGAGAATTGGGTGGAGAGGCGGCATTCGAGCGTTTATCCGGAGCGCTCCGCACGCACGACCTCGGACTCCTTCTCGACATCGTGCCCAACCACATGGCCATCGGCGGGAAGGACAATCTCTGGTGGTGGGATGTGCTGGAGAACGGGCAATCGAGCCGATATGCGCCCTATTTCGACGTGGAGTGGATGCCCCCGGAAAGCAAACTGCACCATCAGGTCATGCTGCCGGTATTGGGAGACCATTACGGCCGGATCCTTGATGCAGGCGAGATTCATGTCGAGCGTCACGACGGGGCCTTCACCGTCCACTATCGTGATCATGTGTTTCCCGTCGCTCCGCGATCTCTTCCGTTTATTCTGACGTGCGCAGCGTCTAGCGCGGCTTCCGAGGACCTGGCGTTTTTTGCAGACGCGCTGGAACACCTGCCCTCGTCCTGGGCCACCGACTGGGTCAGCTTGCAACGCCGTCATCGAGACAAGGGTATTTTGGGTATACTGCTCACCCGGTTTCTCCAGGAGGATTCCACCGTAGCGGCCGCCGTTGACCGCACCATTGAAGAAATCAATCGGGACCACCATGCACTGCACGATCTGCTGGAACGGCAGAACTATCGTTTGGCGTTCTGGCGCACGGCCACGCAAGACCTGGGGTATCGCAGATTTTTCGACATTAACACGCTGATCGGCCTGCGGACTGAGCATGAGCAGGTCTTTGCCGATATCCATGACCTGGTGTTCCGGTGGCTGAGATCGAATGGACCGGTCGATGGCGTTCGGGTCGATCATCCGGACGGGTTATTGGATCCCGAGCAATATCTGATTCGCCTGCGCGACCGCGTGCCAAGCGGATGGATTGTAGTCGAAAAAATCCTCATGACCGATGAGCAATTGCGGGCGTCATGGCCCGTGTCCGGCACGACCGGCTATGATTTTATGAACCAAGTCATGGGTTTGTTCATCGATCGGAACAGTGAAGAGCCGCTGACCAAATTTTATGGGGACTTCACAGGCGAGACAAGGAGCTTTTCCGAGATCTTGCGCGAAAAAAAGCTTCATATACTGCGGCAGATGTTGGGAAGCGATCTCAATATCTTGACCTCCATGTTGCTAAATATCTGTGAGCGCCATCCTCACCACCGCGATTATACCCGGCAAGATTTGCGTGACGCGCTCCAGGAATTGATGGTGGAGTTCCCGGTGTACCGAACCTACGTCCGCCCTCGCGTCGGCCGCGTAACCGAGGATGATGAGCGAGTGGTCATGGGCGCACTTCAGAGCGTCGGGGCCAGACGGGCGGACTTGGGAGACGACCTGTTAGGTTTCATCCGCGATATTTTACTCCTCAAGGTCGCGGGTGATCTGGAGACCGACTTTGTGACTCGCTTCCAGCAAGTCACCGGTCCCGTCATGGCCAAAGGCGCTGAAGACACGGCCTTCTATTGCTATCATCGGTTCATCGCGCTCAATGAAGTAGGCGGCGATCCTGGACGCTACGGAGTCACAGTGGACCAGTTTCATGCCTGGTGTCAGGACATGCAGCAGCATTGGCCGAAAACGATGCTCAGCACATCGACCCACGATACGAAGCGAAGCGAGGATGTGAGGGCTCGACTGGTCATTCTCTCGGAAATGCCTACTCGGTGGATGGAGACGGTATCTGCATGGTCGAAACGTCACATTCGCCATTGGGGGACTCACACTCCTGACCATAACTTTGAATACTTCTTGTACCAGACATTGGTGGGCGCGTGGCCGCTTGAGCAGGAGCGAGCGTTGGCTTACTGCGAGAAGGCCGTGCGCGAGGCAAAGACCCACACTTCGTGGACCGATCCACATACGGACTATGAAGATAGCATCAGATCATTTGTTCGGAGTATTTATGAGGACGAGGAGTTTGTAGAGGAGCTCGCTCGGTTCGTTGATGACCTGGAGAAGTATGGGCACGAGACTTCACTCGCTCAGACCTTGATCAAACTGACGGCACCAGGCATTCCTGATTTGTATCAGGGCACCGAGCTGTGGAATTTACGTTTGGTCGATCCCGACAATCGGCGTCCCGTGGACTACGACGTGCGCCGGCAGTTGCTGCACGAATTGCCAGGATTGTCGCCGGAGGCCATCTGGCAACGGCGCCAAGAAGGGCTGCCGAAACTCTGGATTATTCGGGAGAGCCTACGTGTTCGGCGTGAGCGGCCACAGGCGTTCGGCACCCAGGGACATTATTCCCCGTTGTATGCCCAAGGGAAGAAGTCCGCACATGTGGTGAGCTTCATGCGCGGTGGAGAGGTCATTGCCATCGCTCCACGCCTGTTCCTGAATTTACAGGAAGGGTGGGAACAAACCGTGATCGATCTGCCCGCAGGCCGGTGGCACCAGGAATTCGATGGCCGGATATTCGACGGCGGGATCTGTCGATTGCACGATGTGTTGCGTACGTTCCCCGTGGCGCTGTTGTGCAAAGTCGAAGAGCCTCTGCACGGAAAACGCTCTTCATGACGAGCGGCCCGGATGCATGAAGTATAAAGTCGCGAGGGGCGGCAATGTCAGGGTAATCGAATGAGTGCGCCCGTGGTGCGGAATCGGGACAGCCTTGATTCCCCCGTGATTACCCCATCTACTCCCTCCGTAATGAGTCGCGTCGCTATTCAGCACCTCCTTCCAAAACCCACCGTAGGGAGCGCCTATCCGATAATTCGGTCTGGGCACCGGGGTGAAGTTGCACACGATGAGCATTGCCTCGTCCGTGGATTTCCCTTTGCGGAGCAGGCTGATGACACTCGACCCGACATCTGTACAATCAACCCACTCGAACCCCGCCGGAATAAAGTCGCGCTCGTAGAGGGCTGGCTCATTACGATAGAGACGGTTCAGGTCTGTGATCCATTGCTGAACACCACCATGTCGGCCGTCTTGGAGCAACTCCCACTCTACAGTACTGTCGTGGGCCCACTCCCGCCGTTGACCGAATTCCCCACCCATAAACAGCAGCTTCTTCCCAGGCTGCGCATACATATATCCGAATAGCAGGCGGAGATTGGCGAATTTCTGCCAGTGATCCCCCGGCATCTTACCGAGTAAGGACCCTTTCCCATACACCACTTCATCGTGCGAGAGAGGTAGAACGAAATTTTCATGAAAGGCGTAGAGCATGCGGAAGGTCAATTTGTAGTGGTGATACTTTCGAAAATAGGGGTCCTGGCTCATATATTCCAGCATGTCGTGCATCCATCCCATGTCCCACTTCATGCCGAATCCAAGGCCTCCCGCATAGGTCGGACGGGACACCAATGGCCATGCGGTCGATTCTTCGGCGAAGGTCTGAACATCCGGGTAGTCCTCAAATACGGCTTCATTCAGCCGCCGCAGAAAAGCGATCGCCTCAAGATTTTCTCTCCCGCCATACTGATTGGGAATCCACTCTCTCTCTTTTCTTGAATAATCCAGATACAGCATCGAAGCGACTGCGTCGACGCGCAGACCGTCCGCATGGTACATATCCAGCCAAAACATCGCGCCGCTAATGAGAAAACTGCGCACTTCGTTGCGGCTGTAATTGAAGACCATGGTCCCCCAGTCCGGCTGAAAACCTTGGCGCGGGTCAGCATGCTCATATAGATGTGTGCCATCGAAAAAACTGAGCCCATGGCCGTCAGTCGGAAAGTGCGAGGGGACCCAGTCCAGGATCACCCCGATATCATGGCGATGCAGTTCGTCGATCAGAAACATCAAGTCCTGGGGCGTGCCATAGCATCCGGAGGAAGCGAAATATCCTGTGGTCTGGTATCCCCAGGAACCGAAGAAGGGATGATCCATGATGGGGAGAAACTCCACATGGGTGAAGCCTATTTGCTGAAGGTACTGGGGTAAAGTTGCAGCCAGTTCCCGATAGGTCAACGAGCGATTTCCCTCTTCGAGCACGCGTTTCCAGGACCCCAGGTGCATTTCATAGATAGATATCGGAGCATTCAACGCATTGCGTGTGTGCCGGCTTGCCATCCACGTCTCATCGCGCCACGTATAGTCCAGGTCCCACACAATCGAGGCCGTCTTGGGCGGAATCTCATTAAAGAAGGCGAAGGGATCGGTTTTTTCCACCTCGTAACCGTTAGGAACTTGTAGAGCGTTCCCTTCACAACTCCTGGAAGAAAGCCCTCCCAGATACCCGATTTTTCACGGCGGCATAGGGGATGCGCGCCTTTTTTCCAGTCATTGAACGCCCCGATCACAGAAACCTGCTCCGCGTCCGGCGCCCATACAGAAAACGAGGTGCCAGCCATGCCGTTGCGTATGACAGGATGGGCGCCAAACTTCCGGTAGAGATGAAAATGTGACCCCTCATTGAACAGATATACGTCTTCATCGCTCATCAACGTCATCTCGTCGGATGTCACTGTTTCCGTCTGACCGTTCTTCATTGGTGCCTCGTTCGTTAAATTGCCTTACGTGTGGTCGTCTCCAGTATTTCCAGCACCGCGCGGATCGGAATCTTTACCCAGCCCGGCCGGTTGTTGAGTTCATAGCGAATCTCATACACAGCCTTTTCAAGAAGGTGCGCATCGAATAGCACTTGGAATTCCTCTTGCGATCCGGGCCAGAAGGAAGCTCGCCCCGCGATTGCGAGATACGCTTTCAGGAACACCACGCTGACCCAGCCAGACCAGAACCGGACCCACGGATCGAGCCTTCCTCCATCGCCCTCTGCGACCAACGTTGACTGCTGGCGTGAGAGTGCGGCATAGGGAGCATACTGAAATGACCGCAGCATCCCCGCTACATCCATGATGGGGGTATGTTTCATGCGTCGCTCGCTGAGCGGACGGGCCGGCTCGCCTTCGAAATCGCTGATCACAAAATCCTGTCCAGTGTAGAGTACCTGGCCTAGATGATAGTCCCCATGACAACGGATCCGCAGCGCGCTGGTCTCTAGCTCAAAAAAATCACGGAATCGATCCAGAATCTGAGCCTCAGAGTTGACCACCAGCCGAGCCTCCTGGTCCGTGTCCGACGGCAGATCGTTGAGTCGCCCCTTGAGAAGCGAAGAGGTTTGCGAAGCCAACCGGCACATGGATTCATAACGAGACCGACGATATTCCAATGAGAACGGCTCCGGCGTGAAATCAGGATTGTTCTGGACGTTCGCCAAGGCGACATGAAGTTCGGCCGTACGCTGTCCTATTCTGACGCCTGACTCCAGGTACGGACCGATGAGCTCGCGCGCGAAAGTGGGAATCTCTTTGTGTACCAGTTCGAGCAGAGGCTCATTGAGTGTCAACTCATCCTCTCGCCCGGTTGGCTGAGCGCGACATCGCTCCAGGTAACGATCGAAGGCCTCCAGGGTATATTTCCATGCGTCTCCCTGGTTGTGCACGAAGCCCTGAAGGATGGCCGTGGTGATGGTCTCACCGTTGGCTCGAATATATTCGATGGATCCGGCTACCGGAGGGGCATGAGGGAAGTTCATCGTCGTCAGGATCCGTCCGATCTCCAAGTCAGGATTGACTCCGTTTTCAACACGCCGGTAGACCTTCATGATGAGGCGATCGCCGTATGCGACAGACGTATTGCTCTGCTCCGCCTTCATCACCGCCGGTTCCAGCGCCGCTCCTCCGCTGATCAGCTTCCCATATGCTTGAGTGGAGGAGGCGATCAGAGCACCAGTCTCGCCAGTGAACCGGCTTCCTTGCCCGATGGCAGACAGCAGCGTCGTCGAAAAGTCCGGGTTCCAGAGCGCGTCGTACAATACGCCGGTCTGTTCGCACTCTTTCGTCCAGACCTTCAGCGTCGTCACTATGGTACCGGGCATGTCTTTCTGAATCTGCGCGGCCTGCTCACCCAAGGCTGCCGTGACAGGGAACGCGTAGGTTTCAGGAGTGCCGGTCACTGCGCTCGATCGGCAGGGTATAGGTAGGGACTCGATGATGCGGACCGACTCTATGGCGCGGGCTTTCCCGGCGAACCATCGCCGCGACTTCAAGACGTCGCGCAAGCAGGCTTCCAAATGGCCGCGGGCTTCCCCCTCCAGGATACGTTCCCATCGTTCGTTGACAATCAGCATGATCAGCGTCCCGCCTCACATGTAATAGTCGAAGTCTTGTTCGGTGCGGAGCCAACGACGTATGCGAAAAATATGGGCAGGCGCAGAGTGCGGGTTGATCTCTATGTAGTTGCGCGGCCCATCCCAGCGATAATAGGCATTCGTCAGCAGATCCTGCACCTGGAAGGAATGATTCAGATCGAGCCCCAGTTGGTCGAGATCCAGCTGAACCCAGCCGGAGTGGGTATGATAAGGACTCAGATTGACGACCACCAGTATGACGTTGGATCCATCAGGCGTGCTCTTGCTGTAGCACACCAGCTGATCATTATCTGTCGAGTGGAAATGCAGGCTCTCATCCCCGTGAAGCGCCGGATTCTCTCGACGGATCCGATTCACGAGGCCGATGAACTCCTTCAAACTGTCGGCCCGCTCGATCTCCCACTGCTTGATCTCGTATTTCTCTGAATCCAGATATTCCTCACTTCCCGCCTCCCGCGGGCGGCCCTCGCATAGCTCAAAAGCGGGGCCGTAAATCCCATAGCTCGCGCCTAAGGTCGATGCAAGGACGAAGCGTGCCATGAAGGCCGGCCGCCCCCCCTGTTGAAGCTCCTCGGTCAGAATATCAGGCGTATTGGGCCAGAGATTGGGACGAAAATACTCGCGAACGTCGCTGTGGGTCAGTTCCGTGAAATATTCCTTGAGTTCTGCTTTCGTACTGCGCCAGGCGAAATAGGTATAGGACTGGGTAAAGCCCAGCTTCGCCAAACGGTACATCGGTTTAGGTCGCGTGAACGCTTCGGCCAGGAAGATGACATCCGGATGGTTCTCTTGAATCTCGCGAATCAGCCATTCCCAAAACACAAACGGTTTGGTATGGGGATTGTCCACGCGAAAGATGCGCACCTCTTGTTCGATCCAATAGAAAATGACGCTTTTGAGCTCCAACCAGAGTGGCTGCCACTGGTCGCTCTCAAACTCCAACGGATAGATGTCCTGATATCTCTTCGGCGGATTCTCCGCATATTGCACAGTATCGTCCGGTCGGATCTTGAACCACTCCCGATGCTCCTTGACGTACGGGTGATCAGGGGAGCACTGAAAGGCCAGGTCCAGCGCGATCTCAAGCCCATGCGACCGCGCCTTGTCCAGAAACTGCCGGAAATCCTTTACTGTTCCCAGTTGTGAGTGGATGGCCTTATGTCCCCCATCCGGTGAGCCGATCCCCCATGGGCTTCCTGGATCGCTCGGCCCGGCGGTAGGTGAACCGTTCTTTCCTTTCCGGAAAGTGACGCCGATGGGATGGATCGGAGGTAAGTACAGGACGTCAAACCCCATGGAGGCGATATATGGGAGGCGCTCTTCACAGTCTTTGAATGTCCCGTGCTCGCCACTCTGGGAACATGACCTTGGGAACATTTCATACCAGGCGCTGAACCTGGCCTTCTCCCGATCCACGACCACTACGAATTCTCTTTCATAGTGCGTCGCGAAGCGTCGGTCCGGATGCTTCGACATTAAGGCGGCCATGTCCATATCTAAGCCCTGTTCGATGCGCTCTGACTCCGGCACATCCGATGACCGGAGTTGGTCCGCCCATTTCTTCAGCGACTTCCCTTCGGCCTTCGGGGCACGCCGACTCGCCTCGTCAATCAGCCCGGCTCCCTGAAGCAACTCCACCAGCACGTTCTGGCCGGAGTCTATTTTCTTCTTGAAATCACGACGCCACGTCTGAAAATGATCGACCCAGCCGGTCACGGTATATCGATAGCGGCCAAGATCGGTCACACGAAAGGAGGCTTGCCATCGGTCATTCGTGAGAAGGGCCATCGGCGCCTCTATCCACTCCGGATCACGGTCGCGGCGATACAGAAGCGCCACCCCCAGGAGATCATGACCGTCGGTGAAGACATCCGCCTCGACCACTACGTCTTCGCCCATCGTCCTTTTGATCGGATAGCGGCCTCCGTCGACTTCAGGCGTCACTCTTTCGATAACGATCCGATGTCTTCCGTTCACTCCCGTCATCCTCTCCGTCACCTCCCTTCTGATCCTGACGCATGAACCTCGTTCCGTCCTATGCGATACCTCGATGCCCTCAGGAGGCTCCGTATCAAGCCGATAGGATCGCCCGCTCCCAGACTCACCATGAGCCTAGATGTGCGACATTTCGTCCTGTTCCACTTTCCTCCGACGTAATCTTTGATCAAGAACGTCTTTTGCAATGTTCTGGCCACCTCTAAGCCGACTGCGATGGCCAGCACCAACATGATACCGCCGAACGTGATCGAGAAGGCGGCCACGACAATCTCTTTAGCGATCCCGAGTTGGGTCAGCACCATCGCCGCCGTGAAGATGAGCACGCCCCATCGAATGAAGTTGGCAATGAGTCTGGCTTCTTGAATCTGGGCGTTCACCGTGCCGATGAGGGCCGCCTCGGCGCTGAAATTAGCCAGGAGCACCCCGAAGAACAACAGCAGGACCGCTGCAAGCATGTGCGGGAGAAAGCCGATGATGACGCTCATCATATATTCGCCGTAGCCGTCAGATCCAAGGCTTCGATTCCCATGAATGCGAACAAGAGGAATACGAGCCAGAAGGACAGCCGTCCGATCAGGTGGGATGCCGACTGCTGCATCCCCGTTTTGGCTAGTGAAGAACCCAGCCCGAATCGTTCGCACATTGCGTCAACACGGAACGCCCTTAAGACCCGCAGGAAGAGAATCTTGACGAGCCAGCCGGCAGCCAAGCCGAGCGCAAGGAACGTCAGCAGGGCCAAGAGTTTCGGCAATACATGCGCAATCCGCAGAGTGGTTTCTCTAAACGCCTCGAGCATGGCTTCCTGCCACAGAATACTCATGAGAACCTCCATCGTTGAGTCAAATAGGGTTTCATGCGCTCGAACGTTTCGCACAGTGTTTCGATAACTCGCTCGACGTCCTCCGGGGTCCCCGCTCTGGTCTCCAGGACGAGAGACGCCGTTCGCCCGAGATAGAGAGGAGTCAGAGACTTGAGCAGGTGTTCACGATACAGCGCCTTCTCATGATAGGCCAGGGCGAAGTCGTAGATAGTCTGGACCCACAGCGCCGCAGGAAAGCGGAATTCCTCCGCCTCGACCAGGCCCAACGGGAGGATCCCGGCCAACGTTTCAGGAGCCAGAATAATCTCCCAGATGGGGAGTAGATCCCGTAATCCCTGTTGGAATCCTCTCACCATTCGTTCAACGTTGACCGCGCCACCCTCCGGGTCCGGTTCATAGGGAGGACCAAATTGGGGGACCGGACTCGACCCCGTGCTGCCTTCCCACACGTCCTGATACGCCTCCATCAGATGGAACAATGCCCCCACCGCTTGCGCGAGCAATAGCGACAGTTCGATTCCGGTGAGCGTGCCATCATGAATCTTCGTTCCCAAGAACCCCTGGGAGACTTCACAGCTTTCGGCGACGGCAACGGTTGTCAACCAGCTATCGATCCCGTAGTGCGCTCCCTCTCCCTCCCAGACATTCTTCGTTAAGTACAGGCTCGCAAGCTTCCCGGAGAATCCATAGCCGCCCCCACTCTGATAGCGCATCTGTTTGCCATAGAGGGCGCGACTGAGCGGATAGATGATGCAATTCGTCAGACTGCCCTCATATCGCGCCCGTCGAAAGAGAGGGGCGACAAAGTCCATACCCTTTTCAATCACCGGCCGAAGCAAGACCTCCATCCAGTCGGAAGTCAGGGACCGGAGGTTGGCATCGACGACGACGCAGGCTTGCACCTGCAGTTCCTCCGCGACCGTAAAGAACGCGCGAAATGCATGCTCGCGTCCGGGCACCCCTGACTCAGACAGCGCGTGCAGTGAGATGGGGCCGGGGAAGAAACCATCTGCCAAGTGTTGGACGAAAGCAGTCCGAATATCCGGCCCCGCAGCCTGTTTTATAGTCTCCGGTGTGCCGTCCTGTGACCCAGCATCTGCGTTCACCACCACTACAGAGGCGGGGGGGCACACTTTGCTCAGGCCTGCCTTGACGGCGTTCACCACCGGCTCCACCGTCTTGGCGTTATTGAAAGTGGGGATTCCCACGAGCAGCTCGATCTTCCCTATGTCACCCAACTGCTCGCGAACCTGGCCCCAAACCGTCTTGGTCATTGTCATGGCAACCCGCCACCCGCGCCGGTGTTCGCTCGAGGTCGTGGACTAGGCATTCGGGGCTTCGCCATCAGTGCGTGAATATCTTCAAGAGCGTTAAATAATCGCTGAGGTGACGCGTGATCAGGAAGTTTCGTCTGACATGCTCTCGGGCCGCGCCGCCCATACGTTGAATCAACCCGGGATAGTTCAGCAAATGCCTGATCCTGAATGCCGCCCCTTCTATAGAGTGCACGGTGTAGCCGGTCACCCCGTCTATGATCTGATCAGCGATCCCGCCCGCGGTTCCGCCGACGACCGGCTTGCCTTTCCACATCGCCTCAGCAACCGCCAGGCCGAATCCCTCCTTAATGGATTTCTGAAGGACAATAGTGGCGGCTCGCTGAAGGGCATTGATCTCGCTATCCGCTTCGGGCGGCAACTGCCGCACATGGATGTCGGAGTCGGGCCCGACAGCGGTTCTGACATCGGCAAGCACTGCTTCTCCATCGGGGTCGTTGGCCACTCCTCCGCCGGCCAGGATGAGACGGCAATCGAAATGTTTCTTCACCATCCGGTAGGCTGCGATCGTTCCGATCGGATCTTTAAAGCGATCGAAGCGCGCCACCTGTAACAGAATCGGCTTGTCCCTCGGAATCCCGAGGCGGTCCATCATCCGGTTCACTTCTACTCGCGACATCTCCCGGTTCTTTTCGCTTAAAGGATCGATCGACGGATAGATCAAGAACTTGGGGATCGGAAGCCGTTGGGCAAATCCGGTGACGGAAAAGATGGCCGCGTCATAGCGGACAACAAAATGGCGGAGGAAACTCCAGGCGTTGCGCTGAGGCTGTGAAAGATCCAGATAGCAGCGCCAGATCCATTTCCCGCCTTTACGATGTTCGATCAGCGCCGCAGGCTCATGGTCGTGGACCATGACGAGGTCGGCATCAAGGTTGAGGACTAGGGCGTTCCGGTTGTTGATCTTGAGATAGGTTTGGGACATCTGTTCGGTAAACGACTGTTCCTGGCCTTGCAGCGCGTTGCCGATTCGTTTGGTGACGTCGAAAAATTCCTGGTCTGCTGCGAGAACCTCCCACCGGGCTTCGACTCCCAGCGACGTTAACATCGGTACGAGGCGGCGCAGAATCTCAGCCATGCCGCCGCCGTACCGCACGGCGTTCACGTGCAAGAAACTTCTTCCCTTGACCAGATCGCTCAGCCGATAGAGGAAATCGACCGTCCCCTTGGTCGCGCTGTCCCGATAGTCATCCAACTCCAGTCGCATCTTCCGCTTCGCTCCGAGAAAAATGGACGCGTTAAATCACGCTGCCTTCGATTCCATAGATGGCTTCCTCGCGAGGCGCATGGGAAAGCTTGAACCAGTAATAACCATATGGAGCAAGGCTCAGCATGTACGGCCTTTCACCGATCGAGGGAAACCTCGTTTCGCCGAATAATTCGACCGGGGCCACCTCGGTGAACCTTCCAAGATCCAGCTCCACCGCTTGAGCAGACCCACTCAGGTTATGGACCATGAGCAGCGTGTCACCCCGGTACTGCCGGAGGTAGGAGAGAACCTTATCGTTTCGTGGCCGGAGAAACTCAATGGTACCCCGTCCGAAGGCGGGATACTTTTTGCGAATGGAGATCATTTGTTTCATCCAATGCGCCAGGGAATAGGGCGTCTGGACCTGAGCTTCTACATTCGTCGCGTGGTATCCATAAATCGAGTCAAAGATCACAGGAAGATACAGTTTCGAGGGGTCGGCTTTGGAAAAGCCCGCATTCCGGTCGGCGTTCCACTGCATGGGCGTGCGCACCCCATTACGATCCCCCAGATGTACGTTATCCCCCATCCCGATCTCGTCCCCATAATAAATGATGGGACTTCCGGGCAGGGTGAACACGAGGCTGTTCAGAAGCTCGATCTTGCGCCGGTCGTTCTCCAGCAAGGGAGCCAGACGGCGTGCAATGCCGATGTTGCGCCTCATCTGCGGGTCGCGCGCATAGGCATAGTACATATAGTCCCGTTCTTCTCCTGAACACATCTCCAACGTCAGTTCATCATGGTTGCGGAGGAACAAACACCACTGGCAGTCCTCGGGAATGGCCGGAGTATGTGTAAACATGTCAACGATCGGATGCCAATCCTCGCTGCGGATACCCATGAACAGCCTCGGCATCAAGGGAAAATGAAACGCCATGTGACATTCATTGCCGTCGCCGAAATACGGGCGGACATCGGCGGGCCATTGATTCGCTTCCGCCAGCAGGATGCGTCCATGATAACGCTGGTCGATCCACTTTCGAATATCCTTCAAATACTCGTGCGTCTCAGGCAGGTTTTCGCAGCTGGTGCCCTCCCGTTCGATCAAATACGGCACAGCATCACACCGGAATCCATCCAGTCCCTGATCAAGCCAAAAAGCCATCACCTCCAGCATGGCCTTGCGCAGCTCGGGATTATCATAGTTGAGGTCAGGTTGGTGGCTGAAGAATCGATGCCAGTAATACCGCTCCGCGACGGGATCCCAGGTCCAATTGGATCGCTCCGTGTCAATAAAAATGATCCGGGTCTTCTCATACTTTTTGTCACTGTCGCTCCAGACGTAGAAGTCGCGCATGGGCGACTGGGGAGATCGCCTGGCCTCCTGAAACCAGGCATGCTGATCGGAAGTGTGATTGAGCACGAGATCCGCAATCACACGGATCCCCCGCCTATGCGCTTCTTGAAGGAAGGTTCGGAAGTCTTCGAGGGAGCCGTAATCCGGGAACACCCCGCGATAGTCCGAGACATCATAGCCATCGTCCCTCAGCGGGGAGGGGAAAAATGGTAACAGCCAGAGGCAGGTAATTCCTAACCATTCAAGATAGTCGAGCTTCTGGATCAGGCCACGAAAGTCGCCGATCCCATCGTCATTGCCGTCGTAGAAAGCCTTGACGTGAAGCTCATAAAACACTGCGTCTTTAAACCAAAGCGGGTCCAGCATGGGCACAGCCTTATCCTCACTCGAGCTGGGCGGAACGTTCCTTCTCAAGAAACTCATCACAGACCGTTAAGAGCGCGGATCTATGACGTTCAAGACTCCCCCGATAGGGATTGATAGCGCGCAATTTCCCCGCTAGCTCCGGCATTTCCAAACTCTCTCCGATCCAGGCTGAAAAGTCGCTCTCCCGCTTGCCAAGACGATGGCGGGCTTCGAACATGTGATAATAGATCGCGCTCACGTCCACGTCAGACAGGGCATTACGAAATTCTTTCAATGTCCACACCTCCAGACCGGTGGGGATCTCCAGAATTCTGGACTGGTTGAAATGGAACGGTTTGCCGAAGATCACGCGCGGCACAATCGGTGTGCGGGACAAATGATCGTCGATGACTGAAATGAGTTCTTCCCGTAGCGGTTCTAGCCCTTGTAATTCGAAGGGGTCGATGACTGCAAGCCGCTCTCCGAGAACATGATCACGGACTTCCGTCGCCACCCATTGAGCAAAGTCATTTGGATACAGCTGTTCGACGTTACTATGCCGCAAAAAATAGGTGTGCGTATGATAGTAGATTGAGCCGAGCGGAACCTCTTCAAGCAATTCCACCAACCGCTTTTCATCGTCCGCTTCCTGCCCGAGAATTTCTCGTAGCTCGCTTGATCCGGTGAAGCAAAACGGTTGGTTAGCTTTGCGCACGTCTCGCCTCTCCGCTAGGTAAATCACAGCGACCGATATGCACTGCCACCCCATCCTACCATTTCGTCAATGCCTATATTCGAGATAGTTCGGCTGGACATGCCGACGTGCGGAATCCCGGGACCACAAGCTTATTTTCTCGCAAAGAGACCTCTTGCGCCACACGATTACTGATGGTGCCGCCATCACCGGTCGCGCCCCAGAGTAGAATGATGGAAGGCGTTAGTAGGAAGAGAGGTAACACAGGCTTTAGAAGTGCAGAGCGTCAATCCAACTCAAGGTCGGCGGTATCTGCTTGGAAAAGAACACGAGTCCAAACCCTTCGACACCTCGTCGAGCGTGTCTGAGAACGTTTTGCCTCTGAAGCACGGTGGACTCCTCTCAGTGAGAATAACCAGAATACAAGAAACGGTTTCCACTGAGAACAGGTGGACGGTACCGTAAGAATCTGAAGTACCTAGCGACCTCTATACAGCTATATATTAGCTCAGTGATCGCAAAATGTTCGGCCAAATGGGGGCCTTCAACACGGGCATCGGCTGCCTGATCCGGTGAGAGCCGGCCAGACGGCAACGCTTCCGTCTGCGTAACACGAGGGGTCACCCCAAATGACTGTGCTAATTTTGTGCTTAAACGCTTAATAGGGACTTGAAACATTATTCTCACTCAGCGGGCCGTCGGCGAGCCGACCAACCACCAAATCATCTGCTGATTGGGGATCAGTGGCCCCGTCACAGCTCTTGTCTGCCAACTCGTTGATTTCCTGCACGGCGCACGACTCGTGCGGCTCTGCGGATTATGCCGTGTCGGCGTGGTGTAGGCGGGCGGCGGACTTAGCAGGGATTCGGGCGCGGGACGGGCTCGCGGACTTGACGCGTGTCAGCGACTCCAGATTTCACTCCCAACTCCTTCCCGGTTTTACTCCCGATCCCAGATCTCACTCAATCTCAAGCTATCCCTGTCTCTACTGATCGCCTTCTTTTTCAGGCGGTCAAGTTGATGAGCGCGACGCGACAAGGCATGGCAGGATGAGACCTAC
>VBOL01000143.1 GCA_005887945.1 Nitrospirota bacterium
TGGCGCAACCCTTACTAACCTGACAAAAGTCAAGGTGCAGGCGACAAGCGACATAGGCCTGAGCTCTCTTCAGGTCTACGGTGACAACATTCTTATTGGCACCGTGAGCTGCACCGGCACCTCCTGTTCGGATCTTTCGGGCAGCGTTATCTGGCATACCAATAATAATCTTGCGCCAGGTACCCACTCCCTCTACGCGGTGACAACCGATATCCTTGGTAACAGCACCTCCACCGCGCCGATCACCGTTGTCAAGTAATTGGATAAAAGGACTAAATGGAGGATACTAATATCATGAGGCGAGCTGACTGGAGTACCAGATCACTCAGACCGAGTATCAGGGAGGAAGTCATGTGCTTGTTTGAAATTCTTAAGCCAATGATTAGGCAACAAAGCAAATTACGTTTTGTGTTGTTCAGCTTAGCACTCGTGACTGGCGTGATGGGAACGACCGACGCCTATGCGGTCTACGATGTGCCGCCCGCTAGACGTATCACTTGGAATGCGGGGCTCGATCCGGTCGGGGGGATTCCGAACTATACGAACGTGACCTGTACGGGGCTCGATCCGACGGGCGGGGCAGATAACACGAGCAAGATCCAGGCGTGCATCAACAACGCGGCCGACGGGACGGCGGTGTTCATCCCGGCGGGCACGTACAGGATCAGCGCGGATCTAATCATGAAGTCCAACATCGCCCTGCGGGGAGCGAAGGCCACGGCCTCCGGCCCGTTTTTGCCGAATGCCGATGCGAGCATGACGACGTTGAACTTAACGGGCGGCTCGCGGGTCGTCTTCCCCGGTGGGAGCAAGGGGTCGAACTGGAATCCGGGTCCGATGACCGGAACCTCCATCACGGCGGGCTACACGCAAGGCTCGACCAGCCTGACCCTGAGCGATGCGTCGATCTATAACGTGGGCGATTGGATCTCAGTATATCAGAACACGGACCCCAACGATATTTCTACCTGGGAATCTTGGCAGGGTGAAGATGGGGGCAGCGGCGATGTTCACGTCTTCCAGCAATATAAGCAAGTGACCGCAAAAAGCGGAAATACGCTCACGATCAGCCCGCCCCTCTATCTGGTCACGACCGCGCCCACGGGGCAAAGCGTCAGAAAGCAAACCTTCGGCGTGCAAATGGCGGGGGTCGAAAATATGAGGCTCAACGGTTCCGGCACGCAGTCGTACGGCATCGTCAGAATCGTGTTCTCCAAGAATGTGTGGGTCAAGGGCGTGGAAACCTATTATTCTGGGACTGAAGGCGGCGCCTCGCCGCATGTGTACATTCAGTTCTCCCTTCAGTGCGAGGTACGGGACGGCTATTACCACTACGGGGCTTCCAACGACGCTGGGGCGAATTACGGCGTCGAGATGTATAACTGGAATAGCGCCCACAAGATCGAAAACAATATCATCCGTGAAGTCCGTCACTCGATTGTCTTCGCAGGGGGCTCCGGCTCGGTGATTCTCTACAATTACACTGATGATAACTGGGAATCCGTCTCGGGGCAGCCGACTGTCAGAAACGACAACTTCCTGAGCCCGGATGCGATGCCCAACCACGGCGCGCACCCCTTTATGAACCTGTTTGAGGGAAACTATGACTCAAACATTTGGGCGGATTACGTTCATGGCTCCAGCGGATATAACACGCTGTTTAGAAACCGAATCACGTGCTTTCGCAGCAGCCATCCGTTGATCTCGCCGTGGGGAGACAACTGTGTCGCGCTCGAGACCTACAATCTCTACTATAATATCATCGGAAACGTCATCGGACGGAGTTCGTGGACAAGCGGGACGGTTCTATGCGTTGGCGGCTCGTGCGGCGCCATCCCGTATGTCTACAACTTCGAAAGTCTGTCCAGCGCCACGGCGATCAAACACGGCAACTACGATTACATCACGAAGGGCGTTGCCTATTGGGACGGCGGTGCGGACCACGTCCTGCCGAAATCGATGTACTACAGCACGAAACCCTCGTTCTTCGGCACCTGCGCCTGGCCCCCGTTCGGCCCGGACGGCAACCCGACGATCAACACGTCGCCCGCAAAAGATCGCTATGACGGGACGGGCATTTGTCAATCCGGCAAAACCGCTCCTGCGCCTCCGAAGAACTTGCGCGTCAATTGAGGTTGAAGAACTATGATCAAAGGCCACCTGATCTGCGGCAAGAATGTCTGTACACGGTTGGACAGACTCCGTCCACAGACCGCCCTGATTGCGGAATGACGGTCGGGAAGCCAGAATTCCTGTGTAGAGTTAGTGAGTGGACGGAGAGAGCGATCGGGGTGTTCGGGGAGGAGACTACTCGTTCATGGCTGATGCAGATGGTTTACACAGCAAGTCTAGAGAATACTTCCCTCTAATCTCACAAACCTCGTAGCCGTAAGCATCCAAGAACTGGTCCGCGTTAGCCCGCAAGACTTCGACTATCTAGGCAAGACAGGGTCTTATCCCAGGATCGGATCATTGACCACCTGCACTGTGGCAAGAAGATCTTTGCACGTTTGGCCAGAGGCCAGCCGAAGCCCTTCTCGATCCAGGCATACTTCCAGGATAAAGGCGGCGGGACCTCCAGCCGACCCCCGAGAGTCGCAGCGAGCTGCTCCGCCTGCCTAACGATATCGAGCCGTTCCGGATAGAAGCTTGGCAGCCAGTTTTGCAGGTACTTCACACACGCCGTCCGAACCCGCTCGGTGTTCTCCAACGACCGAAGGTAACCGATGTGCAACTGCACGGAGAGGAACTGGGACTCCATCTTTCGCTCGGATCGACCGATATAGCTCAAGCAGTTGAAGCCTGACATGCGGTAAAAAACCCTGGCCTCTGGGATAAATCGAGTACCATCACACCCCAGGAGAACGCGGCAGAAATACTCGCCATCGTTATCTACCAACAGTTGCGTGTTCCACGGCCCGGCGGTTTCTGTCAGTTCGCGGCTCACGAGCCACGTCGCGGTCTGCATGAAGACGTTTTGCCCCATCTTCCGGAGCAGCCATTCAACCGGCGGCAGATCGCACCAGAGCGCCGTTGGTACAAACTTGGCTCTGTAGGGCCGATACATGAACCGTCCCCACGCTGACGACAGAAGCGTACGTTTGCTTCCACACTGGTCCACTGCCTCCATCTGTCTCGCAACCTTGTCAGGAGCCAATAGATCATCCGCATCCAACCACTGGATGTAATCGCCCTGGCTGACAGAGAAAGCTGTATTTCTGGCCGCGGCCGCGCCCTGATTGTCCTGGGTAACAACGGACACGCGCTCAGAAGCAAACTGCTGTGCAATTGCCAGAGTGTGATCGGTCGAACCATCATCAACGACGATGATTTCCTTTCGCTCCCATGTTTGGCCAATCGCCGACTTGAGTGTGTCGCCGATCCATTCCTCGGCGTTGTACGCAGGGATGAGGATTGATACCAACGGTTTCATGGGCATCGTACGGGGACCGACGCGACTCTCTTCACCAGCGTGGCTCGACGGTCCAGTCCTTCTCGGTTTGCAACTCACTTTTGGGAGACACGAGGAGGGCAGACATGTGGCCCTTCCGCAACCCACCCGCAGGCCCATTCAGGACCTCTTCAACCACCGCCTCCACGATGGGTGCATAGGATTCCCAAGTCCAGCACTGCAGGAATCGACGGTAAGCTCGTTCGGCTATCGCCTCAGCGATCTGAGGCGATCGGAGCAGGTCGATGCAGCGAGAAGCAAACGTATCCGGACGGTCAGCCAGAAAGAGCTCCTGGCCGTCCTGCAGGTCGTAGCCGAAGGCCCCGAGCCTCGTGGCCACCACGGGGCACTTTCGTGCGAAGGCCTCCAGGACCTTGATACGCGTACCTCCTCCGACTCGGATCGGAACGATCATAGTGGACCAGGTAGCGATTTCGGGCCCTGCGTCCGCGATGCGGCCCAAGCCCTCCACCCCGTCTCCCCAGTCCCTGGCCACTTCTGTGGCTTCGCCCACGAGTCGAAGCCGCGCATCCGGCAGATGCCGTTTGATGAGGGGCCAAACATCGTGGCAAAACCAGTGCACGCCCTCGACGTTCGGGGACCACCGGAATGTGCCGATGAAGCCAACGATCGGGCCCGGACGGCGCTCGACGGGATAGCGGGGTTCAAAGCCGTTGGGCAGCACGCGCACCCCCTCAATACCCAGGTATCTGCGATCATCCTCGCTCGACACCGTAAGGACCGTGAACCGCTCCGGCAGCTTATGCTCGCGACGCTTCCAAATCAGCGCCATTCTGCGATCGCGCAGGCGCCGCATCCGACTGACGGCCGTCTGGCCGGACGATTGGTAGAAACGACTCGGGATGTCATCCACGTCCATCACGGACCGAGGCCAGCGATAGATGCGCACCAAATCAGCAGGCCTGATGTGATAGATCCACACCAAGTCATGCTGCTCGAGTAAATCGAGGACAGCCTGTCGATCCTCGGGGTCCGCCGTCGCGTGATCGGTCTGCAGGTACCGAGGGTCAAATTCATGACGAAGGCGCCCAAGCAGCCCATGCGAAGACACTGGTTTGACGTTGACGACCCGCGCGAGCTCGAACTCCTTTTCTGTGGCTTGCCGCCAGCGTTCCCCATCGTCGTCGACGTTCACCATGACAAGTCTGACATCGCCGAGCTTCTGAAGGAGCCGACCGATCTGAAGCGTTCGCTGTTGCGCTCCGTACGGTGGCGCTCCGGGCCAGTGCGAGGTGAGGTAAAGGATTTTTAGCGCGCTCACGGGCAGATCCGAACTGTCTGACTACTTCTTCCGAGCGGTTTTATTCTGATTCGACCAAGGAGGAGTAGCATCTCGCCATCTTATCACTGGCTTAACGAACAGTTTAATGACTGGCGCAACCAAACGAATTACGGGATTATTGATGATCTTGTTTAATTTTTGTTCGGAGTATGTTAATCGAGCTGCCACCTCCTCGAGGTAGGAACGGGCAGCCTTTTCTCCGCCATGCCTCATCACAACGATGGCACAATCGATGACACCCAAATTCCTAAATGCCGTTGTCTTTGCATTTTTATGGCTCAACGCGGTAGAGAGCAGTGAATCGATGCTGACAAATCGGCAGCCTGCCTTTGCCATTCGCAGCCAGAGGTCTACGTCCAAAGCGATATGGACATTTTCATCTAATGGGCCCACTAGTTCCCAAGCAGTTCGTCGAAAGATGCTCGAGGGTTGCATGAAATCTCCGCCGTTCATCCAACGATAAAGTGTTTCAATTGTTATATGCTGAGGAGGCTGCTTGTA
>VBOL01000141.1 GCA_005887945.1 Nitrospirota bacterium
CCATCTGCTTCACGACTTCGATGCCTCCCGTCTCCGTGCCGACGGAGCGATCTCTGCCCGGGTCGAGTCCCGTGCTGAGCCGCAGCATCACCGTTGCGGTCGAGGTTTGACCGGTGCAGAGGTCGACTCCCCCCGCGGCCATCCCGCCGCCCCCACTCAGGTTCACCGTGGTGCCCAGAACGATCTACAGCTCAGAGGGAGTGAGCAGCCCGCACGCCTTGTTGCCGTCCGCAGCGCCAACGGGCGCCGGCATGCTCGCCGCGAACGCGCCGGCACACACTGCCACTGCCATCCATCGAGAGCACGCTCGCGTAGTCATAGACACCTCTCCCTTTGCCTGAAAAAGCGATAGGATCGGACTTGCGGGGTCTGACCCCGTTGTTTCATCCGATGCGCTGGTGAGGTCCCCCCTGCTCGCCCGCTCGTATTAGGCATCTCTTATTCATTTGTTTCTGAACCAATCGCGACTTATCGTGAGTGCCTGGATATTAGGCTCAGTTGCGTCGCGAGTTCCATAGAGGTTATTGGACCTGGCTCATCTGGCTTCCAAAAGCGACAGGTTTACGGCGGTGGCCGACTTTGTTATAGTGCGCGGCGGAGGAAAATGCCTGTGGGCGTGGCGCCGGACTATATTTTGGTGGAAGGGCAGACGTTCAGCAAGGCGAAGCTGTCGCTGGACAACCATGTATACAAGAACTGCGCGATCGATGACTGCGACATCTATTTCAGCGGTGGACAATACGAGTTGCTCGACACCCACATTACCAATTCCCGCCTCATCCTCAACCACCCAGCCAAGGGCATGTACAACGCCGTTCAAATCTTTAAGATGAAGTCGCCTGGCTCCAGCATCATCTCCGAGTGACGCGTATCTTGGGAATCGTGAAGCATGTCTCGTTATTCGCGCGAGACTTGCGAGAAAAGCGGGATAGGTCGGAAGTTTCATCTTCGCGAGTCGCGCCTGTCGCGCACGTAGAAGTATCGGCTGTTTGCCGCTCGCCAGGGCCCTATTTGACTGAGATATTCTCCGCGTACTTGACGATCTCGATCGGTTGGAAGACTGGGTCTTGCGATCCTTTCGAGGACTCGGCTTCTACACGCTGCAGGAAGGGGACAGGGCCGGTGATCGGCGCGTAGTTGAGAGTCACTTCAACATCGAACGTCTTGGTGTCTTTCGGCGTGGGAAAGGTAAAGGTCTCGACGCGCGTTTCTTCAGGCTTCAAGACCGTATCCTCAAGAACTTTGACCGCCTCAAAGTCGAAGCTCGTCTTCTGACCCTTGGCATCCTGATAGACTCGGCCATAGATGCGTTTGTCGGTAAAGACGGTCTTCAGATTCTTCCCTTTGATATCCAGATCGAGTACCACGGTCGCCCAGGCCGGATGGGTGGCCGGCAGATTGTGCGGAATGAGACTCTGCACCTTCACCGTGACCGTGGCTTTCTCGCCCTCGATTTTTGTGTGGACGTCCATCTTGGCCGCTTCCTGGCGGAGTTTTCCAATCCGCCCGGGGAACGTATGGTTCGCTACCTTGCGCTTCTTCTCCCCGTTCGCAGACTCGCCGATTTGCTCCGGCATGTGACAGGTCTGGCACTCTTTGCCGGACTTCACCGTCTTGCTCTGATCCCAGTTGCCCAGCAAATCGTTGGTCTTGCCTAAGCCAGCAGCGGAGGGGACCGACTGGTGGCAGTTGAGGCAGAGATCAGACTTTTGAAACAGCCCAAGCTCCATCGACTGGTGCGCACGGTTCTGAACAGAATCCTTATAGGGACCATAGAGCGTCTTGCTCTCGAGTTCGTACTTAGGTTCCGGCGGTTGTTTTGTCCGATCGACCTGCTTGATCAAATGGCATTGCGCGCAGGCCACCCCATCCAGCGAGGGATCACCGGCCTTGGCCTGATCGATAAAGAGCTGGACTTGATCGGGGAATTCGCGCACGTGCGGAGCATGGCAGCGAAAGCACAGGGCTTTGTCTTTTCCTGCCGGGGAAGCCAAGAAGGCGTCGAGCGAGGCGCGGAAGGCCGGGGTGTGGATCGACCGCGAGAGAGGAGAGGTTTCCCACTCTTCAAACACGCGCTCATGGCAACGTTTGCACTTGCTGGAGGTCGGAAAGGCCTTTTCGATGCTGCTCTGCGACAGAGCTGCTTCTTGCGCGAACGTGCCGCTGGCGAGCCAGTGAGCGAGAAGCAACGCCACCACCACGATCGCCGCACCGATTCCGATCTTCGCACGGATCGAGTCTCGCATCATCATGCTGGTCCTTCTGCTTCGACGGCTCAGAGTGTTTTGGCCCGGTAGGTCAGTAGGCGGGGCTGCGTATACTCATCGAAAATCTTCTTTGCACTCTCCCGCTCTTTGTCGGTCGCCAAGGTTGCGAGATATTTCTCCTTGAGCGCCGGTTCGGGCGTCGGAATCAAAGCGTAGTTCAACACCGCTTCAATCGACGCGGCAGTCGATCCGGCCGGGATCACAAGAGAGAAGGGGATTTTCCGCGTATGGCCCCCTTTAATGAAGGGATCAGGAATCGGACCCCGGAGAATTTTGTCGTAGGGCGAGCCAAACTGCCTGGTCTCTTCCTTCAGCACCTTGCCCTGCGCATCCTTGGCGGTAATGATCAGATAGAATTGCTTGAGCACCGGGTCGCCGTCAGGAAAGCTATGAGGGAGGCTGCCGATTCTCACCAGCGCTGTCCCCTCCACCGCAGAAGCCGACTTGGTGGCCTCAAGATCCACGCGGGGCATCCATTCGGCCTGCAGGTTGCGATTCTTGATGAGGATGCCGGGAACTACCACGCCGCGGAACCAGTGGCGACCGATTGCGCGGGTCATGGCGCCGCGCTTCGAAGTGGAACTCCCGGTCGAGGGCTCCATGTGGCAGTCTTGGCAAATCGTCCCCTGCAAGATCTCACCGGGCAGATCTTTCTGCGTCACATCCTTGACCTTATCGAAGTGACAGGAGGCGCAATAGTTTGCGCCACGGAACAATTCAGATTGCGTCGCCGGATGGACGAGATTTTCCTCCGGGTCCGCATAGGGCCCATAGATCATCTTGCCCGGCTCGATCTTGAACGAGGGCGGAGAGTTCGGTGTCTGCTCAACCTGCTTGATCAGATGGCAGGAGACGCAACCGATGCCTTCCACTTGCGGCTTGCCGGACAACACCTGGGCCACAATCTTCTCGACATGTTGCGGGAACACGGTGGTCGACGGCACATGACAGGAGAGGCAGCGGCGGCGCTCGTCGGTCGTCGGATTTGTCTGCAGCCAGACACCCAATACCGTGCGGAAGACCGGCGACTCCAGCTATGTACCATGCAAGAGCGCGGCATCGACCCTGCCGAAGGTCTTGAGGTCTGGCGTCTGTTCGCGCACGCCTTTCCATTCTTCATAGTGCCGATCGTGGCATTGTTTGCAGTCTTCCGATCGAATAAAGGTTTTTTCAATTTCCGCCACCCAGTCGGCCGAAGCCGGAGCCTCTGCCTTCTGTGCAATGGCGCGGCCATGATACAGGCCGACGACGCCCACAACGAGCGCGAGGAAGAGGCCTGCGGCTATTCGTGGTGCGTACCGTCTGCGTTGTGACATCCTCAGTCCCGTTTACACCCGACGAAATGGAAATTCACCCCCCACCCGACCGGATCGCCTGGGTCCGCCGGCTCATAGGTGCCGACGGTAAAGTCACATTCTTTCATCCCACGCTTGATCGCTCTCCCAAAATCAATCATGTTTACGATCTCAGTCTTGTCTATTTCCTTGATGATGGATCGGACCTTGATGCCCGCATAGTCGGCGCGCGAGCTTCCGATCACTTCGAACACCGCGACGCCTTGCGCCCGTTCGAGTTTCAATTCTTTTTTGATACCTTCGTCCACGTCTCCGACGATCACGCCGAATTCTTCACCCAATCGCGCGGCTTCATCCACGGTCATCGGCTCCTGCGCCGCCGCACTCACCGGCGTCGGCGCGAGCCTGCCCATGGCTCCCATGCACAGGCTGACACACAAGACAAAGGCCCTTCCACTCCAAAGGGCCTTTGTGTGAGCACTGACTGAACTGATTCGAGCATCCTCCAACGTCCGTGCCTCTCATCCGCACTGGTACTATCATAATCTCAACCAAGAAACTTCGCAGGCGGCGGAAAAACTATATATGTGTAGCACAACGGAAAAATACTCCCGCAGGCTGCTCAAAAAGGCGACCTTCTCACCCGCCCAACCCCTGTGCGCCAAGACGCGACTTGTCCCAGGCAAGGCCGCAGCGAGTGAAGGCCAGGCATACCCTCTGGGGCGCACGGTGCGACCAATAAGGAGCACCAAGTTTGTGCGCGCCGCCGAGTGGTGAGGCGGCCGGGGCCCCTTTGAGGGTCTGAACGACGCGAGAACGAAGCTGGCGGACTTTTTCAGCATCCTGCTGTTAGAGCTTCGCAACCGGATCGATCACCAACTGAAACCAGGGCGCGACGGCTTTCTGCCCGTTCCGCTCTTTGTTCTCACCGTTCCACACAGCGAACGACACGGTTTGCACCCGACCTGGAATCAGCTTGGCTTCGTTCTCTGGCTCTTCACTCACCAAGGGTCTGCGCATGACGACAGACCACACTCCATCTTTCCATGCAGCTTTCCCCTGGACACGGCCCTGCTTCTCTTTGGTCGTCAGGGTACTAAAGCCCCCACCGATGAGGTCCTCGACAGAAGAGACGCGGCGCGGAATGACTTCAAACGTCCTCACGCCGTCGCGAGCTTTCTCGGAAGTCTTGGAGGCCCGACGATCGATATCGCTCTGCCAATCGGCCTTCCAATGCCAAATATTGATGTAGTGATCGAGTTGGCCCATGCAGAAAAACGCGGGAGCATCGCCGAGCGGCAGTCCTATCGCCACGCCGTCACGAAAGGTCCCCGGCGTCAGACGGTCGTTCTTCGTATTGTCCTGCCATTCGAGCAGAAACGCGATCTCGGTGCCGTTGTGGAGCGACCGCACCGTCAAGGCTCGCGCGGTCGGCTCCGGCCAGACCGGCCTGGTAATGACCTGACCGCTCAACGGAAGCGACATCGGCGAGACCTTGGCCCATGCGGCATCCTCGGGCCCCGTCGGCAGTTCCCCCTCGACGAGGCGCGCGCGAATAATCATCCCCTCGGAACTGACGAGAGGCACGCCGAAGCCCACTAAGACCCCGGCCACAACCAGAATGAAGAGGAACAGGAGAACCAACGGGCGGGAAGAAATCTTCGTCGTCGTACGCACTATGCAACGTCCTCGGGTGACCGGCGCGAGCACATCGTGATGGGCCCAGACTACCACACAGCCCGAGCGAGACCAATCCGACTGCACACGAATTGCTACCAGAGTTTCAAACGGCGAATTTTGTTCTCGCCCCGTTCACAGATGTAGAGATAGCCCAGGGAGTCCAGTGAGAGTCCGACTGGAGAGTTGACGACGGCCTCCACTCCGAGGAGTCCGTCTCCATGTTTCACCGTCCCTGCCGATTCTTTTGCCACGAAGCGTGCGGCGCCGCAGCCACCCATATTCTTGTCTTCGTAGCCGCTGTCGCCGTTGCCCGCCACCGTCGTGATCAGGCCGGTCGCAACGTCCACCTTGCGCACGCGGTGGTTCATCGTGTCGGAGATGTAAAGATTGTCCTGTTGATCGACCACCACGGCTTCCGGCGCATGGAGCATGGCTCTGATCGCTGGCTTGTCGTCACCGTCGTAGCCGTACCGGCACACACCGGCTATTGTCGAGATAATGCCGCTGCGGTGATCGATGCTGCGGACGCGGTGACTGCCCTTGTCTACGAAAATAATATCGCCTTTCCCGTTCACCGTGAGCCCGACGACATCGTAGAGGCGGGCCTCGAGCGCGGGCTTTCCATCATCAAGATACATGGACATGTCCAGTCCGTCTGAACAGACCGGCATGAGCCAGCCATGGTCATCGCTGAAATCGATGCCGATGGCATCGCCGGAGAGCACGACCAAATTCCTCGCGACGAGCGGCTGCTCACGGGCCTCGTCCTCAGCCGTCCAGGTTCCGGCCACGGTCGTGACCATGCCCGTCCGGGGATCGTAGCGACGGATTCGGTGCGCCTGGGTGTCGGCGATGTACATCACGTCGTTGGGGTCGAACGCGATTGCAGCAGGCCAGGTGAGATTGACCTCGCGGGCCGGACCATCTCCGTTGAACCCATGCTGCCCGGTGCCGATGATTGTAGTAATGATGCCGGTCTCATGATCCACTTTCCGGATGCGGTTACTGCCGGAGTCGCAGGTATAGAGATCGTTGCGGGAGTCAAACGCGACGTCGAGCGGCAAATAGAGCCCGGCTTCCCCACAGGGGCCCTCGTCGCCGCTATAGCAAGTTTCGCCAATGCCGGCGAAATTATGGAGTGTGCCTTCCCTGAGATTGACCCGCCGGATGCGATCGGACCCAGACTCGGCAAAGTAGAACCAGGTCTCGTCCTTGTCGAGCGCGGCGTGATGGGGCAGTGGAATCCCGGACTTGACCGCCCGTTTTCCGTCGCCGGTGCTCCGGGCCTTACCGTTGCCTGCGAAGGTTTCGATATAGCCGGTCGCGAGCTGAAGCTCGATTTCCATATGCCTGTAGCCCTATCCCGGCTGGCTAGCCGCGTGAAACTGAATGAACCGTCGCGGCTGGCTGTTCCACGGAAGTCGGTGCTTGCACCGTGGGTTCCGGAATCGCTTGCTGCGGAGCGGCTGGCATCTTCTGCTGGTCCGCTTGGGCTTCGGCTTCAATCGCGTCCGCCTCATGCACGGACTTCTTGAAGCCCTTGATCGCCTTGCCGACTCCTTCCCCCAGCTGCGGCAATTTTCCAGCACCGAAGATGATCAGCACGATGAAGAGAATCAGGATCAACTCTGTAAAACCAAGACTCCCAAACATGGTGTGTTCCTCCGTATGAATGGGTCAATCAGGATGCGCTGCTCTCTTTAGCCCGTTTGGAAAATCGTTCCTTCAACCGCTTCCGCGCCTGCTCGGCCTGTTCGAACATCTTCGCCTTGTCGTAGACGCTGATCAAGTTATAGTAGGCCAGCGGCTCCTCGGGATTCTGTTCGACGGCCTCTTCCATGACCTTGATGGCAAGATCCGTCTTCTTGTGATTCAGCGCCAACTCCATCAGCTTGAAACTGCCCTCCAGATGCTTCGGGTCCAATTCGAGCGTGCGGATATAGCATTGGATGGCCAAGTCGATGGTGTTGTAGTCCGAGATCTGGGGATTATCGAGTTCGACATACACCCCGGCGAGATTGTACCAAGCCATGGGATCATCCGGCGTAATTTCTACGAGGCGCTCGTAATACCCTTTGGCTTCCATGAACTTCTTTTTGTCGGCACAGCCCCGCCCAAGATTGAAGAGGGCCAGGACATCGTGGGGAAACACGTCGAGCGCATGCTTGAACTCGGTTTCCGCTTCGTCCGTCATGGCCTTCGTCGCGTAGATCGTGCCCAAATTCGAATAGTACATCGCGAGCGACCGATTCATTTCTGCGCGGAGCCCCTCCGCCATCTCAATCGACTTCTTGACCTCAACGAGTGCGTCATCCATCCTGCCTTTGCTGAAATACAGCTCGCCTAATCGACAGCGGGCCTGGAAATCGTCAGGCTCGGACGCCAAGAGCTTTTCAATCTCGGTGATTTCTTCGTCGGGGTTCAGCTGCTGATCGCCGGGATCGACGATGGTCTGGCTTTGCTCAGGAGCAGAAGCGGTTGGTTCGTTCATACGATTCCCTGTAGTAAAAAGTTTTGTTAGATATGTCCGCCCGCCAATGAATCCGGCGTGCTGATCATGGAAGCGTTCGTCGCCGGTGCCGAATCCGTCGCATCACGCCGGTACCGGTCCATGGTCAAGAGCATGGCGCCGAGCACCACCATGAGCGTCAGATTCG
>VBOL01000142.1 GCA_005887945.1 Nitrospirota bacterium
GTCGGGATTGAAGCGCTAAGCCGTGGAGCCTCAGCCGTGACCTTTGTTGAATCAGACCCCAAAACCGTGCAGCTGTTACAGAAAAATTTACGGACCTGTCACTTGCTCGACCGGGCACAGATTTGCGAGGGACAGGCAGCCGCCTTTCTCGAGCGGAAAGACTGGTGGGGTGGGCCCTACGACGTACTTTTTGCGGATCCGCCGTATGCCGCTCTGGATGAGTTAGACATTCTGATCCATGCCTGGAGGCCCGGGCTGTTGTCGGAGCGTGCTGTCGTGATTATCGAACAAGACTCACGCACCGAATTGCCTGCATCGATCGACCATGCCGCGCTCGTGCGGCGATACGTGTATGGCGACACGGCACTCTATCTGTACGGTGTGTCTACCTCAAAATCGACCGCATCATGAAAATTGGCATCTATCCAGGAACCTTCGATCCCATTACCCACGGACACACCGACATCATCACCCGAAGCTTGCGCGTGTTTGATAAAGTGGTCGTTGCCGTCGCGCCCAATCCATCCAAGCATCCACTCTTTACCCTGACCGAGCGGCTGGAGATGATCCGGATCGTGATGAAGGAGTTGAAACAGGTCGAAGTGACCCACTTCGACGGCTTACTCGTGGACTATATCCAGCAATACGGTGCCCATGCGATTATCCGTGGCTTGCGTGCGATCTCAGACTTCGAACATGAATTTCAGATGGCTCTCATGAATCGTAAAATCGCCAAACAGGTTGAAACCGTGTTCCTGATGCCCAGCGAAGAATACTCCTACTTATCGTCAACTATCATTAAAGACGTGGCCACCCACGGCGGAGCGCTCACAGAGTTTCTGCACCCCGAGGTTGCGCGCCAGCTGCAGGAACGGATCAGGAGTGTGAAGCCATGAAGCTTGCTGCACGAACGGGGCGAATTGCCCCTTCCCCCACCTTGGCCATGGCTGCAACCGCAAAGGCCATGGCCGCGCGCGGGATCGACGTCGCCGACTTCTCTTCGGGAGAACCGGACTTCGATACGCCCGAGCCGGTCAAAGCCGCTGCAGAAGCCGCCATTCGTACGGGATTCACAAAATACACTCCTTCATCCGGCATCGATGAACTGCGCCAAGCGATTATCGATAAGCTACAGTCGGAGCAAGGCCTCCGGTATGAGAAATCCCAAGTGCTGGTCTCTTGTGGCGCCAAACATTCGCTCTACAACCTTGCCGAAGCGCTCCTTGAAGCGGGTGATGAAGTCATCATTCCTGTTCCCTATTGGGTCTCCTATGCCGACCAAATCCTGCTGAACGACGCTACACCGATTTTCTTGCCAACCCGGGAAGAGGATGGGTATGCAATTGATGATCATGCATTAGAACGCCTCATCACCACGCGCACCAAGGCGATTATCGTCAATAGCCCCTGCAATCCAACGGGAGCCACCTACGATCGTGGGACGCTCGAATGCCTTGCTGAGCTGGCTCTCCGTCGGGATCTCCTTCTGATTTCAGATGAGATTTATGAAAAAATTCTCTACGACGGGGCGACACACACGAGCATTGCCTCATTAGGACCTGAGATCGCGGCCCGTACCGTCGTGGTCAACGGTGTCTCGAAGGCCTATGCGATGACCGGCTGGAGGATCGGCTATGCGGCTGGCCCCAAAGATTTGTTGACCGCCATGGCGAACATTCAAAGCCAGAGTACGTCCAACCCCTGTTCCATTTCACAAAAGGCTGCCGTCGTGGCCTTACGAGACAGTGGTGCGTTCACAGAAAAGATGGTGACAGAGTTCGATCGGAGGCGGCGCGTCATGGTCGAGCGCCTGAATGCGATGCCCGGCGTTCACTGCCGAATGCCCACCGGAGCATTTTATGCGTTCCCCAATGTGAGTAAGCTTATTGGGAAACAGAGCCCAAGCGGAACAATCCACACTCCGACCGATCTTGCAAACTATCTATTGCAGGAATTCAAGGTCGCGGTGGTTCCTGGTGAGCCGTTTGGGAGCACCCAGCACATTCGACTGTCGTATGCGACCAGTATGAAGACGATTGTCCGGGGGATGGATCGCCTTGACGCAGCATTCAAGCAGCTCACCTAAATGAGAATTCCCTCATCATGAGGGCGCCATCAGCGTCATGACATCAGATTTCCGTTATAGCAGGCTGCGGAGAACCAATTATCGACCTCTGTTTGCCCCCACAAGTCAATTATCCATAATGATTTAAGCAAGGCCCGCAGGATGCTCAAAAAGGCCGTTTGGCAAGGCCGCAGCGAGTGAAGGGCCGAGGCGCACCCTCTGGGGTACATTGAAAGTCTGAACGATGCAAGAACGCCGCTAACGGACTCTTTCAGCATTCTGCTAGTAGGAGGAAATGAATCGTGCCGATTTACGAATACCAGTGTGAAAACTGCGCAGATAGGTTTGAAATCAAACAAGGTATGAAGGACGACCCCCTCACCACCTGCCCGCGATGCGGGAAGCGCGTACAGAGACTTATTTCTTCGCCCGCTATCATGTTCAAAGGCAGCGGGTGGTACGTGACGGACTACTCCGAGAAAATGAAGCCTTCAGCAGGCAGTGAAGAACCTGCATCCAAGACTGAGGAAAAGAAAGAGACAGCGCCAAGCACGTCCGACCAGACGACGTCTACGGCTCCCTCTACACCAGCTTCTCCCCCCGCGTCGGCAAGCACCCCGTCGAACACAACCTCTAGCACCTCAAACACAGCGACGACCGCACCGTCGTCTTCCACCACCAAGTAGACAGCGGAGACGAGGTGCCCTAGCGCGCCCCTACGGCTTTGGCCGGTGCTTTCTTCTTGGCCGAGGCCTTCTGTCTAACCTTTGCGGATGGCTTGCCAGCACCGGCCTTCGGCGTTGCGACTTTCGCCGATTTCGCCAGCCGTTCCTGTGCTGCCGCTAAGCTATTTTGCAAACCGTTGATCATGGCCGACTTATCGCGATTTGCCCGAGAGAGATCATCCACTTGCGCCTGCAAATCGTCTTTCACCTTCGTAAAGGAGGTGACTTGATTCTGTAGCTGAGTCTTTTCCGCTGTCACACTTTGCAGCTCTGCGCGGAGTTGTTCTATTTCTGTTTGGAGCGCCGGGGGCCAATAATCGCACCCGGACAGACCCACCGAGACGATCGTTATGGCGGCCACCGCAACAAGGTTACGCACCATCCCTGTTCGAGTCATCGGCATCCTCCTTTCAGTGTGAACGACACAATCGACTTCACCGACTATCTGCTTCGAGATGCAGGCCGTGAGCGGCCAACTGTGCCGCTATGGCACCTGGTTCGATCGCTCCATCGCGAATGATTCGGATCGGGCCTCGAGCGTCGATGACGGTGGACGGTCGCCCACCGGTGGTCGGTCCAGCATCAATGATCAGATCGAGCGCATCTCCAAGGTTGTGCTGGACTTCTTCGGCCGTCCTGGGCGACGGCATGCCTTCACGATTCGCACTGGTGCCGGTCACCGGCCCGACTCGACGCAAGAGATCAACCAGCGGCTGCCAGGCGCTGAAACGAATGCCGACAGAGCCACTCCCCGCAGTCACCGCATCGGAGAGTCCAGCCGCTGCGGGAAAGACGATTGTGAGAGGCCCGGGCCAGAAGGCGTTCATGAGTACGGTGGCCGCAGGAGAGATGCTTCGAACGAACGGCCCCAACTGAGCCCCGTCTCCGATCAGCACGAGAATCGGTTTTCCCTCCGACCGGCCTTTGATCTGCCACAATCGTGCCAGCGCCTGCTCGTCGAACGGGGCCACGGCAAGCCCGTAGAAACTTTCCGTCGGCAGAGCAATAAGCCCCTGCTCTTCGAGCACACGACGCACCCGATCAGCAAGCATCTGGATGCTGGAAGCGACATAGCGCTCGATCGTAGCCATGGCAGGAACCATCAGCCCCCTTTTGCGCTATGTGTGGCGTGAAAACGCACGATGTGCAATATCCGTCCGATAGTGAGCGCCTTCAAATGCAATCGACTTGGTCACTCGATAGGCTTCCGCTTGCGCATCTCCCAGGGTCTTTCCACGTCCGGTAATTCCCAGCACCCTACCCCCGGCCGTTACCACCTCGGTACCCATTCGTCTTGTGCCTGCATGAAACACCATAGCCGTCGCATCCGTCGTGGCCGGCAATCCGCGAATCACACGGCCGGTCTGATACACTCCGGGATAGCCACCCGACGTCATGACGACGCAGACTGCGGTCTCATCATGCCAGTCCACGGTCAGTTGATCGAGCCGATGCTCGACCACAGCTTCCAGCACTTCCAACAAATCGGTCTTGAGCAACGGAAGGACGACCTGTGTTTCTGGATCTCCCATCCTGGCATTGAATTCCAAGACGTACGGTGTCCCTTTCACAACCATAAGCCCTGCATACAGGACGCCTTGAAATGGACAGCCCATGCGAGACAACGCTTCGACGGCGGGATAGAGGACTTGCCGGGTGACCTGCTCGCGCAGCGCCTTGGTGCCGAGCGGCGCAGGACAATAGGCCCCCATGCCCCCAGTATTGGGGCCCGTATCGCCATCCCCGACTCGTTTATGATCTTGCGCCGGCAGCATCGGCACCACCGTCCGGCCATCCGTGAAAGCCATGATCGTCAGTTCCTCGCCGTCTAAAAACCGTTCAATCAACACGCGCTGACCGGCCTGACCAAACACCGCATGCTCCATCGAATCGCGAACGGCCTGCATCGCCTCCTCACGCGTCGTCGCGACCATCACACCCTTCCCCTGCGCCAGTCCATCAGCCTTCACTACCACGGGAAGCTCATGTAGAGCAGCATAGGACAAGGCTGGCTTGATCTGGTCGAAACTTTGCGCCGCTGCCGTGAGAATGTTCGCACGACCCATGATCTCTTTGGAAAAGACTTTGCTCGCTTCGATGCGTGCGGCGCCCTTCGTCGGTCCGAATATTTTGAGCTTGGATTTGCGAAATTCGTCGACGATGCCCAACGCAAGCGGGGCTTCCGGTCCCACGACCGTCAGATCGATCTTCTCCGACTGTACGAATGCTTTCAGCCCGGCAACATCGTCGGCTTTCACAGACACACAGGTCGCGAGCGATTCGATCCCCGCATTGCCAGGCGCGCAGTAGAGCGTGGGCGTGCGGGAACTTTGCGCGAGCTTCCACACCATGGCGTGCTCGCGTCCCCCACTGCCAACGACGAGAATTTTCACGGGCTAGCCTTCAGCTTGAAGTCTTTCTTCGGAGGATGTTCAAACGGCTTTCCAGCAAGGCCGCAGGCGAAGGTAAAACCGGAGGCGTAGCCTCTTAGCTACGTTGAGGATTTTGCCGAGCCGAGAACGACGCTGGAGAGTCGTTTCAACATCCGTTAGTGACGGAAGTGGCGCATGCCCGTCATAATCATCGCCACCCCCTGTTCATCTGCGGCTTTGATAATTTCGGCATCGCGAATCGAGCCGCCCGGCTGAATGACGGCCGTGATCCCCGCTTGCGCAGCGGCGTCTAATCCATCTCGGAAGGGAAAGAACGCATCCGACGCCATCACGCACCCCTTCATCGGCATCTGGGCTTTCATCACCGCAAGCTTCACCGAATCGACCCGACTCATCTGGCCGGCGCCGATCCCCACCGTCTGCCCCAGTTTTGCATAGACGATCGCGTTCGACTTCACGTGTTTGCAAACCTTCCAGGCAAACGCGCAGGCCGCATATTCCTCCTCCGTCGGTTTGCGCAAGGTCGGCACGTTGAGCGCTTTCAGATCGGTCAAGACACCGAGATCCCGATCCTGCACGATCAAGCCGCCCACCAATTTCTTGAGATCGAAGCCCTCTTGCTGTACGTTCGTGAGCGGCCCGACGTCGAGTAAACGAAGATCCTTCTTGCGCTTCAATTCAGCGAGTGCATCCTCGGCAAATCCCGGCGCAATAACCACTTCCACAAATGTGGAGGTAATTTCCTTCGCCGCGGCCAGATCCACAGGGCGATTGAATGCAATCACGCCGCCGAACGCCGAAAGAGGATCGGTCTCCCGGGCTTTCACATAGGCCTCGACAGGCGTTGCACCCAGTGCCACGCCGCAGGGATTATTGTGCTTGATAATGGCCACGGCGATCTCGTCATACTCTTTCGCCAGCTCGAGCGCCGAATTAGCATCGAGGAAATTGTTGTACGACATCGCCTTGCCGTGCAGGATCTTTCCACGGGACACCGATGGCTCGGTCGAATGCAGCTCTCGATAGAAGGCACCTTGCTGATGCGGGTTCTCCCCATAGCGGAGCATGTCTGCCCGTTCGAACTGCAAGGACAATATTTTGGGAAACTTTACCTCGTTGCCCTGCACCTGCTTTTCGAGATACCCGGCGATCAGACTGTCATAGCGCGCCGTGTGCTGAAACACCTTCATCGCCAGCTCTCGCCGCAACTCGTGCGACACCGTGCCAGCCGTTGCCGCATCGAGCACGCGCTGGTAGTCGGTCGGATCTACGACCACCAGGACGTCTTCGTGATTTTTGGCTGCGGAGCGCAGCATCGACGGCCCACCGATATCGATATTTTCAATGGCCTCTTCAAAGGAACAGTGGGGTTTCGCGATCGTGGCCTCGAAGGGATAGAGGTTGACCACAACCACGTCGATGGGTCCAATACCATGCTGCTCCATCTGCGTAACATGGGCTGGTACCGAACGCCGTCCCAGTAGGCCGCCATGAATCTTGGGGTGCAGCGTCTTGACACGGCCGTCCAGAATTTCCGGTGAGCCAGTGTAGGCTGCTACATCGGTTACTTTCACACCGGCCTCTCGCAAGGCTTTTGCAGTTCCTCCGGTCGAGAGAACCTCGGCCCCCAGCGCCGCAAGCCCTTTCGCCATTTCCACCACACCGGTCTTGTCCGACACGCTGATTAATGCCCGCTTGATGCCGGCCATAGAGACTCCTTGGAAGACGATCAATAGATGTTACGTGAGTCGGAAGGCGCGGCGAAGAATAACAAATGAATATCCACCTTACAAGAGGGATGAAATCCCTAGCCCGCATTATTCATGACGGTTCGTCGCGAAATGGCGGAGTGGCGCGCGAGGAGCGCGACCCGCGTGACGTGTGAGCCCTTTCCCTGCCTGTCGCGCTTTTCCCGCCAGTCTCGCCCGTCTCGCTTGAGTCAGGGATCAGCGATTGCAGCAGAAGCACGCACGAATAATGCGAGCTAGGCATTAAAGACCGATACATCCATCTCACCCCGGGCCACCCAGCTAGGATCATGCAGGATAGGGCCACAAATCCTGTCTGGCATGAGCCCACGCAGTATGGTAGGGTCATAGGGGCCTATCAGCCATCTTCCGCCCGAGAATTGATTCATGATGCGCAGAGCGATCATAGGCGCAGGCGCTGTCGCACTTGCTCTTCTTGCCGTGGTCTGTGTCCCGCGCCATCTTCCGACGACACCAGCATCGATGCCCCTCACCCCGGCCTCCTTTCACGCACGTTTAGAGCAGGGGACTCTGACCCTCCGTGGCACGCTCCCCAGTGAGACCAGCAAGACCGCAATCCTTCAGCGAGCTCAAGAACTCTATGGCGCAACGCCTGGCCGCATAGTCGATGAGTTGGCGGTGGATCCGAGAGTGGGACCTGCAGCCTGGGCCGGCGATGTCCCCAAGATCCTCCCCATCTTAGGGCACATGACAGAACGCGCCTCCATCATCATCGACGGTCGCACGATTGTCCTCAGCGGCCAGATCAACAACAATCGTGCCAAAGCCAGCTTGCTGCGAGATATTGCCCCTCTTACTCAGACGGGGCTCGAATTGGAAGATCATATTCTGGCGGCTCCGCTCCCGCCTCCTACCTCCACACTCCAGAAGAAATTGAATGAGATCCTCTCGCACGCCTCCATCGAGTTTGAATCGAATACCACAACGATGCCCCCCCGTGCTCGTGCCACACTGGACCAGCTGATCGCCCTATTACGTCGTGCCCCCCACACGGCCATTGAGATTGGCGGTCATACGGACAAGTACGGCGAGCCGTGCTATAACCTTCAACTCAGCCGCCGTCGCGCTGAAGTCGTGCGGGACTACTTCATCAGCCACGGCCTGACCAACCAGTTCACCGCCGTCGGCTATGGCGCCTCACGCCCGCTGTCGGTGGCGCAGACGCGGACTGGCCTCCAGCGCGACCGTCGCATCGAATTGCGCGTGAAAGGAGTTGGTGATCTATGACCATTCTCATCGGCCAGATCGTGGGATGTCTCCTCGTCGCGGCAGCGATTGGCGGCGCAGTTGGTTGGCTCTTGCGGAACCTGTCCGCCACAGCGCTGAAGCAACAGTACCTTGAACTCAACAGCGCCCTGCGGAGTAAAGAACAGGCCCTGCAGACGGCCCTGTATGACCTGAAAGTCAAAGCTTCGGCGATGCAGATTTTGGAGAGTAACATCAAATCGGCAGAAGCCCTTATGTGCTCCACTCAACAGGAACTCTCGGGACGGAACGAACGACTCCAGGCGCTTCAAGAAGAGTTGGCTGTTCGCACGCAGCGGTTGACGGTTCTGGAAGCGGAAGAAGCCTCTGTTCGCCGGCGCGCGAGCGAATATGACGCGGCAGCCGCTGCACAGGCGGAAGAAGTCCAGCAATTCCATCTCGCACGCCAGGCCGCTCAACAGGCACTCGAATCCAAAGAGCAGGAACGGCACGACCTCCAGGATCGCGTCGCCGAGCTGGAAGCCACCGCCGCAGAGGCCGATCGGTTACGCGCGCGCGTGGAGGAACTCGAACCGGCCCAAGGACGGGTCCATTGGCTGGAAGTGCAACTCTGCGATCGAGACGCCGAGCAGAGAGCCGCATTGCACCAACTCGACAGCCAACTGGCCGACCGGGAACGACGAATCGGCGAGCTGGAACCTCTCACCCAACGGCTTCAGGAGCGAGAGGCAACACTGACGCAGTGGGAAACGAAATATGCCCAGACCGTCAGGCAACACGACGCACAGATCGCCAAGTTACAAAAACAACTCGCGGGACAGGACCAACTCCGAGCCCAGCTCCTGCTCGATGAACAACTCCTGCACGAGCGAGACGAACGCATCGACCTCCTGCAGCGCCAGATTCAAGAACTCGAACCGCAACAGCAAGACCTGGCGGGTCAGGTGAAGGTGGTGGGAGAAAAGGAAGAGGAGATCACCCGCCTCCGGAAACGCCTGGTCGAAGTGCGGGCCGCACTCCGCATCAAGACCGATGGGGGGACCGTGGTTCCTCGCCAGAAGACCCGTCAGAATGGAAGTCAACTAATCCTGCACATGGAACAGGCGAAAGCGGCGAAAGACGGACCGAAAGACGACTTGAGCAAGATTCACGGGATCGGCCCCGTCTTTGCGCGGACCCTGAACAAGATGGGATTGTACACTTTTGTCCAGATTGCGCGCTGGAAGACGGGGGATATCGCCAAGGTTGCAAAGAAGCTCTACACCGCTCCCGAACGGATCAAGCGGGACAAGTGGATCGACGAAGCCAAAAAAGAGCACTATCGCAAGTACGGGGAACGCCTGTAACGGGCTGCGGAAACACTATTGAGG
>VBOL01000009.1:0-7352 GCA_005887945.1 Nitrospirota bacterium
GGTGCCGCCGATCAAGATGTGCTGCGAACCACCGACACCCCTCCTCACTGCGAAGATCATCACCCACTCTGATCGACGGAACGGTCACCGGAACCGGCTCGATCCCGGCCGCTGCGGCCAGTTCATACATCTTGAGGAGATTGCGCATAATGTCTTCCGGCAGTGCGTTCCATCCAAGATCGTTCGTTCCGCCGAGAATCACCACATGCGTCGGTTGGTGTGCAAGAACAGCCAACCGAAACCGCTTCGTCATTTCACCGGTCAGTTCACCGCAGATGCCGCTCACAGACACGCGTACGGCAGGCCCTGTCAATTCTTGCAGGAACCGCCCGTACGGCGTCTCGATGCCGTGAGGATTGTCGGCAGTGGGCGATTGAAACCCTGCCGTCAGACTGTCCCCAAAACACACAATGTGACTCGACGCAATCATCAAGATGAGGCGGATTCTACCGGCCTCGCCACGGGGTTCACAATACCCTCTTGTCCACAACTGAAGGAAGGACGAATCTCTCGGTCATTCTTCGATAAGCGGTTGGTTCATCCACATTATTCATAACGGTTCATCGCGAAATCGCCAAGCCGCGTTGCGAGACCGGCGCGCGGAGCTGTGAGAGCCCGAGGCGTACTCGTGCAGTACGGTGAGGGTCTTAGGGGCGAGCCCGCCGGCCGGAGGCTTGTCATAGCAGCAGATCGGCGATTGCAGCAGACGCGCTCATAAATAATGCGGGTTAAGAGCGGCTATTTTCTTGACGATTCCGCACCTCCAGGTTACGACTAATCATCATGGACGAGCGGTTGACAGAAAGCGGCGCATGGCCGATCGCGGCCGCAAAAGAGCCGGCCAATCCGGAGCTGGACTCCGTCAAGCGAGTCCTCACACTCTTGGACAAGACCTCGAAGGCTAGGCGAACGTACGGGGCAGCGAACCCTGTGGCGCAGAAGTTCTTCGAACAGTTGTTCGAGGGACTCACGGCCCACCTAGCCACTTATTCCAAATTGGCGTTCCTTGTTCAACGCTCCGAGCTGTACTTCAACGGGGCAGTCGTCTACCGATCCGAGCAGGATTCGAGTAATGAAAGCGTCGCGTTCAAGCTCTATGCGGATGGCATTCGGGAACTCGCATTCCTTGAAAGTCTTTCTGCTGAAGACCTCACCTTCTTGCTTGATTCGCTTTGGGACAGCCTCGATCCCGAAGAAAATGATGACGACATTGTGACTCGTCTATGGTCCAAGAACCTCTCCACCATCACCTTGGTCACCGCCGAAGAGGTCGCCAAAGCCTCGACCGGTGGAGATGTCTTTGCACTGCCTACTGGCGGAATGATGGAGGCACCGGAATCGAGCTTGCGGGACCTTCTGGATCGGGAACAGGCCCGTACCAAGAAGGGAGCTGGGACAGGGCTTGAGGGAGACGGTGGCTCAGAAGCCGGTGATGGCGGGACGCCGACAAGAGAGGGAACCGGAGGGGGAGCCAGCAGACAAGCTAGCCGATTCAAGTCTGGTCACGTGGGCTACGATGTCTCTGACAAGGAGTTAGCCGAACTGGCGAAGGAGGTCGAGGCTGAGAGCGTCAGAGATAACATGACATACCTGTTGGATATGTTCACCGCGATCCTGGCGTCGGAAAAATCTCCTGCAATCCTGACCAAGTTGCTCGATCTCTGGGGGAACATCCTTGACTCATTGGCGGGCCAGGGCAAATGGACCGTGCTAGACAGCGTACTTGGACTGTTACATGTCACTGCTGAGGTCAGACCGGATCTCGGCGACGATCACAAGAAACAACTGGCAGACCTGCTCAACAACCTTGGTCGACCTGAACGCATGAAGATGATCGAGACCTATTTGAACCAGATCCCCAACGCAATCACAGAAGGATTGCCCGCAGTTCTACTGTCGATGTCGTCCGCAGCTATCCCTGCCTTGTGCACCCTCTTGGCAAATCTGGAGGCGCCAGCCCATCATGCGATCGTGGCTGAAGCCCTCGAAACTCTCGCGAAGGATCAGCCGGATTACGTGCTTCGCGGTTTGTCAGACCGCCGACCCCGCTATGTCAAGAACCTCCTCGCGATCCTTCTCAAATGGAACAATCCCCGATTTGCAGACGCCGTTGAAAAGCTGGTGCGATATCCGGATATTCAGGTACGGAAGGAAGTCGTGCGAGCAATCGGGATTTTCCGTTCCAACGGGAACGGGGTAAAACTGGTCGGGTTCTTGAATGATACCGAGGAGTCGGTCCGGTTTGCGGCAATCAAGCTGCTCATGACCGGTCAATATAGGGCTCCCTACTCCGCCTGGTCACCCCTCGTATCAGCGAACACATTCATGGATCGAGCCCTCAGTGAAAAACGCGCAGTGTTCCAAGCCATGCGCGCCACCAGTAGCGATGAGGTCATCCCATTCTTTGAAAGTCTAATCACGGAACGGTCCTGGACCAACCGGAAGAAGAAGGAGGAGCTCGGCGCCCTGGCCGCTGAGGCATTGGGGAAATTAGCCACCCCTGCTGCCCTCACCGCCCTTGAGCTAGGTCAAAAAAAAGGTAGCGCCCCCGTGCGGCAAGCCTGCACCGCAGCACTTGCCCAAGCCCAACGACAGCAGCATCTCAAGCAGGCGGCATCATAGTAAGGAGTCTTTGCGTGAGTGACATCAAGATCAAAGAGGCCCCGGTCGCGGATGAACAAGCTCAGCCGATTCTGACCCACGAAAGGTCCCTGTCACAGAAAATCGCCCGCGGATCGGAGGCCAGTGACATCCTTGACCAGCAGATGGTCATGCTGGGAATTCAGCTGGTCACACAGTTGAACGTCTTGATTAAGACCTCCCGCATCTATGAGCGCACCAACGCGGCACTAGATAAACCCGTCGATGCGATGCTGACGTTGATCAAGACCATGGCACAGGACCAACCGGTCACACTCCGATTGCAGAACGATTTCTTGTTTCTAGGGAACAGTCACTTGAAAGTGAACGCGCAGCAAATGGCCGTGGCCACCAGCATCATCGATGCCTTGAACGCCTGGAAGATCGGCGGAATGACATTCTTGTTGACCGTGGAGTCGAAGGATTTGCGTGAGTTCGCCGCCCTCTTTGTCAGCCTTGATCCTGACAACAAAACTATCGAAGACCTTCAGAAAGAAATCACCGCACGGGGGATCGTCGGCATTGAGCTAGAAGAACAAAGGCAGTTGCAAATCCGACAAGGCCCCGGAACGGCGGGGGACACGGGCTCCGGAACGGCGGGGAACACGGGCCCCGGAACGGCGGGGGGCACGGGCCCCGGAACGGCGGGGAACACGGGGCCCGACGGCACGGGAAGCACCGATCTAAAAGTACAACGGAAAATGAACGCCATGAACGGCTATGCCAAAGTGGCAGGATCAGTCGGAACACTGACGCAAGCATCCCGTGAGGGAGGAACAGCCAGTTTTAAACAGGCGAAGCGGGCGATTCAAAACATCATCGATCTCATGGTGGATGATGAAGCCGCGGTCCTCGGTCTCACAACCCTTCGTTGCCACGATCAATACACACATAACCATTCGGTCAATGTGTCGTTGCTGTCCATTGCGCTGGCCAATCGCGTCGGCTATCCCAAAGTGGAACTGGCCGACCTGGGCCTTGCGGCACTGTTCCATGACATGGGCAAATCCACCATTCCCATGGAGGTCCTGAACAAACCGGGCGAGTTTACCGATGACGACTGGGTGGCCATGCGCAATCACCCCACGGAGGGAGTTCTGAGTCTTTCGAAAATGAGAGGCATCACGAATCTACCGGGGCGCATGGCGGCGGCCTCCTTCGAACACCACATGAACCAGGACTTCTCCGGATACCCGAAACTTACCGTACCCTGGACAATCTCACTGACCGGCCGCATCCTCACGATCGCAGACTGTTACGACGCCATGACCTCCTCCCGTGTCTATCGTCGGGAACCCATGTCGCCATCGAAAGTATTGAACATGATGCTCTCAAAGTCTGGGAAGTCGTTTGACCCAGTGCTGCTCAAGCTGTTCGTGAACTGTGTCGGCATCATCCCCATCGGCAGCCTGGTGATGCTGGAGACGAGCGAACTGGCGGTCGTACTCAAGCCGGCTGCAGACAAGGCGAACGGCGAACGACCGATCGTCAGAGTCATCACCGATCCGCAGGGAAACTCGGTCGATCACGGGCGCGAGGTAGACCTGACCGAAAAAGATGAGACCGGGGATTTCCGTCACAACGTTATCCGCTTGATCGACAACACTGAATACAAGTTCGACACCAGCCGATACTTCACCTAGCAGGATGCTGAAAAAGTCCGCCAGCACCCATGAACCGTCACGCGGGAAGCGCGAGACATACGAGAAAAGCGCGATCCGAAGGTCGAAGTTCAAGGTTCGAAGTTCCGAAGACCTCGAACCGTCGTCCGTCTCGCTCGGCTATCCTCGTGAGTCTTCTCCGATTGTGCCGCACGTGTAGACCATCGAAGCTCTCGTGTGCCATCATAGTTTATCCATAGCCTGTAGCCTCCGCACGACCCAATCCCTTGACAGGGCCTGACCCCCCAGCTATTCTCGCATCAGGTACGCTGTTGCATTGTTTACCAACAAGGAGTGCGTGTTATGCATACAACGGGAATCTTCCTGGGGCGGATGACCCTCCCCTTGGTCGCCGCGGGCATTATACTGCTCGCATCTCTCTCAGCTGCAGAGGCTGCCGAGGCTTTCAAGATGGGTGTCGTCGATCCTCAGGCCGTCTTAGAGAAATCAAAAGCTGGCAAAAAAGCCTTGGACGGGCTCAAAGAATATGTATCCACCAGACAGAAGTTGTTGTCCGGGGATGAAGAGGAGTTGCGCAGCACGGAGAAGACACTCAAGGAGCAAATCGTAAAGTTAAGCGACACCGAAAAAAAAGAAAAAGAGACCCAGTTCCGCGCAAAGGTCCAGGACTATCAGAAACGCGCGCAGGAATTTAATCAGGAGTTACAGGGAAAGCAGAAGGAATTGGTCGATGACTACATGAAGAAAATTGCTTCGGCCACGAAAACCGTGGCAGAAAAAGGCGGGTTTTCTCTCGTCGTCGATAAGGGCAGCGAACAAACGGTCAAAATTGTAATCTACAATAAGGACACCATCGATTTAACCGACCAGGTGATCAAGGAATTCGATCGAACCAACAGCAAGTAATCCTTCCGAGCGTGCACACCTGAATTCGCGATCCAACGTGGATGGGACCTCGGCCTCTCTGAGGTCCCATCAACGCTCCATCGGATAGCCCGCATCCCGCCAGCCTTTGATGCCCCCATCCATCTACACCACATTTGTATAGCCCATTTGCTGAAGCGCATCCGCGGCTAAGACCGACCGGTAGCCGCCTCCGCAATACAGCAGAATGGCCTCCTCTTTATTGGGAATACACGCTTCCACATCGCGCTCAATAATCCCTTTTCCCAGATGACGGGCGCCTTTCGCATGATCCTTCGCAAATTCGTGCTCCTCGCGGACATCGAGAAAGTGCAATACCTCACCTCGATCGAGACTGGCCTTCGCCTGCGCCACCGTACATTCCTTGACCCGTGCTCGTGCCGCATCGACTAACTTGAGAAAACCCGGATTATGTTTCATCCTCTCTCCATCCCCTGTCCTGCCTCAAAATAAGGCCGTTTGTTCGACCCCCGGCCTGCGAAAGGTGGCTGGAACCGTCTCGTCACGCAGCGCTGACAATCCTGCCTTGCGTCTGGAGACCTCGAATAACTGTTCGATCATGGCCCAATAGGGGCCTGCGCCACGATGGCGTTCAAAGAAGGCCCCCTCGCTGATCGCTCCACCACGCACGTCCAGAATTCGATTCCTAATCTTGGTGATTCGATCTGGAAATGCCGCCGCCATTCGCTCCATGAACACCGGCTCCACAGGGCCAGACAGACGCAGCAGCGTCGCCATCGCTTCAGCCGCCCCCGCTTGTTTCGCTCGGGCCAACAGATCAGGCATATCCTCATCGTTGAGACCCGGAATGATCGGAGAAAGCGAGATACCGGTGGGAATCCCGGCATTCGCCAAGGTCGCCATCGCCTCGAAGCGTTTCCGGCTGGAGGGCGCATGAGGTTCGACCTTGCGCGCCACCTCATCGTCTGAAAACGGTATGCTGAAATAGACGCGAATCGACGCCTCCTGATGCAGCCGACGCAGCACGTCCAGATCGCGCAACACCAACGCCCCTTTCGTGATAATCCCGACCGGATTCCGATACTCAGCACAGACCTCCAGGCAGGCCCGCGTCAACTCCAGAGAGGCTTCCAGCGGCTGGTAACAATCGGTGTTCCCCGAGAACAGGATCAATTCGCCCTTCCACGAAGGTTTCTCGAACGTACGGCGGAGCAAGGTCGCGGCTTCCCTCTTCACGATGATCTTGGACTCGAAGTCAGTCCCGGCGCCGAATCCCCAGTACTCATGCGTTGGCCTGGCATAGCAATAGGCGCAGGCGTGGAAGCAGCCGCGGTACGGGTTCAGGCTCCATCGAAACGGCAAATCGGGACTCTCGTTCCGACTGAGAATGTCACGGGTCGCATCTTCAAACATCTGCAGCTGCACATGGGGAGCTGGTTCCAAGAGATCTCGGTGCCGTGATTCAAACGGATTAGGTGGATTCATCACCGTGCGCATCCGATATGGTCCTCGATCTGCCCGTTCCTGTCAACGGGACCAACCATGCCTGCCAAGACAGAATATCACGGCCCGATTCATTGACTAACCCCTACCTCGATGTTAAGTTCCAGCCGCTTTCTGGAACACACAGCTATGTACGATCTCCGCACGCTCCGTGACAATTTGGATGCCATCAGGCAACAGCTTGGCCCCCGTGGAGGCGACGTCCCATGGGATAAAATCCGCATGTTGATCGAACAACGTCGGACCTTGGCTGGCCAGGTCGAGCAACTTCGCCACGAACTGAAAGAGGGATCGGACGAGGTTGCCAAGCTGAAGCGAGAGAAACAGCCGGCGGATACCTCCATGGCTTCCATGAAGGCCGTCGGCGAGCGGATCACGACGATCGAAAACGAACTACGAGGTGTCGAAGAGACCCTGACCGATCTGAATCTCCGCATACCGAATCTTCCACATGCCTCGGTCCCAGCAGGAAAAGACCCTGGCAGCAATATAGAAACGCGGCGGTGGGGATCCCCGCCCACGTTGACCGCACCAGCCAAGAGTCATTGGGACCTCGGTGAAGCGCTCGGCATTCTGGATTTCGACCGGGCGGCGAAAATTGCCGGTACACGATTCGCGGTTCTGACGGGGGCAGGAGCGCGACTCGAGCGGGCGCTCATCAACTATATGCTCGATCTTCATACGACACAGCATGGCTATCGG
>VBOL01000009.1:7406-14454 GCA_005887945.1 Nitrospirota bacterium
CATGACCGCAACCGGCCAGTTACCCAAGTTCGAAGAAGATCTCTTTCGTCTTCGCGACGAAGACTATTTCTTGATTCCAACGGCAGCAGTGCCGGTGACCAATCTCCACCGTGACGAGACACTCACCGAGAGTGCGTTGCCGATCAGGTATACGGCTTATACTCCCTGTTTTCGCCGCGAGGCAGGATCCTATGGAAAAGACACCAGAGGGCTCATTCGCCTCCACCAATTCAACAAAGTGGAGTTGGTCGCGTTTGCAAAACCTGACCAGTCGTATGCAGAACTGGAGCGGTTGACCGGCCATGCCGAAGCCATCTTGCAAGGATTAGGACTGCATTACCGAGTCGTCACCCTCTGCACCGGTGATATGGGGTTCTCCTCGGCAAAGACCTACGACATCGAAGTCTGGCTTCCTTCCCAAAACCACTATCGGGAGATCTCCTCCTGCAGCAACTTTGAAGGATTTCAGGCCAGGCGGGCCCGTATTCGATATAAGGGTGTGGTCGGGAAGAAGGACGCGAAACCAGAGTTTGTCCATACACTCAACGGGTCCGCGCTGGCCGTCGGCCGCACGCTCGTGGCCATCCTCGAAAACTATCAGCAACCGGATGGAAGCGTTACGATACCGGAGGTATTGCATCATTACATGGGCGGGCTTGAGCAAATTCGCAAAGAATAGGATACTAGCGGGAGTATCCCATCGCCAGAGCTATGAAACGGTTCTCGGTTTGAGCGTTCGATAGAGACAAGAAACAGCGGAATGCTTACGGCATGTATCCGTCGCGCTCGCATGATGAGCGCTCCGGGTCCTACAAGTTCAGTATGGAGGGGTGACGGAGCGGCCGAACGTGCCAGTCTTGAAAACTGGAGACCTCGCAAGGGGTCCGCGAGTTCAAATCTCGCCCCCTCCGCCAACGACAGGAGTAGGTTCATTATTTCAGTCAGGCTTCACGTCGACTTCCGGGTGCCCACGCCATAATCAAGGGGAACCGCCCAGGAAACTGTCTACCACGAGCTTGCCTCCAGGAACCTAGCAGGATACTCAAAAAGACCAGACTTCTCACCCGCCCAACCCTGGCGCGCCGAAACACGCCTTGTCCCAAGCAAGCCCGCAGTTCCGCAGCTTACCCTCGTGTCACGTTTCACGGTTCCTGGGAGCGAGACGAGAACGCCGCGTGGGAAAGGGCGCGTCTCGGCGCGCCGGGGCTGGGCGGGTGGGGAAAGCGACTTTTTCAGCATCCTGCTAGAGATGTAAGAAGTCTCCGCCCCCTCCTGGGTAGACCGACCTCCGCCCACATCTTCACTCTTGTTTATACCCACACCCTACCGCATAGGCTGCTACGCTAGATTCGTTTGCACATCCAACTCATGGCCCCGGTAGGTTCAGGCGGTGCTTGCAACAGCTGCCTCCAGTATAGCCGCCGGCGTCTGAAACCCCAATGTCTTCCGCGGACGTTGATTCAACCGTAACGCGATGGTGTTCAAGTCGGCCTGGGAATAGCGTGACAGATCGGTGCCTTTCGGAAAATACTGCCGCAGCAAGCGGTTGGTGTTTTCATTCGTGCCCCGCTGCCACGGGCTTTGCGGGTCACAAAAATAGACCTGCACCTTCGTGTCGACCGTCAAGCGTTTGTGCTGGGCCAGCTCCCTCCCTCGATCCCAGGTTAATGACCGACGCAATATTGATGGCAGTTGCCGTATCTGCGTGCTCAGCGCCGTCACCACGCTGGCGGTATCTTTCCCCGGCACCTTCACTAGCATCGTAAAGCGAGATTGCCGTTCAACCAAGGTGGCCATGTGCGTATTCTGTGAGCCAGGGATCAGATCCCCTTCCCAATGACCGGGAATCGCCCGATCTTCCACGTCAGCGGGACGGTCACGGATGGAGAGGCCATCAACGATCTGCCCGCGCGGCTGGCCAGCCGTACTCACACGTTGTGCGCGCCGCATCCTGCGCCGGGATCGGAGATGTCCCAGTAATTCTTTCTTGAGCACCCCTCGGGCTTGAATGAACAAGCTGCGGTAGATCGTTTCATGGGAGACCCGCATGGTGCCCTGATCCGGAAATTCCCGTTTGAGCCATCCCGCTATTTGTTCAGGCGACCACTCCACCGTCAATTTGCTTGCGACAATCCTCTGGAGCGTGAGGTGTGTGGCGAGCCGACAGAGCTTGGGCCGTCGCATGCGTTCCCAAGCCTGCGCGTCAGCCTCAGAGGCCCGATACCTGTGGGCCCCACCATGGCGGTGGATTTCCCGGCTGATGGTCGACGGCGCGCGACCGAGCTGGGTCGCGATCTGCCGGATTGAAGAATCCGTTGCCATGCCACGCGAAATTTCTTCTCGCTCTGCCAATGTCAGCGTCCAGCGTGACCGGCTCCGAACGGGAGGAATGAATCCTCCGTTCGAGGATACCACGCCATGAATCGAGCCCGCGTGTTTGCCGAGTGCCCGGCCGATCTCGCTCAATGACTGCCCTTGTTTCCACCGCTGCCACAGATCCGCTTTCTGGGCCGCGGACAAGCCCGGACGTCCCATAGATGCCATCACGATCACCCTCCAACTCCACTGTACCCCAGATGGTGTTGCGTTGATCGCCTGAACCTACCGTTGCTTTCCTTGCTTGCGGGGCATCCGTGGTGCAATACACATCGCGCATTGTCTACTCAATGGCCCGCGAGGGCAACATGCCTGTTGCGCTAAGCCGGGTGACGGCTTCCACTCTACGGTATTTTCAAAAATTCTTCCCTGCCCCAATATCAAAATCATCACACTCAACAGCGCGCACAAAGGCACCATTTCTTGAAGGAGAGACCGATGCACAAACAGATCGGGAAGATCGGGGCCATTCGTCGGGAGCTAGACGGCAAAGCCTGTCCCTTCTGCGGAGGCCATAAGTATCAGCTAGTGCTTCGCGGGAACATGCACCCGCAAGCTGGCGGTATCTTAGCACGCTGCTCTAAGTGCCAGCGTCCTCGCGGACTCGATGAGGACCTCGGTCGAATACTCTGGATGTAGGAAAACTTCCTCATCACCTCAACACAGTTGGAAGACACGATGGACATCCTCTCTTCCCCGATCCAATATATAAAGTTGCGCAGAGCGCACAAAAAACAGAAACGAACCGCGTTGCACATGTTGGCACTCAGCGGTGTCGTCAGACCCAGCCAAGTTGAACTCCGTTAGTCGACACCCATCGCCAGCATTACCGCTTTCCGCACGCAGCCGACTGCGATCGAGAATCCGAAGACCCAACCTATCCCTTTGCGGTCATGGGACCACCACTTCACACTCATCATAAAACAGACACCGCAATGGGCGAGCAGCTTATCATCCGCCACCGTCCAACTTTCAAAAAAACCGATCGTAATTCGATGGGCCAAGCAGTTAGACGTGTGAGCCTTTCCCGTCTTCCCCCGAGAGTTTTTCTTGACCCATCTCGCGAATCGCTTATACCTCCCACCTGGCCTGGGAGTAAGATCACGGCTCGCTTGCTGTTCTTCCTACGGTCATCGACCTGCGTTGCAGATGATTGGGAACCCCGCCTAGAGCTGAGACCAGTGGAGAGGTGGCTGAGTGGCCGAACGGCAACGGTTTGCTAAACCGAACTGCCGACTGCGACGGAACCCCTTGAAAAGACGCGAAGCCCCCTATAAACACTGGCGATTCTCGATGGTCGAAGGTTACTGCCATTTACCGCGAATTACCGCCGTTTATTGCGGCGCGCTGTAAAATTCCAGTACGGTATCCAGTACGCTTTTTCGCGGCCCTTTCTTTCCGGTCAAACCCGATCGGACACGATAGTTCTGCCACAGTTGAGCCACAGGGCTAGACCAAGCATGATGGCTATGTCATCGTAGTGACTAAACCTGGGAATGGATTTGGTATATGGGTCCCAAAAATCAGAGAAAAACGATTGAGGGCTTCATCGATCTTGCTATGTCTAATCAGATGATTTGTTCGTCCTGCCAGACCAATGAATCTGGAGATCGCGACGGGCGTCTAACGATTCAACGCACGATGCCAGAAGTTCTTAAGGGGTTACGTGTTCCCAAGAAGTATTGGGAAAGAGTCGCAAGCTCTTTGACCTGCTTTAGTTGTGGAACTCCGCTTAACATCACCTCCGATGTCGGCACCAAAACGAACGAAGAACGACGGGAAGAACGACGACAAGATAAACTCTGGAGTAGTTGGTCTAAGAACTATCAGTGGAAATTCAAAGAATTTGCGGAACACCTAGAAATGTATCCCTATCTTGGTCTGGCACACTCTTTGGGAAAAGAAATTTTCGAAGACATTGAACATCTTGCAAAACATTCAATCCCACAGTCGTCATGGTTCAGGGGCAGACGAGTAGAGAACCATACGATGCAGGTATCTAAGGACCTGTTCCCTCCAGACCCTAAGCATGTCGCCATCCCTGAAGGACGCTTTAACCACGTCGGGCAGTGCGTATTCTATCTTTCCAAAACCAAAGAGGGGGCGGCTCGGGAAGTTCTTAATAAAGAGGGCGGGCTGGCATGGGTCCAAGAATTTGAGATCGGCACAATTTCTGAAATAGTGGACATGAGTAGCGGACTAGTCAATACGCCGCCGGAGGACATCTCGGCACTACGGTTTGGCCTTGGCTATACCAAAGCTCTTGCGCGTCCTGTTGAACGTTCCTATTGTTGGAAACCGGAGTATTTTGTCCCTCGATTCCTCGCGGATTGCTTGAAGCGAGTTGGTGTCAAGGGAATCATTTTCCGGAGTCCTTACCATTATTCAGATAACTTGGTCCTATTTCAGTACGGAGATGGAGATGTAAAGTCTGTAAATGAGCCATCCCTTATTACGATTAAAAAGGGACAGGAGCCAAACTCCCCGTTCATGAACCTATGAAGGATTTAGTTTCGGAGCAGCGGATTGCATATTCGCACCCGCTACCTGACTTATTTAGGCCGACCAATCGAGTCCCGCTGAGAGCTACGCAGGCTGACTCCAAGCGCACCAACGCCAAGAAATAAGCCTGCCCACTCCCAAGGCGGCTCCGCCCATAACCCTCCCGCGCGTCCTTCTCTAGCCCTTCCAGTACCGTATCCCCCGGCGCATACTCAACACCAGCCGTCTTTTACCAGTGAGTGATTGGCACTAGCTAGTATCAATGCCACCGGCATAGGGCTCGACCGAGATCAACCCATTCAGACATCAACCTAGGAGGTTATCATGGAAGTTGCAATTATCCCGGGTCTCTTCGTCGCCATCTTCGTAGGGATCGCGGCTCTGATTTTGTTTACTCCATATGAAAAAAAATGATGTGCGCCTCCCCATTCGTACGATTGAGCGGGTCGCGCCGTTCTTTTGGGAGGCGGGAGCGTTCAAGGTGAAAGGGAGTGCAGGGTATCGCCATTTTCAGAGGAAACCGTAGTCGAATCCACCATCAACTCAGGAGGGTATCATGGAAGTTGCAGTTATCCCGGGTCTCTTCGTCGCCATCTTCGTAGGGATCGCGGCTATGATTTTGTGGTGGCCATATGACAAATGAGGGTACGCCAGAATGTGCGCCTCCCCATTCTTACGATTGAGCGGGTCGCGTGATCCAGTGTGGGACAGAGCCGATGGAAGGCGACGCTAATGTTCCAATTCATATCGCACCGCGTCCAGCAACTGCGGCACGCTAAAGGGCTTCTGGAAGGTCTGCCGGGCCCCGAGGAGTTTCGCGACATCCAAGACATTCTGTTCCCCGCCAGCGCCTGAAATGGCGATCACCTTGGCGTGGAGGAATTCACGTGTCAGGTCCAGGAGCATGTCCAGCCCATTCAGCTCGGGCATAAGCATGTCTGTGATAACCAAATCCGTCGGCCTCTGACGATACTCCTCAAGCCCCTGACGACCGTTGGCCGCCTCCGTGACCTCATACCCTGCCGCTTCAAGCGCGAAGCGAAGGAGTGCGCGGACGGATTCTTCGTCATCGATGATCAGAATAGTGGCCATCGTCATACGGCAACGTGCAAACGGCGGTTGGCTTCTATGATGGGATCCGCCGCATGACCGCAGTTCATGCACCGCCAGCCTTTCATCCACATGAAGCCGTGAGTCCCCTCAAAGTCAAAAAACTGGCCTTCTACCATTAAGCCCTGGCATCGTCTGCATTCCATGGTGTCGCCTCCTTGCAATGTAGCCTGCTCCCTCTTGGAACAATAAAGACAGGTCGACTCTCTCCCAAGAAGGCTATGGCGCTACGCTCATCGAGTTACGCAGGGGCCGCAGTTGGTTCCTAGTGTCCAGGTCAATCCGCTTCAGGGCGTCTAACTGACTAGACATGACCTCAATCTGGTAGTTCTGCATGGCGATGGTCCGCTCTCGCTCATGGAGTCGCTGGTGTAAGGCCTGAATTGTTGCCTGGTCCTGCCTGGTGTCTAGCTGAGCGGGGGCTATAGGAGAAGGTGATATCGTGCTCGCGCAGCCTGGCAGCACCATGAGGCCCAGTAGGCATACAGCCTGAATGGTCCAAATCATGTCCTTCATATTGCGCATCCTTACACCTTACGGTGCGTAAGGGTCGTTCGCGGCCTGCTTTGCCGTTCAAAGGCTACCACCAGACCATGGGGAGGGAAGACTCGAAAGGGTTAGTGCGAAGGAGTTACTGGCAGTGACGCCCGCTACGGTTAACCTGAGTAAGCCCTCGGCAGGCAATGGAATGGCCCGGCGTTGGACGTGACGAAGCAGTGCACGGCGAAGCGAGGGTAGGGACGAAACGAAGAGGGCATCGGGGCCTCGCAAGGAGGCGCATTATAGGAGGGGACCGAACGAGTGTCATGAAGGTGTTCCTTCCGTGTCGTTGGCGGGGCTATCTGAGCGGGGCTCCGGCGACGGTGTGTTGAGGGCCCGCTCGGCATATATCGCCGCCTCTTCCCAGGTCTTAAAACGCCCTTCACTCATGAAGTTCTGTACGATGGACACGATGTGTGGGTCGTGCTGTTCTTTAGCCCACTTGGCGAACGCGATCTTCTTGTCCTCCTCCTCCTGGTCACGGCCCCTGATCTTGTGTAGGGTTCGGACAAGCCAGACC
>VBOL01000144.1 GCA_005887945.1 Nitrospirota bacterium
TCCTTCTCCAATTCAAGTAAAGCAGGCATGAGCGTTTCAGGGACATAGCGTCCGCCGTATAGACCGAAGCGACACTGTTTCGTGGGAACCGAACCCATCACCATCCTCATGTTCGTTTAACAGGCCGAAGAAAAACCACTGTGGCACAGCAAAACTTCGATCGTACACACCTGGAACAATAGAACCACCCTCACAGGATGCTCAAAAATTCCAGAATTCTCACCCGCCCAACCCTGGCGCGCCGAGACGCGCCTTATCCCAAGCAAGCCCGTAGCGAGTGAAGGCCCGAGGAGGTACAGATCGTACTTCGTGTGGGCCGTTCACCCTTAGAACGGATCTTGGCGAACGGAAA
>VBOL01000145.1 GCA_005887945.1 Nitrospirota bacterium
ACGCCACTGCTCACATCCACGCCATACGGCTGTACCGCCTGGATCGCCTCCCCAACATTGTCCGGGGTGAGCCCCCCGGCCAGGAGAATGCTCGCAGCCTTGGCTGCTTCTGCGGCGAGTTGCCAATCAATCACTTCTCCAGTGCCTCCATAGGCCTGATCGGAGAAGGCGTCCAGCACGAATCCCCGAACGCCGGCCCGGCCACGAAACTCAGCCAAGGCGAGAAACGTGCTCCGATCTTTCACGCGAAGCACTTTGAGGACCGTACGACCTAACTCTTTGCAATAGATCGCCGATTCGTTTCCGTGCAACTGTGCAAGCGCGAGTCCACAGTCGTCCATCAGATTCCGAACAACTTGTTGGTCTTCGTTGACGAACACACCCACCGGTATCACCAAGGGAGGCAGGCTCAAAATGATCTGCCGAGCCAGCGTGGGCTCGATATACCTGGGACTTTTTCGATAGAACACGAATCCCAAAGCATCGGCCCCGGCGGCGACTGCCACGGTGGCATCCTCGGCGTTGGTGATGCCACAAATTTTGACTTTGGGTGTATAGGCCATCTTAGCAAACTGCGGAAAAACTATTGTGGCAAGTCAGAATATTACTGGTCCGCACGTCTGGGACAAGAAGAAGATACCACGCAGGGTGCTCAAAAAGGCCGTTCAGCAAGGCCGCAGCAAGCGAAGAGGCGACGCGTATGATTCGGTATGTTGAGCCTCTGAGCGCGGCGAGAACGACGCTGGCGGACTTTTTCAGCATCCTGCTAGGCGTGCGACGGAGCCGGAACTCCTCTCAATGCACGGATCTTGTCCCCGATGTCATCGGCACGAATGAGTGATTCTCCAATGAGCATGGCATGGATGCCGGCTTCGATCAACCGCACCACATCGGCGCGCTGGTGTATGCCGCTTTCGCTGACGATCAGCTTGTCGGCCGGAATCCGTTTCGCCAAACGCAGCGTGACGGCCAGATCGGTCGCAAAGGTCTTGAGATCTCGGTTGTTGATGCCGATCAGGCGCGCCTCCGGGAGTCGTTCTAATACGGTATCGAGTTCGCGCTCATGATGGGTCTCGATTAGAACGTCCAGGCTTAACCCCTTGGCGAGCGTATAGAAGTCGATCAATTGCTGTCGTTCGATCGCCGCGACGATCAAGAGGACCGCATCGGCCCCGTAGGCGCGCGCTTCGTAAAACTGTATCTCGTCGACCATGAACTCTTTGTTCAAGACAGGCATAGGCACCGATTGTTTGATCTCGCGGAGGTAGTCGAGGCTCCCCTGGAAGAAATCCTTGTCGGTTAAGACGGACAAAGCCGAGGCGCCATGGGCATGATAGCTCTTGGCAATCTCGAGGTAGTCAAACCGATCGGAGAACTCGGGACGGAGGAGACCAAGACTGGGTGAGGCCTTTTTGACTTCGGCGATCAGCGAAGGACTGCCGCCCGTTCTCGTGGCTTCAAGGGTCACGGCAAAGCCGAGTGGACCAGGCGCGTCTTGAATCTTCGCCTTCAGCTCGGAGAGGTAGCCCCGGCTTTGCTTGTGCCGGAGTTCCGCTTTCTTATGCTCCAGGATGCGAGAGAGAATCACAATGGCGTCAGTCCTTATTCGTAAATGCGATGAGGCGAGCCAGTTTCTCGGCCGCGGCGCCGGAGTCGATGGCCTGGCCTGCTAGGAGGAATCCATCTTGAAGGCTTGTCGCCTTGCGCGCTGCGACAAGGGCTGGAGCGGCATTCAAACAGACGATGTCTCGTTTCGGTCCTTTCCGCCCTTGGAGAATGTCACGAGTAATCGCGGCATTCTCTTGTGGCGTCCCTCCGGCTAGCTGCTTGGCTGGGACCAGCGCCAGTCCGAACTCCGCCGGGTCCAGGAGATAGTTCGAAAGTATGCCCCCTGTGGCTTCTGAAATCTGCGATTTTGCGGTAAGGGTGATCTCATCTAGTCCGTCCATCCCATGTACGACAAAGCAATGTTGGGAACCCAGATGCATGAGCACATTCCCTAGCAGGGAGGTTAATTGACTCTCGTAGACGCCCAGCACCTGAATCGTAGCTCCTGCCGGATTGGTCAGCGGTCCCAAGAGATTGAGCATCGTCCGGATACCCATCTCCTGTCTAGGGCCCGCACAATGTTTCATAGCTCCATGATAGAGCGGGGCGAAGAGAAAGGCGATCCCGACCTGATCGATACAATCGGCCACGCGTTCGGTCGACAGATCGATCTCGACGCCGAGGGCCGAGAGGACGTCTGCACTCCCCGACTTGGATGACACGGAACGGTTGCCGTGCTTCGCCACGGTCAGACCTGCGCCTGCGACGACGAACGCCGTTGTAGTGGAAATATTAAAAGTGTGGGCCCCGTCCCCGCCCGTGCCACAGGTATCCACGACCAGGGGATCTCCGACGGCAATGCGGACGGCTTTGGCACGCATCGCTCGCACGGAGCCGGCAATTTCCTCGACGGTTTCTCCCTTCAGACGGAGCCCCATCAAGTAGGCGGCAATTTGAGCCGGAGTCGCTGCACCGTCCATGATCTCGAGCATCACCAACTCGGCTTCTTGTTCGGTGAGGGAGGCGCGGTCGGCGAGTTTGGCAATCGCGTCTTTGATCATGGATCGGAGACCAGGCAGGCCAGCCTACAGTTTAAGGAAGTTACGGAGGAGGTCCTTCCCCGCCATGGTGAGGATCGATTCCGGATGAAATTGCACTCCTTCGATGCCTAACGATCGATGTCGCAATCCCATGATTTCCCCCTCGGCAGTTTCGGCGGAGATCTCAAAACAGGAAGGCAGCGTCTCTCGCCTCACGATCAGAGAATGGTACCGTGTGGCGTCAAAGGGGTAGGGCAACTGATTGAAGATCGTTTTCCCGTCGTGCCTGATCTTCGACGTTTTCCCATGCATCAACCGTTCGGCTCGAACGACTTCGCCGCCAAATGCCACGGCCAGAGACTGATGGCCGAGGCAGACGCCCAAGAGCGGGAGACACCCGCCAAAATGCTGTATGGTCTCGACCGATACGCCCGCTTCCATCGGTGTGCAGGGTCCCGGAGAAATGACGATGCGGCTGGGTTGCAGCGATTCAATCTGGTCGATGGTAATTTTATTGTTGCGAAATACCCGAATGTCTTCACCCAGTTCCCCGAAGTATTGCACAAGGTTATAGGTGAAGGAATCATAGTTGTCGATCATCAGTAACATAAAAACCGTGAGGTGTGAGCATTTAGGCGTAAAGAGAATACATCGGCGACACTCTGATCGCCTCACCCTTACCTCTCACGCCTTACGTGCTTACTCCAATCCTTGTTCCGCCAGTTCAATCGCCTTCATCATGGCCTGAGCCTTATTACAGGTCTCTTCATATTCGTGCTCCGGATTCGAGTCGGCGACAATGCCGGCCCCGGCTTGAATGAAGGCCTGGTGCTTCTTCACGACGACCGTCCTTATATTAATGCACATGTCCATGTTGCCGGAGAAACTAAAGTAGCCCACCGCTCCGGCATAGGGGCCGCGCCTCGTGGGTTCGAGTTCATCGATGATCTGCATCGCTCGAATCTTCGGCGCACCGGAGACCGTGCCGGCAGGGAAGCAGGCTCGCAACACGTCGTATGAGGTCTTCGACGCATCCAGTTGTCCTGTGACATTTGACACAATATGCATCACATGCGAATAGCGCTCGACGTGCATAAGCGAATCTACAGTGATCGAGCCTGATTTCGCCACGCGACCGACATCATTCCGCCCAAGATCGACGAGCATCACATGCTCGGCCCGTTCCTTTTCATCTGCCAAGAGCCGCCGTTCCATCTGTTGATCCTCTTCAGGCGTGACGCCACGGCGGCGCGTGCCGGCAATGGGACGGACGGAAATGACACCGCTTTCGCAACGGACGAGTGTCTCAGGAGAGGAACCAACCAGTTCGACCCCTGCGATACGGAGGTAATACATATAGGGAGAGGGATTCACTACGCGCAACGCACGATAGAGCTGCAAGGGCGACGCCTGGACATTGGTCTCCCATCGCTGGGATAACACCGCTTGCACGATATCGCCGGCCCGAATGTATGCCTTCGTCCGCACGACCATCTTCTCAAAGTCTGCCTTGCTCATGTTCGCCGTAAAGGTCACCGGGCGGCGGCGGCGATGCGGACGCGTTCGGCGAAGCGGACGTTTGAGCCTTGTGATCGTGCGTTCGATCCGTTCCGTTGCCGATCGGTAGGCGGCCTGGATGCCACGTTCCCCTTTTACCGTGACATGGGCAGTGGCCACGACTTTGATCTTTTGAGCGACATTGTCGAAGATCAGCATCGTATCGGTGATCAGAAAGGCGAAGTCCGGCAGATTAAGGGGGTCCTTCTGCCGGGCAGCCAAGTCCTCAAACGTGCGTACCATGTCGTAACTCAGATATCCGACGGCGCCGCCGACGAACGGGGGGAGGTCCGGCACAGTCACCGGGCGATAGCCTTCCATCATCTCCCGCAGACGCTCGAGAGGGTTCCCACGGCTCGAAATGCGCTTCTTGCTGGTGCCTTGAACGACAAGAAGGTCGCTCCGATCTTCGTACACAACAACGGGAGAACCACTGCCGAGGAAGGAATAGCGTGCCCATTTCTCACCGCCCTCAACGGACTCCAAGAGGTAAGCCGAGGGGCCATGATCTATTTTGGCAAAGGCAGAAACGGGGGTATCATAGTCCGCGAGAATCTCTCGATAGAGCGGAATGAGATTGCCCTTTCCGGAATACTGCCGAAATTGGTCGAGACTGAGTGAGTATTGCTGCGGGGCCACGTGGTCGTCCTGTTATTCTTGGCCCACGATGAGTTTCTGTCCTACCTCGATAATGTCGTCCGGCAGCTTGTTCCATTTCCTGACCTTGTCGACCGCGACGCCATAACGCCGACTGATCCGATAGAGCGTTTCGCCCGGTTTCACGACATGAACGGTGGGCGATCGCATGCTTCCCAGCGACGGATCTGTCTGCTCGGGCACAGCCGGAACCTCCGGAGCGATCCCGGGAGGCGACGCGCTTAGATCCACGGTATCGGGCGATGTTTCAGCCGGCAGGGTCTTGCGCATCGGTCTTAGCGCGCGCTTCATATCAGCTTTGGCTTTGCGTTCCAGCAGCGCAGATTCCTTCATGGCCTCGGCTTCTTCCTGCACGCGGGCCAATTGATCCCGAGAGGCTTGCAGCTGCGCTGTGAGTTCCCGATTCCTGGCTTCATATTCCATCAATTCATTTTTGCTCCGCTTCGCTTCACTATCGAGCTCGCCGGTTCGCTTCTCTTCCTGCGCCAAAAGGCGTTGGAAATTCAGGCTACGCGCCTTTTCAGCATCGTATTTCTCCGCCATGACACATCCGCTCAACAACAGCCCTCCACAGATGATGGTGACGATTCGACAGATGGATTTTGGCATCAACTTGTTCACGCAATTCTCCCCTTTCATGTATACCTCCTCTGACGGTCGTGAAGGAGTTTCCCTCTCGCAGCAAGGGGTGGACACTGGCTGCCGATCCATGGAAAATCAACTCAATTAGGTGTCTTACAATAGTGTCTATCGCGGCGAAAGTCAAAGCGAACATGGCGCCTTCGTCGTTTGACCCACTCCCTAGCCCTGTGGTACGGTCGGGCCGTAATTTCCGCTGTTCGTCACCATCCAGTCCTATGGCCCACGCCGACATCCTTCCCAGACTGATTGCCCTCAGGGACGAAATCAGGCGCCACGATTATCTGTACTACGTCAAGGATCACCCAGAGATTTCTGATTCCCAGTACGATCGCCTTTTTCGAGAGCTGGTCGAACTGGAACAGGCCCACCCTGAGTTGGTGACGCCTGATTCTCCGTCGCAACGTGTCGGCGCACCACCGCTCCAGGAATTAGTCAAGGTTCCCCACGAACAGCCGATGCTCAGTCTGGACTCAATTATAGAACAGAGCGAAGTCGAGGCATTCGACCTACGGATGAAACGCGAATTGGAAACCCCGTCCGTTGAGTACAGCGCGGAACCAAAATTCGATGGGTTATCAGTCGAACTGATGTACGACCATGGAATCTTTATCCGCGGAGCGACCAGAGGTGACGGGACGACTGGAGAGGATGTGACCGTCAATCTTCGCACGATTCGTTCCCTGCCGCTGCAGTTACACGCGCGATCCAACCTGCCTGATCATCTTGTCGTGCGAGGCGAAGTGTATATGCGCCTCGACGATTTCCAGGCCTTGAATCGGCGCATAACGGAACGGGGCGACAACGCCTTTGCCAATCCACGCAATGCGGCCTCTGGTTCGCTCCGGCAATTGGATTCCACGATTACCGCAACCCGTCCGTTGGTCGTGACCTGTTACGAAATCATGGCCGTGTCGACGCCCGTCCCACCAACTCATTGGGATGAGTTGGAGACGTTGGCCCAGTGGGGTCTCCCGGCACCTGCGCTTCGGCGGCTCTGTGCTTCGATCGATGAGGTGATGGCGTTTCATCGTGAAACGGAATCAATGCGGGATCAGCTGCCCTATGAAATCGATGGCGTGGTGGTGAAGGTGAATCGCCGAGACTGGCAGGGCCGCCTCGGCATGAAGTCTCGCAGTCCCCGATGGGCCATCGCTTACAAATTTACGCCGCGCAAGGAAATCACTATCGTCCAGGAAATAGTCGTCTCTGTAGGAAGAACCGGGACACTCACGCCTGTCGCGTTATTGAAACAGCCACGTTGCATAACGCCGATGAAATGGCGCGGAAAGACATTCGGATCGGCGATACCGTCAAGGTAGAACGGGCCGGCGATGTGATTCCCGCGATTGCCGAGCGTGTCCCGGTCCCTGGTGAGCAACGCAGCACCCCCTTTTGTATGCCCGATCACTGCCCAGTCTGTGGATCGAGTGTCGGTCGCGAAGGTGCCTATTTCTACTGTACTGGTCAATTGGTCTGCGGCGCTCAATTGAAGGGGGCTATCGAACATTTTGCTTCCAAGCATGCACTCAACATCGAAGGCTTAGGGAAGAAGACCGTGGCGCAACTGGTTGATACGGGATTGGTACGATCACTCGCTGACCTTTATCGGCTAACCAGCGCAGACCTCGTCCGACTTGAAGGATTTGCCGATCGGTCCGCCACGCTCCTCTTAGAATCGATTGCAGGCAGTAAAACCGTCTCACTGGATCGCTTTCTCATGGGACTCGGGATCCGGCAAGTCGGACAACATATCGCCAAAGTCCTGGCCCGTGAGTTTGGGTCTCTCGGTGAGATCATGTCGGCGGATCAGGAACGGTTTCAACAGATTCGTGAGATTGGTCCTGAGATTTCCCAGGGCTTGGTGCTTTACTGGTCTGAGCCGCGCAACCGGGAGGTCATCACACAACTCCAGGAATCCGGCGTACAAGTTGCACCAGGCATGGCTACGGGCGACCGGAAGCAATCCCCGCTCGCAGGGAAGACGTTCGTATTTACAGGGGGGCTGGATCACTTCACGCGAGATGGCGCGCAACAGGCTGTGGAAGCGGCAGGAGCGCGTGTGTCCTCAAGCGTGAGTAAAAAGACGTCCTATCTGGTGGCGGGACGAGACCCTGGCTCCAAACTGGACCAAGCCCGTACGCTGGGGGTGACGATACTGACGGAACAGGAGTTTGCCGCCCTGATCGGAGAGGACAAGAACGGGCTTAGCTGACCAGGTCGAGGTTCGGAGTTTCGACGTGAGCCGGTGATTTCTCTTCACGAAAGATTTGGACACTGCGGATGGATCGTGGCTCGGCTTCATGGATGAGGATCCGGCAGTTGGCGATCCGCAGTTCTTCTCCAACCTTGGGAATTCGACCAAGCTCCTGTTGAATAAGGCCGCCGATCGTCACTGCTTCATCGCCGAGGTCGACTTTCAGGAAATCGTTGACCTTGCGCACTTCGGTTCTACTGTGAACAAGGATATGGTTCTTCCCTAACCGTTTGATCAGTTCTTCTGTGATATCGGTTTCGTCCATGATCTCCCCAACCACTTCTTCGAGAAGATCTTCAAGCGTGACAATCCCCATCACGCCGCCGAACTCGTTGACCACAACGGCCATATGCCGCTTCTCCTGCTGAAACTGCTTCATGAGGTCGTCCGCCGTCTTGCCTGAGGGAACAAACAGCGGGGGATAGGCAATGTCCTTGAGTTTCGACTCATTCTGCCCCTTGGCGAGTTCGGTTAATGCCCTCGTTTTATAGAGAATACCCGTAATGTTATCGAGCGTCCCGTCATACACGGGGATCCGTGAGTATTTCGAGTTATAGAGGAGTTCCTGAGCCTCTTTCAGGCACAGGTTACCATCCAATGAAAAGACATAAAGACGAGGGGTCATCGCGTCTTCAGCTGTGATGTCTTTGAGCTGGAAGACGTTCTTGATCATTTTCACCTTCTCGAACTCAATCGTCCCGGTCTTCCCCCCCTCATCCAGCATGATCTTCAGCTCTTCCTCGGTCACGAGGGGAAGCGTCAGACCTTTCCCCCCTGTCAGTTTGTAGATCAACGGCACTATCACAAACAATAATGGTTTGAGAAGTAGCTGAACCCCGTAGACGGGGTAGGCCATGTTCAGAGTGACCGGAACCGCGAACTTGGCAGCTAACGTTTTAGGGATCACATCGACGGCCACCAAGAGGACAAAGGTCAGCAGGCCGACCATGACGGCAATCGCCTCGTCAAAAGATGTTTGACCTCCATAGATACTCAAGGTCAGAAAGGTGGCATACATCGGCGTCGCCACACCGACCAGACGGTCGCCGACCAAAATGGTCGAGAGGAGCTTTTGGGGATCACTACGGAGATGGAGGGCCAATTTCGCTCGAGTATTCCCAGTTTGAGCGAGCGCCCTCAGCTTCGTTGAGTTGACCGCAAAGAAACCGATTTCGGCCGTGGATATCACAGCTGAAAGAACAATAAGACCTAAGAGGATTAGGACGTCCATGGAGTGTAATGTATTAGAGGCGACCGACTATGACGGTCGGCCTGGAATTCGGGAGAGTCCAGGGGCTTTCTCCTATCGCCTTGGACCAGCAATGTGAGATTTGGTAGAACAGCGTGACTTGATTGGGGGCTATCTGACCTGTATCCATTGGACTGTACATGTACCATAGGTCAGAGTGGCGAGCAAGCATATGCTGTAAACACGCCACAATATCAAATAGTTGCATTGCATGTCCGCAGAAAAACTGAGGAATTGGAAAGGCCGGCTGGAGGAAGCTGGCATTTATTATTATGAGTCGTCTCGAAATACAAAGGCCTGGAGCCCAAGGGAGGATTCGAGGTGAGATGCGGCGGCTTCTGCCTGGGCTTCCATGGAAAACTGACCAATCTGAACTCGATATCGCTTACCTTCTGGCAGATCGACAACCTGGACTCTGCCGCCCGAGTAGAGATGTTTTGCACGCTCCAAGAGGTTGAGTGCATTCTGCTGATCGGAAAAGGACCCGACTTGTACTCGTAAGACCCCCATATCAACAGTCCGCCCTTGATACCCAACCACTCGTAATTCAATCTCGTCGGTTCCAGCCCCGGTCATCCCCAGCGCGTACGCCCCGGCGAGTGAGAGATCGAGTACCCGCCCCCTGGCGAAGGGACCACGATCGTTAATGCGGACGGTCACCTGTCGACCAGTACTCATTGATCGAACCACCGCAATTGAACCGAGTGGTAAGGTCCGATGAGCAGCCGTCAGCTGATGCATGTCATACCGTTCGCCATTTGCCGTCTTGTTCCCATGAAATCCGGGGCCATACCATGAGGCGACACCGCGCTCGACGAACCCAACAGGGTAGCCTGGGAAATAGGTAGGTTTGGGAGCGCCGCCGCAAGCGGCCAGGGCACCGACCAGGAGGGTCACGAGAAGAAGGACCGGCCAGCGGAACCAGCAGGTGTGAGCTTTGCGCAACATGTCTAGCGGGCTGCGGGAAGACTATGTTGGTATACGAGAATTTCGATGGTCCGCACGTGTGGGACAACAGGGAAACACTCCTGCAAGATGCCCAAAAAGGCCAGACTTCTCACCCGCCCAACCTCGGCGCGCTTAGACGCGCCTTGTCCCAAGCAAGGCCGCAACTCTGCGGCTGGCCCTCGTTTCACGTTTCACGCCTCACGTTTCACGGTTCCTGAGAGCCACGCGAGAACGCTGCCGGCAGACTTTTTCAGCATCCTGCTAGAACTCGTCGAGCGATTGATCCCTGAGTATAGTGAGCGCTTTAGCTGTGTTTGAAACTGAAAGGACCACGATCGCACGTTTCCCCTCGCGGGATGGGGTGCAATAGCCGCATTTAATATTGATGCGAGCTTTGGTCAGCAGATCTGCCACTTCTTTTAAAGCCCCCGGCTTGTTTTCGAGGCTCAACAGCAGGGCGGTTTCCTCCGTAAACTTTATTTTTGCTACTTTCAGTGCAACACGAGCCCCGTCCAGATCCGCGACCAACAGCCTCAGCTTTCCCGTTCCGGTGACTTCCGGAGCAGAAAAGGCCTTGATGTTGACCTTTGCCTCACCGAGGACCTGGGTCACTTGAGCCATGACACCGGGTCTGCTCAATCCGCTAATGACCAATTGTGTCGTAGTGGGCATGGGAATTACTCCGTGGCGTGGGAGCACATGATGAAGATCTCCTTACCGGGATTCAAAAATCACTACCCTCCTGTTAGAGCAGGAGGGCATCTATTCTGTCGAGACCAAGACTTGTATCGATGATTGATGAACCAGCAACGTGCAGGCCCTCCCGCTCCCCTGCTCCCTGCCGTCAAGTATGACGAGTACGGGATTGGCATAGCCCACGACTTCCACAGAAATGGCTTGATCGGGGGGACGCTGATTTGGAGAAGAAGCCTCAGGAAGCTCATCTCAGTTCCATCGCTGGAAAAGCGGGACGAAGAAGCGTTCAGAATCATTAAATAGGCTACCGATTAGGGCACCTGACTAAACCGTTCACAAACGTGTACTCGTAAATACCGCTACGGGGACAGAGGCGTCCCCTGCCAGCTTCTGTGCCGACTCTTTGAGACCGCGTAGCACAAGCAAATAGAATGGGATCCCGCGCCCGACCGCCTCCTTCCATTCTGAAACGGTTGCGACATCCCTGATCGAATCATCGGTTTCCACCTCAGCCATCCATTCCATCCGTACTGCCGGCGGAACTCACCTGCGACCCGACGATATCGCACTGTTGCTGAGGGTCAGCCCAGGGGTCTTGCTCAAGACCGGTATGGATTGTGACCCTGCAATGAAAGGCCTTCGCCCATCGCTGCGCGACCAGACTGACGACCTGATCGTGGACTGTGACAATCCCTTGCTCGCGAAGCACCGTACTGATTGAGTCCTCTCTCTTACGAACAGCCGCTCGTAGTGCCGCAGGTTTCACACTTGAGACAGGTCCCATTTCGTACCATGGTGAACTGCTTACACTCGGAGCAGGGATCTCCCTCATAGCCCTTTTGGCGGGCCACTTGGATGGCGGTCAAGGTCAACGTTTCACGCTTCAGTTCGACGGTATGGGCTACGTTACCGTTTCCATTTCCGTGGCCATTTCCCTTATGACGCGGTATCGCCCCGCGTCGTGCGGGAAACATTTCAGTACTGATTGAGGCTGAAGCCAGCGTTTCGGGAGTGGCTTCCTCTTCGACACATTCAGGATCTTGCTCGTCCATCTTAACGGCGTCCATTCTAAGATCCTCTTCCTGGACCTGTGCCAAGTCATAGCGGTCAAGATAGGTCACGGCAAGCTCTCGGAAAATGTAATCGATGATCGACGTGGACATTTTGATACGGTCATTCAATTTGACCGGCCCGTTCGGCTCGAAGCGGGTAAACACGAACGCTTCGACGAACTCCTCCAGCGGGACGCCATGTTGGAGGCCTAGTGAAATAGCAATGGCGAAACAGTTCATGAGGCTGCGGAATGCGGCCCCTTCTTTGTGCATATCGAGGAAGATTTCTCCACAAGTGCCATCCTCATACTCACCCGTGCGCAGATAAAGTTTGTGCCCCCCGACGACGGCTTTCTGCGTGTACCCATTGCGTCTGGCCGGGAGCGGTCGGCGTTTTGCTAGGTACCGTACCAACACTCGTTTTGTGATCTTTTCCGCAATCGACAATATTTCGGACGAGGCTTCGACGGTCTTGCCGCTGTCCGTTGAGGCCGACAACGGCTGGCTTAACTTCGAGCCGTCGCGATACAGAGCCACTGCCTTTATCATGCTCTTCCAGGCAAAGAGATAGGATGACTTGACATCATCGAGCGTCGCATCGGTCGGCATGTTGATCGTTTTGCTGATGGCGCCGCTGATGAATGGTTGTGCCGCTGCCATCATGCGGATATGCGCATCGACGGCGATATACCGCTGACCGATCCGGCCGCAACGATTAGCACAATCGAAGATCGGAAGGTGCTCGGCTTTGAGATGTGGAGCCCCTTCTACCGTCATGGTGCCGCAGCAATAATCATTGGCGGCGGCGATTTCTTCTTGTGTAAATCCCATCGCTTTCAGCATGTTGAAATTGGATTCATTCAATTGCGCGTCGGTCAATCCCAACTTCTCCCGACAGAAGTCCTCACCCAACGCATACTTATTAAACGTAAATTGAATCTCAAAAGCCTGGGACAAACCGCCTTCCATTCGCGCGAGTGCAGCGTCGTCGAACCCCTTCTGTCTCAGAGTCTCATGGTTAATGAATGGTGCGGTCTGCAAGGTTTGCCGGCCAACACAATAGTTCACGATGTCCTGAATCTGAGACTCGGTATACCCCAAGGTTCTGAGTGCAGCGGGTATACTTTGATTGATGATCTTGATATAGCCTCCACCAGCCAGTTTTTTGAATTTGACAAGCGCGAAATCCGGTTCGATGCCCGTCGTATCGCAATCCATCACGAGTCCGATCGTGCCCGTAGGAGCAATCACCGTGACCTGCGCATTGCGATACCCGTAGGCCGTCCCCAATTCGAGGGCACGGTCCCATCCAAGACGTGCAGCCACGAGCAACTCGGGAGGACAATGCTGCGGCTGGATCCCTATCGGTGCAATTGTCAAACCTTCATATTCTTCCGGAGCGGCATTGTACGCGGCGCGCCGGTGATTACGGATGACGCGCAACATAGCCTCGCGATTTTTAGCATAGCTCGGGAAGGGCCACAGCTCTGCGGCCATTTCAGCCGATGTGCCATAGGCCTCGCTGGTCATGATGGCGGTCAGTGCACCGCTAATGGCCAGTGCTTTGGGAGAATCGTAGGGAATGCCTTGCCGCATCAGCACAGTACCTAAGTTGGCATAGCCAAGCCCCAGCGTTCGAAACTCAAAACTCTTTTCGGCAATAGAACGACTGGGAAACGATGCCATGAGTACGCTGATCTCCAGTACAATCGTCCAGAGGCGCACGGCATGGCGGAAGTTCTCCAGCTCAAATTGTGCGTCGGTCGAAAAGAATTGGGCGAGGTTGAGCGACGCCAAATTGCACGCCGTATCGTCGAGGAACATGTATTCGGAGCAAGGATTGGAGGCATTGATTCGGCCATCCTCCGGACAAGTATGCCATTCGTTGATGGTGGTGTCGTATTGCGTACCAGGATCCGCGCAAATCCAGGCGGCCCAAGCGATCTGATCCCAGAGGTCCCGCGCCTTGATGGTCTTGGAGACTTTGCCATCGACCCGTCGCTTGAGTTGCCAATCGCCGTCCGCCTCCAACGTCGCAAAAAACTCATTGGGAATGCGCACACTGTTGTTTGAGTTTTGGCCGGACACCGTTTGGTAGGCCTTGCCGTCCCAATTCGTGTCGTACTCGTGAAACACAAAATGCGTGAACCCTTGCTGCGCATAGGAATACATCCGCTGGATGTAGGATTCAGGAACCGCATCCCGCCGAGCGGCGGCCAGGGCTTCCTTGAGGATCGGATTCTGTTTGGCGTCGATCTCGATTTTACTCTGACCGGCGCCATCGACGACGCTGCAAGCCTTGAGGACAGCGTTGAGGCGTTGTGCACAGATTTTTGAACCGGTCACCATGGCCGCGACTTTTTGCTCTTCCACCACCTTCCAGTTGATAAATTCTTCGACGTCGGGGTGATCCAAATCGAGACAGACCATTTTGGCAGCCCGTCTGGTCGTCCCGCCCGACTTAATGGCGCCTGCCGCTCGATCGCCGATGCGAAGGAAGGACATCAATCCTGAAGAGCGGCCGCCACCGGACAACGGTTCGGCATCGCCGCGAAGCTTGGAAAAGTTGGTCCCGGTCCCCGATCCGTATTTGAATAGGCGCGCTTCTCGCACCCAGAGATCCATGATACCGCCCTCTATGACCAAGTCGTCTTCAATGGATTGAATGAAGCAAGCGTGCGGTTGCGGATGCTCGAATGCGTTGGTGGCTTTGACGACTTCACGGGTCTTGGGATCGACGTAATAATGCCCTTGTGCAGGCCCTGAGAGCCCATAGGCAAAATGAAGTCCCGTGTTAAACCACTGGGGAGAATTGGGTGCTGCCATCTGATGCGCGAGCATGTAACAGAGCTCATCATGGAAGGCATCGGTATCTTCCGGAGTCTTGAAATAGCCGAAGTTCTTCCCCCAGGAGGTCCAACAACCGGCGAGCCGTTCAAACACTTGTCGGGAGTCACGCTCTCCTCCCAACTGCGGCTTGCCGTCAGGCCCGACGATCGGATTCCCCTGCTCATCTCGCTGCGGCACTCCGGCTTTCCGGAAATATTTCTGGGCGAGAATATCGATCGCGAGCTGGGACCAGGGCTCGGGAATGTCGATGTTTTCTAACTTAAACACGGTCGATCCGTCTGGATTACGAATTTCCGACGAACGTTTCACGAACGGCAGGTTTTCATAGGGACTTAGCCCGCGACGTGTAAATCGGCGTTCTATTCTCATGATTTCCCCTCCCCCAGTCTGCGTAGTTGTAGTTAGCGTGGGACTACTTTCGATCCCAAACAGGAACAATCAGACTTCAATATCAATATGGCGATGTGCTTTTGAACGCCCTAACTTTGGTATCTCAACGATTGACTCACCCAAGGAGTATCTACATATAGCGATCTGGATGAATTGTCAATACCAAATGTAGTAGTTTGACTGGGGAAACTGAGGAAATCCTGTGGATAACTGCAAATGGTTGGGAAACGCCATCTCTCGGAAACTTAGACCGACTTATCCACAGTGTTTTGATCGAAAATAGACCCCATTTTGACATCCAAGGGATCCACTCGGACAAAAAAACTAAAATACCTGGCGGCCGAGAGTCAGAATGGCTTCATCCATTCCCTCAACGGGAATGAACTGGTTGCCGATGCCGATGACCACAACCCGATTACCCAGCACCGTAGTTTCAAACCGACTGAGGACTCCCCAATTTTGACGCATGGTGTGAGGACGCACCATGCTATTGAGCAACTCCTGACTATGCCTGCGAAAGATATTTCTGACCACCGTTCCTTCCCGTTCGGGTGTGGGCTGATCCATTCGATCCATGGTCTTGGCGAGTTCGGCTTGCACGAAGCCCAGATATTGATCCGTGGTGGGATTCGTCAGTGCCAACACGACACTCACGGCCAATGCCGTCACAAGCAGGCTCAAACGCAGGAGGCTCATACAAGTCCTTAGATTGATCGCCGCTGAACCGATGTCGCGACAGGCTGCATGGAAACGGAGGCGCGCAGCCCCCCTTTGACAAACGAAAGACGCATGATTAGCCTACACTCGACAGGTCTGTTGCGGCAATCATGCTGCTCACATTGTTTGTATCAGGAGGATCATCATCATGTTTGTCTGGAGCAAACGCCTTGTCGCAGCCTTGTTGGGATTATTTGCAATCGTGCTAGGAGTCTTCCTCCTCAACGCAACTCCGGACAGCACGAGCGGCCTCAAGATTCACACAACACGCTGGATGGCCCTCAACTATCTCGGCTTGGTTGCGTGGGTCTTTGTCTGGATGATCGATCAAGCCCGCATGCGCGGGAAAAATGTCTGGGTTTGGCTTGTTCCCTTCGTCCTGGCACCCCTTCCGACGTTAATGTTGTTCGTCTTGTTCCTCCAGCGCCGCATACAGTCGTCATAGATCGGCAGAGTCGGCTCTGGCATGCGCATCACGACCGGCTTCTTGATCCAACTGCGTTCGGAGACCCCACACCAGCCAGATACCGGGTAGAGCGACCAGAAACGAACAAAAGAAAAATTGTGCCCAGCCGACCATTTCGACCAACTCGGCCGACGGACGACCGGAGAACACCCGCCCAAGCGCTTCCAGGGAAGAGAGCAACGCAAACTGGGTTGCTGTATAGCGATGGTCGCACAGCGACATAATCAGTGCGACAAACGCTGCGGTGCCCATGCCTCCGGTCACATTCTCGACGAGAATCGATATCGTGAGCGCCGCGTAACTCTTGCCCATCCAGGCAAGCCACATAAATCCCAAGTTTGAGACTGCTTGCAAGGCACCAAAGAGCAGTAACGAACGAACCATCCCAAGCTTGGCCATTGCGACGCCCCCGACTAATGCGCCGATGAGTGTGGCTCCGAGCCCAAGGCCCTTCACATACCCGACATCACTGACGGAAAAGCCCATCCCTCCAATGAGAAAAGCCGTTTGAAGCGAGGCCGCGACGGCGTCTCCAAATTTATAGAGGACAATAAGGGCGAGGAACCCGACCACCCCTGGACGCGCAAAGAATTCTTTCAGCGGTCCGCCGACCGCTTCGGCCAGACTTGCCGGCATAGCACTCGGCTCTGACGGTTCCGGACTGACGAGGATCGTGACAATTCCTGCCGCCATTAACGCGGCAAGCAGCAAGTAGGTGTTTTGCCATCCAATACGATCGGCCAACAAAAGGGCGCCGGCGCTCGCAAACAATAGCGCACATCGATAGCCATTCACCCACACAGCTGCACCGAATCCCCGTTCCGGACGTAAGAGTAGATCGGTCCGATAGGCGTCGAAAACGATGTCGAGTGAGGCAGAGAGGAATGCCACCACGAGCGCTAGGACCCCGAGTATTTCCGGAAGCTGGCCTGGACCAGTCACCGCCATGGCCGCCAAGCCGAGAGCGACACAGAGCTGCATCACCAGCATCCATCCGCGCCGGCGTCCCAGCCAGGGAGGGACCAGACGATCCATCATTGGGGCCCACAAGAATTTCAGTGTGTACGGGAGACCGACGAGCGTAAAAATCCCAATGGTCTTCAGGTCAAGCCCGACAACCGTCAGCCAGGCCTGGAGCGTCCCAGCTGTGAGGGCCAATGGCAACCCCGAGGCAAAACCCAAGGGCAACATAATGCCGATGCGCCGGTTCGCAAGGATCTGAAGGAACGATGCTGTTTTCATTGAGCCGTGTCCCGTGTCCGTACGCATGGGGGAGTAGCATATCATCGGAATGGAGGTGCGGCTCAGGACATTCTCGAAATCGATCGATCGAAGCCTGTCCAACATGGCTGTTTGTCACGAAGCGAAGGAGGGGTAGGCAGATGCGCTGCCGTAGGCCCTGAACAACCGGAGTCGTATTTGCTGGAATACGAATGCGATGAGGGTTGTTCAGGGCCATGAAGAAAGCAGCCGCCGGGGCATTATTCGCCGCAGTAGAAAGGTCACTGTCGGACAAGCTCCTGGGAAGGAGAAGTAGCTCAAAGAGGCACCGAAGAACTACCCCGTGCTGCAGCGCATCGAACCTCAGCAGGGTTGTCCATTGAAGCTACAGGGCTTGTAGCGTGAAATATCAAACTCCACATTTTCTTGGTAGACCCGTTCGTTGCCGTTCACGCCATCCTGCTCCGGATCGTTATACATGGTGTGGTTCCACCAGTAGAACAGGGGATAGGCCTCAGTCTGGTACACCGGATTCCCGTAGTTGCTGCGGGCATATTCCTGAACCAACCGGCCCGTCACGTAGTCGACTTGACCATTGCCATTGAGTGAATACAACATCAAAAAGAGCCGCGCCTCGTGATCGTAGTGTTCGTCAATTCTTGTCGCGAGGTCAGGTTCGAGAGGAAGGGGCTCCTTCGTCCACCCTCCGGACACAGGGAGGAGGAAAAGAAGAGATGTCATGAGGATGGAAGCCGCCAACTGCGAAGGTCTCACAGCAGACTCACGATAAGAGGGCGGGCATGGACGGCAGATACTACCATGGCCTTCTAAGACCTTCAACCGAGAACAGCGAGCAACGAGAAGAACTCGCTCCAGCGCCTTGCTCCCATCGCAAGGATCTCCCTATAATGACCCGACTACCATGAAACGCGCATCTCTCCATACACTCGGCTGCCGACTGAACCAAGCGGAGACAGCGGTGCTCGCAGCTCGCTTGCGGCGCGATGGCTACCGCATCGTCGAGTTCGGTGAGCCGACGGACTTGCTCGTCCTAAACACCTGCTCCGTGACAGAGGAAGCAGAACGGACCTGCCGATATGTGATCCGCAAGACGTTGAGGCATTCCCCCGAGGCCTTTGTGGCGGTGACTGGTTGTTACGCTCAGACCGGCGTTCAAGAGCTGCGCACCATTCCCGGAATCGATCTCATCGTCGGCAATCAATTCAAATGGGACTTACCGTCATTTCTTCCAGCCCCCCATGCCCTGAAGAAGCAACCGGACCCGGAAGTGCTCCATACTCGCACCATCGACCGAGAGGATTTCACCCTACCGGAGTATGGCGAACCAGGATACACCAGAGCGCTGCTCAAAATCCAGGACGGCTGCAACGTGATGTGCAGCTTCTGTCTCATCCCGTTCGCGCGCGGGCATGAGCGGAGTCGCCTTCTGGATGACGCGATCAGAGAGGCCGAGATGCTTGTGGCAGGAGGCTACCGGGAGATCGTGCTGACCGGCGTCAACATCGGGCAGTATCGCCAGGGTGAAATCAATCTGGTCGGGTTGATCGCGCAATTGGAGGCGGTTGAAGGACTCGAGCGAATCAGGATTTCGTCCATTGAGCCAACGACAATCACGAACGCCCTCTTAGATCGGATGGCTTCCTCAGCGAAGCTCTGTCCCTATCTCCATATCCCCCTCCAAAGCGGAGACGATTCCATCTTGTCGTCCATGAATCGTCCGTACAATGCGGAAGAGTTCGTCCGTCTAATCCACCGGGCCGTGGCGGCGATTCCTCACCTGGGGCTAGGAACTGATGTCATGGTCGGGTTTCCCGGAGAAACTGAGGAAGCGTTCGAGCATACTCTGGGCATCGCGCGCGAACTTCCGTTCTCCTACTTCCATGTCTTTACGTATTCGCAACGGCCTGGCACCGCTGCCACGAAGTTGCCCAACCAGGTGCCGATCGCAGTTGCTCGGCGACGTGCGAAGATACTCGCAGAGTTGTCCCGCGTTAAGCGCCTGGCCTTTGCGGAACGGTATATCGGATCCACCGTGTCCGTCCTCTTCCAGTCAGGAGCAATGGACGGCTACAGGTTGGGGGTTACAGCAAACTTCTTGAAGGTGGGCGTTCCCTCAAACATCGACCTCGCCAATCACCTGAAAGAGGTGCGGATTATCGGAACGTCGGACCGTTGGGCGGTGGGTCAGCTCACAGCGGAGTGTCAGCCCATGCGAAGGGTGCCGGTTCTATGAAAGCCAAATCCACACCGACTCACGTGCATCTTGCAACCTTCGGCTGTCAGATGAACGAGTACGACTCGGAACTCGTTCGCTCGCTTATGAAACAGGATGGATTTGTGTTTACCGATGAGCGAGAGCGCGCAGACGTGATTTTGATGAACACCTGCGCGATTCGCGAGAATGCCCACAATAAGGTCTACAAACACCTATCTGATCTCAAGAAACTCAAGCGGCAACGCCCGTTGGTCGTGGGCGTCTTGGGTTGTATGGCGCAAAACCTGAAAGAGGAGCTAACGGACTATCAGCCGCTGGTTGATGTGCTCGCTGGCCCTGATGCCTATCGGCAGCTGCCGATGTTGATCCGCAACGCGATGCGCTCGCAGGAAGAGGGCGTGGATCAGAAGGAACTCGCGGTCGACCTTTCGGAATATGAAACCTATCACGATATCGTACCTGACCGAAACGACGGGGTGAACGCCTGGATCGCCGTCATGCGAGGCTGTGACAACTTTTGCAGCTTCTGTGTGGTTCCTTACACTCGGGGACGTGAGCGCTCCCGCGATCCAGAGGGAATCGTTCAGGAAGCTCGCCGGATCGCCGAGCAAGGATTCAAGCAGATCACGCTCCTGGGGCAAAACGTCAATTCGTACCGATTCGATGACTGGGACTTTGCACGATTGATTACGGCCGTCGCGGACGTGCCTGGCATCGAACGAGTGAGGTTCACGTCCCCGCACCCCAAAGACTTTCCGCTTTCATTGTTGGAAGCCGTCGTGTCCCATCCCAACATCTGCAAGCAAATTCATTTGCCGCTTCAATCAGGCAGCGACCGCATACTGGGCCTGATGAATCGCACCTATACGAATAAAGAGTATCGTGTCTTGGTAGACCGTATGCGCACCCTGAGGTCGGACATCGTCCTGAGCACCGATATCATTTGTGGTTTCTGTGGGGAAAGCGATGCGGAGTTTGCCGAGACGTACCGGCTTGTCGAGGAGACACGGTTTCACTCAGCGTTTATCTTCAAATACTCTGAGCGAAAGAACACTATCGCCGCGCGCAAGTTTTCGGACGATGTTTCCGAGCCGGTAAAGACCGAACGGGTGACGCGACTCTTCGACCTCCAACGGGGTATTTCCTATAGTCGCAACCGGGAATATCTAAAGACGAGAGTTCCCGTCCTGGTCGAAGGGGATGCCAAACGATCCGCCGCGCAGGGCATGGGAAAATCAGATGGCAACATCACCGTCATCTGGGACAAGCGTGTAATATCCTCTCAACCAGGAGACATGGTTTCCCTTGCCATCTACGATGCGTCGTCCACAACGTTGTATGCGGAACGTCCGTTGGCGAATTGAATCGTTGTGCCAGCCCAACTTCCCAGGAATCATTTCTGTAGGATACGCTCCAAAAACGAACACTTCCGAACAAGATCTGTTTGTGAGTTCCCCGTCCCTTACGGCTTCAAGAAGTGATGTGGGGTTGCCACCCGCATGATGACCCGCAGAGGAACCGGAGCTTTCGTTTCCTGAATCCATGAATTACCTCAGCACAATGCTGCGATTTAATACTGCATTATCATACACCTAGACTCATTACCTCCTGTGCTTATCCCTGTCCCCATTTACTCAGTCCGTTCCGTAACAATTTTCATCATCTCCTGATATCGCTCTAGTACATCACTGAGTCTACTTTATCTACGTAACCGCATACTCTCACTCTTTGGAGAAGAGGCATGATCGAGAGTCGAGATCACAACGTGAAAGAAAAAGCAGATACCTCCATGAGCCTGGAAACCCTCATTGCTATGGGACTCTTCGGATGGATTGCACTGAGCATGGCACTGATGGGCCTGGGAATCTGGTAATCCCACAGGCGTACCGACACTGTTCTCGCCCCGGATGGTCAAACACATCCGTGCTGAAAGAAAGAGGGTCGCGATGAAGAACTACCTGGCGTTAACGAATGTGCAGAGTCCGATCATGCAAGGCCTTGTTGGGATCGCCGGGTGTGTCCTCGTCTTCAGCGGGTGCGCGGGTGGGACAAAACTTGCCCACAATGCAAAGGGCAGCGTCTACTTAGAAGAAGTGACCGATTGGTCGTTTGAAGCCAGCCATCCCGCCGTGATCGATCAACTGACCATCACAAAGATCGTGAAAGGGTTGTATAGCAATGACGGCATGAGCGGATCTTCAAGAATGTCCGCTGGTGGCAGCAAGCCGATGAGAATTTTCAGCGATGAGGATGCAGAATTTCTCTCTCCCCTGCTCGCACAAGGCTTATCAAAGGCGAAACCCGAACAACTTGTTGGGTTCCGCGTATCCTCATCGGCAGGGTCAGGCTCTGAACCCACCACGGGCAGTATTTACGTGCAGAAGGAATCGATCTACTTGACCATTGGGAAGGGTGCCAAGCCGACTGGTTTTATGCCTGAGTCGGCTGCACGCATCGAACCGGCTCCGGCCTATGCCGCCGGTGGTGCTCTCGGCGCCAT
>VBOL01000146.1 GCA_005887945.1 Nitrospirota bacterium
TGTTGGTCACGCGAGAAATCGTACACCACCGATTCGTCAGGAATGAGTCGTCCGGTCATGGCCACAGTAATATCGACCGACTCACCTCGCGTGAATCGTTGTTCCAGTTCGTTCCGCAGCGTCTCTGAAGCCTTCGCCACAAGATCGCCGTGAAGATCCTCATATTTGAAACGCACGACGCCCCACCGGGTCGACGTAAATTTCGGACCAAGCGCGACGCGAAATCCACCAGCCTCCGCATCGTACCGAGACAATTCGCCGAACCAGACAAAGGTGATGAGCTGCGTCAAGGCAGGATTGCCTGCGCGCTCCGCATCGCGGTTCCGGTTCAACGTGAATAATCGCTCGTTTAGTGCAGGATCGTGATGGCCATGGCCATAGACCAGGCCCCAGTCCGGCGGGTTTCCATCCAGTGCATCAAGAAACTGTTCAATCGAATGGGGATCGATCAGGATATGGCAGTCCGGCGGCAGGATGGTATGAAGATCCTTGGGCGCAATCGTCAGGAGAAGTCTCGTACCGGGAGCGTATTCGCCCCATCCTTCCCCAACCGATCCGACGGTCAGGAACAGAACGGCGATGACCCAGAGAGCCCACATGGGATGAGATCACTCCGTTGCGGCGGCTCGCTCAAAACTCGTGCGGAGGGCAGTGACCGCCTACTGCTCACCCATCAACACTCCATATTCGATCAAGATTGCCAGACGAGGATTTGGATCGATGCGACGCAAGGCCTGGTTAGTGAATCCACCAGACTCGATAACCTTTTGATAGGTGCCCATCCACAAGTCGCTAACGGCACGCAGTCCGGCATCGGCGGGTTTCATCCGGCCAAGCTTTACCCGGGATTTCCGTGTTAGGGCCAGATCACGTCTCAGTATATATACCCAACGGCCTCGCATTGCAACGGTTCCAACCCCGTTTTCAGTCTAGAGTGTTTCCACCGCTGGCGGGCGGCATGATCACCGCTCCACTGCTCTCGATGTTCGTGGTGCCCGTTGTC
>VBOL01000147.1 GCA_005887945.1 Nitrospirota bacterium
GCGAAATATCTCGAAGAGCAGGGTTTCAAGGTGGAGGTCAAACCGGTACGCGATCTGCACTCGATCAACCAAAAGGCTGGCGTGCCCGACGCTCTGGAAGGCTGTCATACCTCATTCATCGATGGCTATGTCGTAATCGGCCACGTACCGGTTGATGCGATCCGCAAGCTCCTGGCGGAGCGACCGAAGATTGTCGGCATTTCCATTCCGGGTATGGCGAGTATGCCGGCTAACCTGCCCGGCATGCCTGGGATCCGATTCAAGCCGGTCGCGATCTATGAGATCACCACGGATGGCAGCCCCTCGAAAATATTCATGACGGTGCCGTGAAATCATGGATAGGGTTCGCAACGTAATGTTGAGTCGGCGGGGATGGGTCGTAGTGCTGACTGTCCTCGCCGTCGCGGGCGTCGTGTTCCGATAGCATTGGTTGGTGGCGCTCGGCCTTGCGTCCATCGTCTTAATTGTCGTTCCCTGTCTCATCATGTGCGCGCTCGGATTGTGCGCGTATCGAGTGCTGGGCAGGTCCCGTTGCGAGAAGTCTTTGCAGGGCGCTGAGGTCACCGATATGGGCCCGAGCGACCGTTCGGGCGCCGCGCGCATCGATGACGTGCATTCCACTCTTCTTAAACCATGACAGCGATGACACGATCCATTCCAACGGTGTTGCGCGTCTTGCTCGCTATGCTCAGGCGAAGCGTGCGGACTGAGTTGTTCGCGCTGCTGTTCGTGCTCACCGTCCCAGCGCAGTCGTTGCAAGCCGCGGCGACGGGCTGGGTCGGTGACGACCATGCGGCTGCAAGGCTGATTACCGCGGTCGCAGCGACCGGTTCGGGCTCGACGATCGATGACAAGGATGCTGCGATTATGACACGGGTCAATGAGCAGATCGCGAAAGACGCCTATCCGAAGAAAGCCGGTATATATGCTCAGACCAATGCGGGAGTGGTCTCGCTGAGCGGCGAGGTTTAGGATTTCATGACTAGTGCCCAAGCGTCTTGGATTGCCGGCAGGTCCCCGGCGTGAAGTCTGTGAAGAACGATCTCACGGTGAAGAAGAAGGCCTAAGGTTTTACTCACAAGACACACGAGCTCTACGTCCGTCGATATCCGACCACAGTGGTGTCGACGGACGACATAGACTCTCGCTGAGTCAACTACTATGAACGCTGCAGCGTGAGGAGGAAAACGATGAGCAAGGAAACCACCGTCAGTCGAGCCACGCCGGCAATGCCAGGCGCCACGTCTCACGCCGGTCCTGGCAGTGAGAATACAGGCCCCGCTGAACAGGCCGCACGGCGTGCTGAGGCTCATCGAGGCCGCGTTGCGCAACGCGCCTACGAACTGTATGAGCAACGGGGACGGCAAGAAGGCCGGGCCTTGGATGACTGGTTGAACGCGGAACGGTACCTGCTTGGAAGCGCGATTCAAGGTCAGGCATGAGCATTTACTTATAGGCGCCGGTCGTCTCGCTCTTTCCTGCCTGCCTTTTTCCACGAGGTGCCTCATGCGCGCTTCATTCTGGCGACGGTGCTGGCTCCGGCAAGACTTAATCCTCTCGCCCAGCGTGGTTGTGCTCGTTCGGCCTGCTCACTATGTTCCGAGGCGTACACCTGCGTCGTCCTCACCTGCGAGCCATCACGGCGGGTGTCGGTCTCACCTGTCTCATTGCGACACTCATGAACAAGTCAGAACTCGTCCGAGCACGACGGCAACGTCATTCATCCGATCCTTGACATCTGCCCACGGGAGGCCTAGCCTTTTTCACTCCACGACGCTCTGCCTTTGGTCAGATCGATGGGCCAACCTCACAAGCAAACACTTGGATGTGAGAAAAGGCTCAGGGTGACGCGGGACTGTACTCTGCCGCAACTACCGGGTGGGCGGTTACTCTCCCGGTTTTTTACCTTGACCTACTTTGACACGGAAGGCTATTGACTGGCGCGGGCGGGCGAGGCTTCCGAATGTCTGGGCCAAGCTGGGAAAGTGTGGGCAAAGGCCTGGGGGTAGGCGGCACCATCTGTGGTGAAGGACAGCACAACACCCGTCCCAGCGCTTCGCGTGGCGTTCTCTCTCCCTGTGCGTGACACGCTCCACATGGTTGGTCTCACATTGCTGCCCTGGATTGGCGAGAGCATGGATGATTGGTACAAGGGGCGAGTGCGTGACCTATGATCATCTCGACGGGGGAATGCCACGCTGGAGACAGCGGTGCCCTCATGGGATTGTGACCGACACCCGTGACCCCCATGACGTGGAAATGCTTCACGGGTGGGATCGCCGCCATCGCTGCGGAACTGTGACGAATGAGATTGGAACTGCGCCATGAGCTATATCTTTGACAACCTGATCCCGAACGAACAGGTACTCTACCGGACCCGACTGCATTGGAAGATCTTTGTGCCTGCGGTGCTGCTGTTGCTCCTCTGCCTCCCCGTGATTGTGGTGGCGATCGACGGAGGTCTGAATCCGTACCTGTCTCTGAGCCTGCTGGTCGTGCCCCTCGTCGCCGTTTTGTCGGCCTATTTGACCTGGCTCTTCTCTGAGTTTGGGGTGACGGATAAGCGCGTCCTGATCAAAACGGGGATTGTCGGTCGCCATACGTTGGAGACCTTGCTCACGAAAGTGGAGAATATCGGGGTGGAGCAGAGCTTGTGGGGGCGGCTGTTCGGTTACGGGACGATCTATGTCACAGGTACGGGGTCGACCAAGGAGACGTTCCCTGGCATTAATGCGCCACTGGAATTCCGCAAACAGATTGAAGCGGCTGCTGTGGCGTTTGAGGAACGGCGCCCGAGTGCGCGCGCGTTATCGTAACCGTGCAGGCCGACAGCCTCACGCACTGAGTCGCGAATTCGAATCCCTCTGTAAATGAGCCCCTATAGAACCATTGAACGATGCCTGCTGCCATTAGCAGGCATCGGAAAAACAATTTTGGCACGCGAGAATTTCGATGGTCCCCACGTTTGGGACAAGAGGAGAATACTCCTGCAGGATAGCCGCGCGAGACGGGCGGGACGAGCGAGACGGACCAAACGAGGTGGGAATCAAATCTGCCCACGGCGTGCCTTTCTCACATGTCTCGCGTTTCACGCGTTACGGTCCATGAATGCTGGTGGGCTTTTCAGCATCCTATTAATATCGCTTGACCAGGTCCTCCATGGCGTCTAGCATAGGGCTGTGCTGTATTGAGCTTCGCTGACTGTCCCATCCATCGCGCCTCCTGCTTCCTTCCTGCGCGTTTGATTCCCCAGTCGCCGCCGCTCCTATGCCAGAGTGTTTCTGAATTGCTGCGATCATTGGACGTGACTACCAAAACGGAAGCGGCTCGGTTCCTTGAGGACACACGGGTCCGCGGACATGCTGCGGACTTCTCAGTACAGGCCCCCAACCTATGAAGGAGAGACGTGATGACATCCGAAGAACAAATCACGAGGATGAAGAAAGCGATCAACCAGGCCGTGAAGGTGATGGGAGACCGGTTTGGATCGACGGAAGCAGACGTCGAGAAGGCTATTGATGAGCTGAAGGCGTCCATGCTGACGGCGCCGGCTGCAGCGGCCCAGCCTTCTCAGAGCACGGCAGCCGTGACCGCCGGGGTGTAGTGGTGCAAGCACAGATTGAACAACACGATCATTGCCTTGAATAAGGGGCTCGCTGGCTATCGCGCAAACTGAGAGGATCGGGCGAGTCCGTGGTCCATTCGTCGAGGAGCCGTCCACGCCATGGGCAATCAGCATCAGGGGGGGATAGTATGAAGAACACCACGCAAGTCTATGTGATGGCGCTGAATTCACCGTCAAGAAAAACAGTTCGTCTCTGGACAGGAGCGAGCATCAATTCGTTGCGGCACTGCTTCAGCAAGAAAATTGATCGTACGCTGGCGGAGATGCAGCAGCATATGGATGATTTGCAGCGCGCCATCAGGGTGCTGGCGACGGGCGGATCGTATTCCATCAATCACTCTCGATAATGTGCCGCTGTCGGCGGAACATACGCACCGAGAAAGAGGACAGCCTTTATGCCGGACGATGCAAAAAATAAGCGGGTTCATGCCGCAGCCAAGCCGGCCGGCACTCCGTCACGGAAACCAGCCAATGGCGATCTCACGTGCAGCGAATCCCAGATTGAGGACATCCTCTCTGAGGGCGAGTCCAGCAGGCCTATGAGCAAGAGCGACAAGGGCCTTCATCAGAAACGCCAGCTGAAGTCCTCGCAATAAGACACCCAGGGTGGAGATGCGGCGTTTTCTTTTCTGACCGCCGAATCTGCGGTGACTTTCGTCCCTCTGCGGCCCACAAAAGAATCATGCGAATAGTTTCTGCCGAAATCGTTGGCTGCACTCCGCTGTCCTTCCCGACAGCTTTCCGGTGGCCTGGTGGTCCTTGCCAGGGCAGTGGAGTATGCTGTGCTGGCATCACGACAGAGGAACAGCCGCATGACCGAACACAGGACTGATGTCAGGCCTCGTTGGCCTCTTCCGACTCATGACTATTGGTCCACCCCCTTCGCTGAATCGTTGCTGCAGCATCTGGATCTTTGCCCTGGGGCCTCCATTCTCGATATTGCCTCCGGCCACGGGATCCCGGCTTTCTACCTGGCAGAGCAGGTGGGGCCCACCGGAGAGGTCCTGGCCATCGATCTCAGTGGGAGTCAGGTCGAGAGGGCGCGAGCGATCCAAGGCGCGCAACTCCCGTGGCTGCGGTTCGAATGTCTGGATATGCGTGCCCTGCTGCCGAACCTGCACTGTTTCGATCGCATCACCGGCAATCTCTCCGTCATGTTTTTTCGTCCTAACCGTTTCGACACCGTCCAGAGATTGGTGGAACATCTCAATCCCGGTGGCCAACTGGTGCTGACCTTTCCTTCGCTCGGTACGTTCGACTCACTCTGGCGTCGGATCGATCAGGAGATGGCAGTTCGTGGCCTTTTGGCGGAGCGCCGTCGGCTTGAAGCCTATCTTGCCGAACGGCCGTCAGCAGAAGACGTTCGTGGATGGCTGGACAGGCTTCATCTTGCACGCATTGCCGTGACCGAGTATCCGTTGGACGTTGCGACTGGTCCCGGTCCGGCGTTTCTCCACCACCCGCTGCTCCGGGGCGGTTTTCTCGATGATGTCTACGAATGTTTCGAGGATCAGGGGCTGGCGGATGAGGTTATGACAAGGGTCTCGGAAGATGTGGGGAGCTTCACGCCGCTGATTGCGCAGCGTTGTGTGTTGTCAGGGTGGAAGCCATAGGGCGGCAGGGTGGTGCCTGGTTGATCGCGTGTGAAGGAATCGCCAGTCCGGCGACCTCCGGGTTAAAACCGGTATCCAAGTTCTGCGATGTACATGTCCACGCCGAGACTGGACGATCCGTACAGGCCGGCATCGGAGAAGTGTTGGACACGAAATCCGGCATAGGCGTGAGAAAATGGATTGACGCGAACCCCCATAGTCGCGACGATTTGAACCGGGCCCCCGAAGTCTTGCGCGCCAAACTTGTAGTTGCTGAAGAATCCTGCCCCAGCTCCGGCGTCGAAGGTGACAAGTCCCTCCCAGCCGCTCAGCGCAAGATCCGGCACGACCGTCATTATCAGACCGCTGTCACTTGCCGCTTGCAGTAGTCCCGCGCTTGCGATCAGTCTCGTCTCCAGACTCCACGAGTTCACACCGAGCGGCCATGACCAGGGGAGCTTGAAGATCGCCGCCACGTCAGTCATGTGGAAGAAGTATTTTTGCTCTTTTCCCAATAGGGGAGTTTTTCCACTGAAGCCAATGCGGGGGCCGATGCTCAGGAGGGCAATGTCTCCTGCAAGGCTGGCCGTGCAGAGCACTGTGGAAAACCAGAGGGTGAGGATCAAATGCAGGAGGTGTGGACGTTGGCTGCTGCGCATGTGCGGTCTCTCGGTGGCTAGGATTAGTGTGACACGGTTCGACGATCCCTCCAACTATTCGGTTAATTCACACCGCATGTTTGCCGCGTGTGAGGCCCCAGTGTGGCCCACATCGAGACGTGCATATCTTTGCTCTCGTAGTAGGTGTGACCACGACAGCGCTCGGGCGAGACAACTGCCGCAGCTGAGAGGTACGTGGGTGTAATCGGTCTGAGGTCGCGACCAGTGGGGTCACTACAGACTGAGTGTCGTTCGCCACGACAAATTTAATGTGAGGTACGAGGAACGAGGTATGCCGTGAAGGGGCGCTTCAACCGAAGCGCCCCTTCTGCATCTGCTACTTCTGGGCGCTGGCTTAGAAGCGACCGCGACCGCCGCGATCTCCGCCGCCGCCGCCAAAGCGACCGCCACCACCGCCGGTGCGGGGTTCTTGTGGCTTGGCTTCATTGACAGTCAGGGGACGTCCGTCCATCTGTGAGCCGTTCAACGCGGTAATCGCAGCCTTGGCTTCTTCCTGTGTGGCCATCTCGACGAAGCCGAAGCCTCGTGATTGCCCGGTGAACTTGTCCGTGATCACACGCGCAGACTCGACGGTGCCGTGCGCGGCGAAGAGGGTGGTTAGCTGTGATTCAGTTGCCGCATAGGGCAACCCGCCGACATAAAGTTTTGAACCCATGGGGGTTCCTCCTTCTGAAATTGATATTGTTTGAGACTCGAGAACGATTACACGAGGGGAAGGAACGGGCCGAAGACGCGAACAGTGTAGCGGCTTGGGTCGAGCTTCCGGTCAGATTCTCGGTAACAACAATATCGGTGATGGGCCGTTCAATTTGCTGATCCATGCGAGGCCCGCCGCATGAATCAATCCCATCATAACAGAGGAGCAAGTGAAAAGCTATAGTCCTTGTTCCTTAAATTCTGTGGCGCCTGCACGACGAGGGGTGGCTTGTATGGGTAGGTCGAGGGTCGAAGCTGCCATCTGGTGCGAGATGGTCAGGCAACCGTCCTACACATCCGCATTGCCGGTTGGACCGGGACCGGGCCAGATGAGGTAGGGTGGCTTTTTCATCGACTCAGCTGAATGCGGGTAGAGACGTTGAGCATAGCTGTAGGCGTCTTCTTGCGCAACCAAGCAAGTGGCTGCATCGAGGTGGTTGGATACGACGCGGAAGGCGCCTCGATCATCTGCTGCGATGGTCGCCATGTAGAGGGCGCATGAAAAGCTCCCTTCTTTTGAGTAGGCGGTGCTGATCAAGAGGTGCGATCCATCTGGAAAGGTCATGATCGGGTCCAAGTTGGTACGGCCCATGTGTCCTCCTTTTCCGTGACGCTGCGATCTTATATGGCCTGGTTTGCGTAGGGGGTCACATAGAGCCTGAGGAGGTGTCCCTCCCATTCGGTTCCTTCAAGGGCGACCACGGCATTTAAGGCCTGTTCGCCCGACCCCATTTCGACGAATCCATATCCGGCGGATTTTCCCGTATGTTTGAATCGGACCACGTAGGCTCTGGCAACCAGACCGTAGGAGGTGAAGATGCCACGTAGCTCGCAGTCCGAAACCTTGTCCGGGAGTCCTCCCACATACAGGACCCGCTTCCCCATCGAGATTCCCTTCGTGACGTGTCAGTTCGTCCGAGCGAGCGAGGCCTCGATATACGAGCCTGTCCGCAACAACGTCGCAAGTCCTAACAGGTAGAGCCCGAGGATGAGCCATTTCGAGGGATCGAAGGGATACCAGCGAGGACCGTTTCGGTAATTGGTCGGATACATGTGATGGTAGTTGTGATACCCCTCGCCAAATGTCACGAGGGACACCAGCCAGCTATCTCGGCTAGAGTCTGACGCTCCGTGTGGCTGTTGTCCCCACAAATGACAGACGGAGTTGATGCAAAACGTCGAATTGAGCACGGCGAATGTGCGTCCCACACCGGCGAGGAGAAAGCAACCAACTCCACCCATTATGCCGTTATGGAGAAAGCCGAGGATAAAGGTGCCGGCCATGCCCGCGAGGACTATGAGGGGGTAGTATTTGTGTTGCCAGATCGCGACGGGATCGTTCGCGACGCGCGTCGCATATTTTGGATCGGCATACTGATCGGGGGTAAAGAGCCATCCGCAGTGGCTATGCCAGAATCCCCGTTGCGCATTGTACGGATCTTTCTCCTCGTCACAGTGCGCGTGATGACGCAGATGATCGGACGCCCATTTGGTGGCGGAGTTCTGAAGCGCCCAGGCGCCCGCGATCAAGAGTGCACCTTTGACCCAGTTCGGGCAGTCATAGCTCCGATGGGCCATCAGTCGATGGTAGCCGACCGTGATGCCCAGCCCGCTGACGACATAGAGCAGTCCAAACAGCGACCAGTCTAGCCAGGTGTAGTGATAGAGATATCCATAAAGAGGGGCTCCGATCATGGCACCCATGGCAATGGCGCAAAAGAGTATGACGGTCCAGACCGCGTGGCGCCGCTGGCTGGTCGGGATCGGTACACCCTTGGGGGTGATGGCGAACGTTGGTGATCGTGGAGTCATGCGCTGCTCTGCCGTTTGGCTTACATGGGCCCTTATCTTAGGGTACTGTGTGGTGGCCTCAGGCCGCCAGTGCACGCTGCATCTCGATTCGATCAAGGTCTGCCACCGTCATTCGCTGCCTGCCGGTCGTGCTATCGGACAGGGTCGAGTGCGGTATGGACTGTGCTGTTCGGCAGTCTCCCTAAAGAGGCCTGTGTGCGGAGCAGGGCGGAAACTAGAGCATCGATCGCGCAGAATCTAGAGGGAGGGAATGAAGGCGCGAGGGATAGAGTAGTGACCGGACTTCATATGAAGCTACCATAGCACAGTCTGGCTAGGATAGCGAACGCGTCAGTCTGTCATGACATGATAATAGCCCAATACCTTGAAAGTAGAGGTCAATTTTTCCCCTCGTCATTGCCGAGCCTTTCTTTTTCAAGAGAGTTGACGCCAGAAGGGGCTTGCTGTAGGATCATCGCTACATCGTTGTCGCAGTAGTCCGACGGCACGGCTGTAAACACCATAACGGACTTCGCGATCGCATCGCGACCAGATCCTGTCGGAGTTGATGCCTTCCTGGTTTCTCTCCCCGCGGTTCTCTGATCCCGTCTTAATGCGATCACACTGAAAGGATAGTGCATTGCATACCTCTGTTCACACGAGTTTTCATACCCTTGGTCTGTCTGAACCACTTTTACGGGATCTGACGGCATCGGGCTTGTTGGTTCCCACTCCCATTCAAGCTCAGGCCATTCCACCCGGCCTTGAGGGCCGGGACGTCATCGGTTGTGCACAAACCGGTACCGGGAAGACGGTCGCGTTTGTTGTCCCCATGATCGAACGGCTCGCGGTCCTGCCGAAAGGTCAGCCGCAAGCCTTGATCCTCGCACCGACGCGGGAATTGGCCTTGCAAATTTTTGGTTCAATCGAGAAGCTCGGTCGAAGCCACTGCATCTCTGCCACGGTTATCGTCGGAGGGAGCGATATGCAGGCGCAGATCAGAGGATTGCGCCAGCGGCCCGATATTCTGGTTGCCACACCGGGGCGTTTGCTGGACCATATGTGGAACGGGACGATCAATTTGGCTCCGATTAAAATCCTCGTGCTCGATGAAGCCGACCGTATGCTCGATATGGGATTTGCGCCACAGATTAATCAGATTCTTGACGCATTGCCGGTGGAGCGACAGACGTTACTTTTTTCCGCCACGATTCCGACGGATGTCACCCGCCTGGTTCAAGCGAGTCTGAAGGGTGCCGTTCGTGTGATGGTGACGCCTCCCTCGGCGACGGCTGAAGGTGTGACCCAGGCGTTGCATCATACGACCTACCAGGAGAAGACGAAGCTGTTGGTGTCGTTGCTGGCGGTGGAACGAGGGACCGTCCTCGTATTCGCTCGGACAAAGAATCGGGTCGATCGACTCGGTCAGACGCTTGAACAGGCCGGCTACCGCGTCGCGGTCATCCACGGAGACCGAAGTTTGCCCCAGCGCCTCCGCGCTCTCGACGGATTTAAACGAGGACAGGTCAGAATTCTTGTCGCGACGGATATCGCAGCCCGCGGGATTGACGTGGCAAATATCGGTCACGTGGTGAATTACGATTTGCCGAATTGTCCGGAGGACTATATTCATCGTATTGGACGGACAGCCCGGATGAAGATGACCGGGCAAGCCACCAGTTTCGTGACCTTCGAGGAACGCGATCAGCTGCGCGCGATCGAAACGCTGTTGGGGCATCCTGTGCCGTTGGCAGAGGGAAGCCCCCGCCCCAATGATCGTCCGCATCTGACGATGCCTGAACGTTCCAGAGGTGACGGTCAGCGGTGGGGGCGTCCAGGCGAGGAACGACGCCAGCATCAGCCGAGTTCCCTGTCATACCGGAGAGAGTCTAGGTTTCTTAGGACAGAGTCTAACGGCTAGGGAGTTGTCAGCGACGCGTATCTATTGACAGGTTAAGAGGTGTGAGCGATCAGAGGAGTATCATCATGACAAACTCAAAGGTTGAGGGGGTGCGCACGGGGAAGAGATGGGTGAGCATTCCGGACGGCACGAAGGTCAGGTTTCGACAGGACGGACGCGAAGGCATCATCGATGGACTGACAGAATTGGTAGTCGACCCTGGCCGCAATCCTGATAGCCGGACGCAGTATCGTATCAATGTCGGAGATCCCGATCGGATACTTGCGATTGAGGACGATTTGATGGTCTTGACTGATGCGGATGGTGTAGTGCTAATGGTGAAGCAGAAGGGCGAGTATCGCCGCGTGGTCACCCAACAACTGCAGGCAGTGTTTGCCGCTGACCGTTTTGTGAGGGCGGCGTAGGACGGGAGCGATGTGCGGGGTCCGCGCTCACGTTATCCCTAATAGAGTGGCTCTTGTGGGCCCCACTGAAGCCCGGCCAAATCTGGATCCTCTCCCTCTGTGTTCAGTGGGCGAGCGGGCTTCTCGGTCTTGCGTTGTTCTCGACGGGCGTCTTTCTCGCGCCGCTGAATTTGTTTCGCTTTCTCACGGTCTCGTTTTGCGATGGTCGTTTTTCCTGCTCGTCCGATGGTGCCCTCCTTTGCGTAGCGACTCGTATTGAGGCGCCAATCGCCTGCCGTTTATGATTTCGTACCCCTACGATGATGATTGGGAAGACTCCGTCGCTCCACGACGTCTCTTGCTGCTTGAGTCAGGAGCATGGTTGGTGGTCTTGGCTTCTCGTTCAGCCGTGCGGGAGCGAGTGCCCTGGCCGAACCCACGGCTTGCCATACTCGACACTTGCCGACGGATGTCTTCCATTGAAGTCGTCAGACTGGTATCAAGAGGATTTGGAAGGCCGAGCACCTCCCATCGGATTTTTGGTTTCCGCGTCGCCCGTGCTCGGTTCTTTCTCGTCTTGTCGGCTCGCCACCCAGTGGATAGCTTCATACGTGCTCCTTTTATAGAACCTGGCATCTCCAACGTGGGAAACCGCTCGATGGAGATGAGGGGATCGGACAGAAATACCAAAATCATTCCCTCCATCTTCCTGCCGGGGGTCTACGCGCAGAACCTGATGGAACATGTGAGTAACATCTACAACACGATAAATCGCGCTGAAACAATCAAATGAGATTCAAAACGTGCGAAGGCTAGTGCTACCTCGTATGACGGTAAAGGGTACCATGGGTCATGGCGAGAGTCAAATAGGGTATTTAGCTAATTGCATAAATCTGCATAGTGGACATGCCCCTCGGCCTGCGCTGACACAACCATAATCGCGCGATAGCTGGTATGTCGTGTGTCGTATGAGCGGGAGGAATTGATCATCAGGAAAGGAAGCCATCAAAAGTCAGCTGTCATGCTCATCGCACAACCTTCGCCGATCGAGTCATTGGCAATGAACCGAGGGTAAATGAAGAATTTGCCGGCTGGGTGAATTTGAATGCGCCGCCTGTGAATGTTGCGTTTATGCGTCATCCGTGTGGATGGGTTGAGCCAGGCCACATGTGTTGGAGTTCGATGACCACAGCCTTGTCCTTCGGGGCGCACTTACCGTGAGAAGATGGGTGATGAAACTGTCGATATCTGTACTGGTGTTTTCCTTGTCGGTGGTATCGTTGATAGGCTTGAACGGATGTAATCGTCAGGACCCTCCCCCGAAGGTGGGGAAGGAACTTCCGCAGGTTCCTGACACAGCAGTTGTGTGGAATGGCCAGGGGGTGCGATCGACAAGGCCAAGGGAGTTGAGACAACGTTGGGAGAGGTAGGCAATCGGACAGCCGAGACCAGTAAAGAAGGGCTGCCGTAAGCCAGAGATTTGGAGTTCATAACATGGCGGATGAGTTCTTCACTGCAGGCTACGATTCAATTGGTGCGATTG
>VBOL01000149.1 GCA_005887945.1 Nitrospirota bacterium
AGAATTTGGGAGGGATCGATTCCCGAGTCGATTGAATAGGCCACCCGGTAGACCAAGGTGCGCGTCTTGCCGCTGCCTGCGCCGGCGATGACCAGAGACGGCCCCTCGCCCGCAGTCACAGCCGCAAGCTGCTGACTATTCAAAGCCGCCGCATAGTCGATGGAGAGCTTCCGGGGAACGGCCTCGTCAACCGGCCGTTTAAGCATATAGGTTTTCATGTCTCGATCCATAGAAATGAGTGAAGGAATTGTTGAGCAGTCCAGTAATTCACAGGGAAGGGCTGTATAACATACTCCTCACCGCCCTTTCAAAGAGAGGGGGATGGAGCCTGATGATCTTCTGTGCTCGCGCAACGCGCGGCCTCCGAAAGAATGGAAGGGAGCGGCCAGGTGCCCTTCTTGCTCGCAGAACGCGCACGATAAGAATGTGCTCGTTCGATGCGCGCAGTAAAGGGCACCCTAGGCCACTCCCTCGGGGGATTAGAGGTAGACGAACTACCCGAGTGAGCAAAGTCGATCGATGGACAAAGTGGTAGCTCTCGCACGCATCCGTAAAGCCGTCAAGCGCCCGCCTTCAAGTCTTCGTTATCTTGACGGTCGCAGAGACCCGCGCCATACTGAGTTCCCATGCGCGCCCTCTCCTTCATGCCCCTCCTGGCTATGCTCATCCTCCCGATAAGTGTCTTCGCTGAAAACCAGCCCTTCACTGCCACGCACACTTATATTCTGGGCGACCATGACAGCAAAGACGACGCCCGCCAGCGGTGCTTGCTCGAAACCAAACGAAAAATACTAGAGCAAGCGGGTGTCTATATTGAAAGCGCGTCAGAAGTGAAGGACTTCCAACTCACGAAGGACAAGATCACCTCGTTTGCCGTAGCCGTCATGCAAGTCAAAGACACCAAAGAAGAGGTCGGATTCCAGCAGGGGCACATGACGCTGACGCTCAAGCTCACCGCACAGGTGGATCTCGAAGAGGTGCGTAAGCAACTCGCTGCGCGCCAGCTGGATGCGGGTGTGCGGGATACCGTGGCTGCCCAGCAGGAGCGCCTGAAACGCCTGGAGGCACAGCTTGAAGCGATAATGCAGCGACAGCAGGGTGGGCAATCCTCTGGGCATGCACCTGATTCCCCACCCAGCGACATTTCAGCAGAAGACCTGCAAACGTGGCATACCCAGGCAGCCAAGGGAGATGCGACTGCGCAGGTCCTACTCGGGGCGCTGTATCACTTCGGAGATGGCGTGCCGCAGGACGATGTGAAGGCGCGGCAGTGGTACGAGAAAGCGGCTGCTCAGGGGGACGCGAGAGCGCAGGTCAACCTCGGTGGGCTATATGACAACGGACAGGGCGTTCCGCAGGACTACGCGAAGGCACGGCGATGGTTCGAGAAAGCGGCTGCCCAGGGCAATGCGTTGGCGCAGTCCAACCTCGGGCTGCTGTATGACAGCGGACAGGGTGCCCCGCAGGACTATGCGAAGGCACGGCAGTGGTATGAGAAAGCGGTTGCTCAGGGGGAAATGCAGGCGCAGGTCAACCTCGGGCTACTGTATGCCGAGGGACATGGCGTGCCGCAGGACTATGTGCGTGCATACATGTGGTATAGCCTGGCAGCGGCACACTCGGTGGGTGACTTACAGAAGCATTCAGCAGACAAACGAGATTATGTCGCACGCCGTATGACTCCCGCGCAGATTGCAGAAGGGCAGCGACTCACGCAACAATGTCAGTCACAGCAGTTCAAGGGCTGCTGATATGGGTCCGTCAAAGTCCCACCTTACAGTAGACTTGCCACAACAGATTGCTGAGATTGTCTTGCTATGCTGCACGGATAGGCTGCAGCAAACTTAATAGTTAGACGGCCTGCCAAGGAGCGCTTTTCGATGCGTTGCTCGTCCACGATTACGGCTCACCTGGACACCTGGGTCGACACCAAGAATCGGTCTGACTGGTCGGGCATCTTGCTAGGCAACGGTTCCAGCTGCGCACTATGGGAGCCTTTTGCTTACCCTTCCCTCTTTCAGAGAGCCGCTTCGGCTGAGATCAGCCACCCTCTGACTGCGACCGATAAGGCTCTCTTCAGCAAGCTTGGAGATACGACCAATTTCGAGAGCATACTGGCGGATCTGCTGACCGCTACTACCGTCAACAAGGCTTTAAGAATGCCCCATTCGCAGATACCCCGCCGGTACCGAAGCATCCGGCGGGCCCTTATCGAAGCCGTTCACTCCGTCCATCTTCCCTGGGACCGTCTGTCGGAGGACACCAAGACACGCATTCGCAAGGCGCTCCGTCGCTACAGTTTCGTCTTTACCACCAACTACGATCTCGTTGTCTATTGGTGCTTCATGGCCCAAGGTGGCGACGGCTTCAAAGACTACTTCTGGAACCAGAACCGTACTTTTGACGCCAGCGATTCCAAGGTTTGGAACTCACCCACAAAAATCACGAAAATACTCTACCTGCATGGCGCTCTACACTTATATAGGACAGCAGCGGGACGCACCGTCAAAGAAGTTGGAGGCGTGGCGGGGAGCCTTCTCGACCGTTTCGCAGCCAATGAGAATCGTATTCCGTTTTTCATATCCGAAGGCTCCTCCCGTCATAAGATGCAAGCCATCGCTCAATCAGACTAGCTGTCTTTTGGACTCAAAACACTTTCTGAGTTTGATGGTTCATTGGTCGTTTTTGGACACTCACTTGGCACGAGAGACAAACACGTCGTCGCAGCCATCAGCAAGCGGCACTCTCTCACGCTTGCCTATTCCATCTATCCAAGAAAGCCCTCTGTGATCATTCGAGAGAAAGCACGTATTTTCGGGCTCTTTCCGAATGCATCCATCCACTTCTTTGACGCTAGGACGCACCCTCTGGGGGGACGATCGTCATTAAGTATCCCCTCCACATCTTAGTCGCGTCCAAGCAAGATTCGGGACGCAAACGGTCTCGGTTTTGGTTTCTTTATTATCCATCTTCTGGCTCATGCCGGTCAGAAAAGCAGGAAATGGATGAGGTCATTGCTTGACCTTTCACCTACTCTCCCTGCTCACAATCTCACCAAGCAACAGCCGGACACGTTCTTTTATCTCGCCACAAGTTGCACTGAACAGCAGGCTACTTTTCATGATGAGATCCACCAGCCGTATTACCTGAAATTGTTCGGTCAAGAAATCCTCCGGCAGCGCTCGCGCAACCTGATCCTGCACGATTGGAACCGAGTGAGGTCAGGTTTGGCGTGTCGGCATCACAGATCTCCAAGAGTCTCCGGATCTTGGAATCGACACCCGCACACCGTAGAAGCAACAGGCGTTTGACCAGGGCCAGGTCACAATGATTCCGTTGCCACACACAATCCCTTCTTCTCGTTCCTTCCGCTCTTCGGCTCGGCTGGAAGGGATGTGGACTGAGGCGTTCGACATGGCGCCTGCTATATCTCGCAAGCATGGTGACGGCCATGCACGACGGCATTGCGACGCTTCGGCGCAGTTTTATAGTCGTGCGTGGTGAAGTGTACTGCGGTCCAACAGCAGTGGAGGACCGTCGCATCATGGCGACGCCGAAGTTCCACACCCTTCGTCAGCCGAGCCTCTTCACGCTCCGTGGGGGAGAAAAAGGTGCCAGGAACCATATTCGCCAAAACTCACAGCCGTAATTCAAACAATGCTGACACACCTTTTTATTCCCATTCTCGCCTGCGCAGCCATGTGTTCTATTGTGTCGATTCCTTGATCCTAGCGGCCGTCTGCTCGGCTGAGTTCTCTAATGTACTTTCCGCCTGACGGGCCTTATCCAGAGGAGTCTTTATCGCATCCACCGCAGCCTGCCCTGCTGCCTGCGTCGCCGCATTGCCGGACGCAGACGCAGCCTTCGTCTTCTCTATTGGCGTCTCCTGATTACAACCGAATAGCCCCACCACCGCTAGCAACCCGAAAGTGAATAGCAGACTGCCTCTGGATTTCTTCATCTCAATCTCCTTATCCATCCCCACAATTCAACACTCAACGTCGCAAGATGCTCAAAAAGGCTGTCAGCAAGGCCGCAGCCGATGGAAGCACCGGAGGCGTAGCCTCGGGCTACGTTGAGGATGCTTTCGAGGCGAGAACGATGCTGGCGGTCTTTTTCAGCATCTTGCTTAGCAATCGTACCTGCGAGGTGCCGTACCGACAAGCGATTGCGAAAACAAGAACTTTGATCGCCGAACGTGTCTCCGTTATAATTGCGTCACTAGCCCGGATTATTCACGAGAGTTTGTGACGAAACCGCCGAGACGCCACGCGAGACGGGCGCGCGGAGCCGCAAAGGAGGGAAGCATACTTGAGCAGTATGTTGACCGACTGAGCGGCGAGCCCGCCCACCGTCAGGCTTGTCGTAGTGGCGTACGGCGGTTGCAATAGAAGTCTTCGTGAATAATGCGGGCTGGAGAGGAGATCCCTATGGCCACCGCCAATCAAGAACACCAATCGCAGCTTCGCCAGATCGCCGAACTCATGCTCGCTGTCGCGGGCGAATCCGTGGTCGTCATGAAACGGAACGCCCCGGAGCGGGCCTTGAAATTGAAACGGCACGATGAGTGGAGCATCTACCTTGAGTTTCTCAAAGTCATGTTCAATCTGACCGATAGGCTTTCCGCCTTACATATCCCGATCAAAGACCAGCTCGAGTTCATGAACGGACTCGAGGATGCGGTGACGGCACAATTAAAGAACGTGCTCGAACCGGCATTCGGTTCCAGCATCGACCAAACGGAAATCATGCTCACCGTCGGTGCGGCGGTTGCGGAGAGTCGGCAGACCTATGAACGGTACCGGTTCCTCGTCACCGAAAACAATCCCGTGAAAGACGAGATGTTGGACAACTTTGGCGGACGAGTCGCCGACGCGATGGGAGTCGCGGGGAACGCGCAAGTGTCCTCCGCCGCAACGCTCTGCGCGAGCGCCGTGATTCCGGCCATCAAAGCCATCTTGGCCGGAGACACCCCCCCAGTCGCCGCGGTTTGTACAGCCGCCCCAGTGGCAACCGATACAACGTCCGCACCACCACCCCCCACCGCGACCCCTGGGCTCCACGGTCCGACGGGAACCGAAATCAAGTTAGTGAGCGTGATGGCGACCGTCGCCGGAGAAGAAGTGGAAACTCGGTGGGGGCTGCACCCTCGATTCCGACAAGATCTTGCCCCGGAGGACATGCAACGAGTCGCCAAACTGATGAACCGAGTTGCTAAAATACTTGGCGAACGGTATGCCTCCGTGGCATTCTCAGACGAATGGACATCCTGGCATAAGGCCGGTCACGCCTGATCGCTCTCACCAATCGAGCTTAGGCCGTCACTCACAACAACACCCGCTTCGACACCAGCAACGAGGAGGTGCAGTGGATACTCCGCAGACAGCAGACACTTCATCACACGCCATTCCACCCGGGCTCTCACGTCTCAAGGAATTGGCGCTTAATCTTTGGTGGAGTTGGACTCCAGAAGCCCGTCGGCTGTTTGAACACATCGATCCAACCCTCTGGGTACTGACCCACCACAACCCTGTCAAACTACTGGCCGACGTCAGGCCTGACCGACTCATGCACCTCGCCGAAGATCCCTCGTATATGCGGCTGTACTCTGCCGCCCTCAAGATATTCGATGAGTACCGTCAGAATGGACACAGTTGGTTTAAAACTCAGCACAGCGATTTGAAAGCTCCTACCATCGCCTACTTCTCTGCGGAATTTGGTCTGCATACGTCCATTCCCATCTATAGCGGTGGTCTAGGCATTCTCGCCGGAGACCATTGCAAGGAAGCCAGTGATCTCGGTGTGCCCTTGGTGGGAGTGGGATTCATGTACCCGCAAGGATATTTTCGGCAACGGATCACACCGGAGGGATGGCAGGAAGCGGCCTACGCTCCGTTCAACCGAGCAGAATCGCCGATTCATCCCGCCCTCACTCCATCAGGAGACGCCTGCAGGATTACGGTCGAGATCGGTAGCCGGGTCGTGGCTGCAACGGTCTGGAAAGTGCTCGTCGGGCTGGTTCCCCTCTACCTCATCGATACAGACGTCCCCGAGAACAGTCCTGAGAATCGGGCTCTTTCAGCTCGACTGTATGGCGGTGATCAGGAGATGCGCCTCTGTCAGGAGTTTCTGTTGGGTATCGGCGGTGTCCGTATGCTTCGTGCATTGGGCATCGCACCGACGGTCTGGCATGCCAATGAGGGCCACTCCGCCTTCCTCACATTGGAGCGCATTCGCGAATTGATCCAGAAGGGATCGACGCACGCGGACGCCTGCGAGACCATCCGCCAGAGTACGGTGTTTACCACCCACACACCGGTGCCGGCCGGTCACGACGTATTTCCCTATCATCTCATGGAACGGTACTTTGCCGGCTATTGGGAGCAGTTGGGCCTCTCGCGGGAAGACTTCCTCCGCCTCGGAGATACCTCCGAATCCCAGAGGCAAGGCTTCAACATGACGGCACTCGCCATCCGGCTGGCCGCCCATGTGAACGGGGTCAGTCGTGAACACGGGCAGGTCTCCAGAGAGATGTGGCAACATATGTGGCCCGGCCTACCGATCGAGCAAGTCCCGATCCGCAGTGTGACCAACGGCATCCATGCGCCGACCTGGATCGCGCCGGAACTCAGCCAACTATACGGCAAGTATCTCGGCCCCGAATGGGCGGAGAAATGCGACGACACGGCGATGTGGCAACGGGTCCTGGATATCCCCGACCAGGAACTCTGGGCCGTACGCCAAACCATGAAACGCAAACTCATGAGCTTCATCCGGGAACGTGCCCGTAGCGGCTGGATGCAGGGGCATCTTCAAGCCTCGCAGGTCTTAACGCGAGGCACGCTGCTCAACCCCGAAGCGCTAACCATCGGCTTTGCCAGGCGCTTTGCCACTTACAAGCGGGCGACCTTGTTGTTCCGCGACCTCGAACGGCTGAAACGGTTGCTCCATAACCAGTGGCGTCCCGTCCAATTGATCTTTGCCGGCAAGGCTCACCCAGCCGATGAACCTGGTCGCTATTTCATTCATGAAGTGTTGAGCTTTTGCGACGACAATAAGTTAGGCGGCCATGTGGCATTCCTGGAAAACTATGATATGCACATGGCGAAGTTCCTCGTCCAAGGGGTCGACATTTGGCTCAACACCCCGCGTTTTCCCTTGGAGGCTAGCGGAACGAGCGGGCAAAAAGCCGCACTCAACGGCGCCATGAACCTCAGCGTCCTTGATGGATGGTGGAAAGAAGGCTACAACGGAGCCAACGGATGGGGCATTGAACCCTTAGTCGGGAACCAAGACATTCAGGCCCAGGACGAGCATGACGCGCAACAGCTCTACCGCATGCTGGAGCAAGAAGCCATTCCTCTCTACTATCAACGAGAATTTGACGGGATACCCCGCGGCTGGTTGCAGCTCATGAAGGAAAGTCTTCGGACCAATGCCCCCCGTTTCTGCACCAAACGGATGGTCAAGGAGTACGTCGACACGATGTATGCGCCCGCCATGGTCCTCGCGCCATCGACATGGTAAATGACCGTCGATCCGGACCCTTGGAGCCAGCTCGTTGCTGCGCCACCACCGCACCTCTGCAGCTGCTCCTGCTGCTCACCCTCGGAGCGATTGTCGTGAGCCTGCCCCCTGCGGAAGCACGCACGCCAACGGCGCCGACGGGCTCAGCCCTCGAACGTGAGGCCACAGACGCATTCAACCATGCCGAATACGACCAGGTCCTGAAGCTCTGGCAATCGCTTCCGCCCGAGTCCACCGCGTCGAAACCGCTCATCCGCCTCGCCTTCCAGAGCTCCCTCAAGCTTGGGCGACCTGAAGAAGCCCTCACCCTCTACCAACGGCTAGTCCCTACAGATCAACCGGACGATCCAGCCCTGCTACGACCCTTGGCACTCAGCTTTCTGACCAGCCACGTCCGCGACTCCCAAGAATATGTGAGGATCGCGGCCTATACGGTGCTGGCTGAACTCGGCCTCGCAGAAACACAGGCGGTCCTGGAAGACGGGCTGCTCGATGCATCAGTCCTGGTGCGGGCTCGTGCCGCGGACGCCATCGGGAAAGCCGGACTCGCAGGGAAGTCCGGCCCCTTGCGACGGGCCCTGAACGACGCGATGCCGGCCGTGCGAATTGCCGCAATGAACGCGCTCAGTGAGGCCAACGTCACCGACATGATGCCCTACCTCATCGAAGTCGCAAGAACGGACGACGGACCGGAATCCGTGTTCGCCTATGCCGCACTGTATAGGCTCGGCAGACAGGACATGCTGACCGACATCACCGGAGCGGCGACGCTTCCGGACCCCGATGTCCGCATGGCAGCCTTGGGGGTATTGGGGCAGCTGAAGCGCGCATCGAGTCTGTCGGTCCTGAGCCAGGGAGTGTACGATCCTGAGCCGTCGGTTCGCGCGTTCGCCGCTGGCGCATTGGGAGACTATGGACAAGTCGGTGCCGTCGCGCCATTAACCCATGCGCTCGGGGACGAAAGCGCGCGCGTCCGCGCGGTTGCAGCCACGAGTCTTGGGCGGCTGGGGATTCGCGAAAATCACCCGTTGCTGCGGGCTCTCACGCGCGATGCCAATATACAGGTACGAGCCAGTGCGGTGGAAGGACTGCTTCGACTGGGCGACATATCGGCTGTCTTGCTCGCCGCGGACTTGGCGAGACACCCGGACTCCTCTATCCGAGCAGCGGCAGCCCATACGCTGGCGGCCACCTCCGACAAGCAAGCGGTGGGAATCTTACAGACGCTCCTGCAGGACCAGCAACCACAACCACGGCTCTTAGCGGCGAAAGCCCTGGGCAAGAGCGGCGCACCGGTGACGCCGTTGCTCAAAAAAGGCTTGCAGGACTCAGACGTCACCATTCGCCTAGCTGCGGCAGGAAGTCTGCTCCAACAACTCCGCCGTCCCACAACAGCCTCCAAAGTTCGTTAGCCGAAAGGATCGCGTCATGTGGAAATTAGTCGCCGCTCTTGCCCTGGCCGCCATGTCGTTTGGTCTCGGATTTTACTATGGCCAACGTCCAGTCGGCACGCTCCAGCAAACGGTCTCGGACCTCCAACATTCGCTCAAAGACACGTCGCGCAACATCTTCGACACAACGATGGGAATCGAGAGAGACCTGCGCAGGCGACAGGGACTGATCGACACCAAGTCACGGGTGGTGCAGGCGAAATCAGAACTGTTCGATAAGAACTTTGGGGAAGCTGCCAAGCAACTAGGCGAGGCGGCCGAGACGTTGGACAATGCCACGAAGGGCGCGAAGGAAGACGAGTCGATCTTCGCCGTGCGGGCGCTGACCGGAACGCTTCGGGAAGTGAGACTGGAATTGTCGATGGGAAAACCGGTGTCGATGAAGAAGCTCGATGAAATTCAGCGGGAGGTCGACCGGCAGCTGAACAAATAACCTCTACGTGGTGGCAGGCTGTTTCTTCCACTTCGCCAGAATCCGCTCCACCCGCATCCGTACCACCATATCCGGATCCTTCATCAATGGCTTGATCGCATCGCGGCCCCGGTCATCGCCGATCGCCTCGAGCGCCGCCGCGGACGTCAAGCGGGTAAACCAATCGCTGTCGGCGAGCATGTCGATGAGGGGATCAATCGCCTCGACATGTTTGATCCGCCCTAAGGCCAGCACCGCTTGCTTCCGAACATTCTCGTCTTTGTCTTTCAGTGCTTTGATCAATCGCGACAACGCCGGTTCACCCAGCTCGACCAATGCATTGACCGCATCGTCTTTGAACTCGTCGTTCCGCAACTGCAGCATGAGAGGATCGAGCACCCGCTCGTCGCGAATCTTCCCTAACGCGGCAATCGCATACTTCCGAACGTCCCAATCACGGAGCAACTTGATCAACAGTTCGACGGCGGGAGAACCAATCTGCCCCAACCCTTCGATCGCAACTTCCCGAACTTGCCAGTCACCGTCGCGCAACGCATGACACAGCGGTTCCACGCAACGCTCATCACCCATTTCCCCGAGCGTGATGGCAGCCTCTCGACGGACCACCCAATCGGAATCCTTGAGCAGGTCGATCTGGATCTCGATCTCATCCTTGACCTTCTCTTCTTCAAGAACGACCTGCTCGGTCAGTTCCGCTGTCGGCTCAACCGGTACCGGATGCTCTCCTGTAAACTCCGCCGCCACCTGATCGGCAAACTCATCGGTCACCGTCTCTGAAACGGGGGGAGTCGTGCGCTCTTCTTTGGGTCGTGATTGTTTCATTAGTACGACCTTAACATTTCACTCGCCCGTCAATTGCCCCGACAAGGTCATTACTTCGCAGCGGGAGCGGCCGTTTTCCTGCTCGCAGCATTTTTCTTGCGCAGGGCTATGGCACGCCGTTTCCGTTGTGTCCGTCGCAGCCGCTTCCTTAGCGAACGAAGGGCTTCATCCTCTTTGGGATTCTTGTGGTCGGTCAATTTCGCCGCCACCTTCTTTTTCAGTCTGGTTTCGTCCGATTCACTTGCATTTTTTTTCGCCATCCGGATTCAGACCTCCCTGTATACCTAAGTGATCTAAATTGTCTCCCGGTTCCCAGCGGGAGTGAGCAGTCTAGTAGAGAGCTTCACATCCTGTCAACCGGAGCTTTTGCGACATTTTGATCTTTCTTTTTTCTCCTTCGCCGAAGACCCTGTAGCGTGCTGCGGAGAGCTTCATTCTATCGGAATCAGAGGGGCTGCCTGCTGTTTGCACAGACTCTCTTTCCCAATTGAGCATCATGCGGGGCCTCCCCCATTGCGAATTGACACCCTCGCCCCTCGTCTCTAGAATGCCAAAATGATAAACGATCGCTTCCTCAAAGCCTGCAGGCGTGAACCGGTTGATTGTACGCCGGTCTGGTTCATGCGCCAGGCGGGCCGTTATATGGCAGAATATCGTGCGCTCCGCGCGAAGCAACGCTCCAGCCTATCGACCGCTTTCCGCTCGATGCGGCCATCATTTTTGCCGACATCCTGTTGCCGCTTGAACCGATGGGCCTCCGTCTGGAGTTCGCGGAAGGCGAGGGACCGGTGATCCATAATCCGGTGCGAGACCAGGCGGACGTCGAACGGCTCAAGGTCATTGATGGCGGAGAACTCGACTATGTGGCCGGAGCCATCCGTCAGGCTCGACATGCCCTGAACGGGCGGGTGCCCCTGATTGGATTTGCCGGGGCGCCGTTCACACTCGCAAGTTATGCGATCGAGGGCGGAAGCTCACGGAACTATCTCCTGACCAAACAGTTGATGTATTGCGAGCCGAAGGCGTGGCACCAACTCATGGACAAGTTTGCGCGGGTCATCACCGGCTATCTGCGGCGACAGATCAAGGCCGGCGCACAGGCGATTCAATTATTCGACAGTTGGGTAGGCTGCCTTTCGGTCGGTGACTATGTCGAATATGTACTGCCGCATGTTCAATTGATTTTTGAGGGGTTGAAGAGGGAAGTCGTGCCGATGATTCATTTCGGCACGGGCACCTCGGCGATGCTTCGTCAGATGCGAGACGCGGGCGGCGATGTCATCGGGGTTGACTGGCGCATCCATCTCGATGAGGCTTGGGCGACCGTAGGACATGACGTGGCAGTACAGGGGAATCTCGATCCCTTAACGTTGTTTGCACCGCTGCATGAAATCGAACGGCGCGTGGCAGATATACTGCGCCGTGCCGGCGGGCGTCCGGGGCATATCTTTAATCTGGGGCATGGGATCTTGCCAATGACTTCTATAGAACATGTGGCCGCGACAATCGACATGGTCCACAAGCTGAGTCAACGATAGTGCCAAGAGTATATGGCGTGTGGCTGATGGTGGGAAGTAGATGCAGTAGGTTTCATCGCCTCGTCTCGCCATACGCTATTTGCTCTGGTGAGCATATGTCGGGATTGCAGAGGCCCTTTGCCGTGCTCTTGATGGCCATGGGTGGGCCGGATAGTCTGGAGAATGTGGAGCCGTTCCTTCTCGATCTACGGGGTGGTCGCCCCACGCCGCCTGAACTCGTCGAAGAAATTCGGGAACGGTATCGGGCGACGGGCAGGAAGTCGCCGGCGGTCGGGAGCTCCAGCTCGAGCGAATCGCGATGCTGAACGACTCGCCCGGCCTCATCGACACGCTGGCCTCTGTGCTCACTGCACACGAATCCTCCCTTTGTCCTACGTCGTGAGCAACCTCCGCACTGTGGCCGTCATCGGTGGAGGGATCTCAGGTCTCTCGACTGCCTATGCCCTTCACGAACGGGCGGTGGCTGCCGGTATCTCAATCCGCTGTACGGTGGTCGATGCCGCTCCCGCCTGGGGAGGCAAGATCGTCACCCATCGGGTCGGTGATCTCGTGACGGAGGCGGGACCCGATTCCTTCCTGTCTCAGAAACCGCCTGGCCTCGAACTCTGTGACAAATTGGGGCTGACCGATCAGCTCATCAACACCAACGAGACCAGCAAGAGGGCCTGTGTCTTTTCGCGTGGCCGACTGCATGAACTCCCCGAAGGATTGGCCGTCATTGTCCCCAGTCAGTTGGGTCCCTTTCTCCGAAGCGGCCTCTTGAGTTGGGCAGGGCTCGCGCGGATGGGGCTGGATCTGGCCGTGCCGGTGAAGCGGTCGCCGGGGGATGAGTCGTTGGCCGACTTCTTCCGGCGGCGCGTTGGTCGGCAGGCGTTCGAGCGGATGATCGAACCCTTGCGACTTTCCCACGGTTTGTTGAGCTGGAACAACAGTGCGGGAGTGTAATTCGCGGGATGATGACGACCCGGAAGTCCGTTTCATCCCCCACGCACTCCAATCAGAAACGTACGATGTTCGTCAGTCTCAAGAACGGGTTGTCGGATCTGGTCGCCGCCCTCGTCCATCGATTGACAGACCAAGGCGTCACGCTCAAAGGAGGTTGTGCCGTTGACGCTCTGCGTGTGCGATCCCATCAGCTCGGTCGTTGGATGTATGATGTCATTCTCACTGACGCCTCGGCCTTGTCTGTAGACAGTCTCGTGTTGGCAACTCCGGCCTATGTGTCGGCAGAGTTGGTTCGCCCTCTCACGCCCACTGCCGGCAGGTTGTTGGAGATAATTCCCTATGCCTCTACGGCCACGATTGCGATGGCCTATCCGCGTGCGGCGGTGTCCGGCGCGGCAGAAGGTTTTGGGTTTGTCGTCCCACGGGCAGAAGGGCGCGACCTCATTGCGGCGACCTGGACATCGCTCAAGTGGCCACATCGCGCTCCACCGGATCAGTTGCTGGTGCGTTGTTACGTCGGCGGGGTCGGGCGAGAGGCCATTCTTCAATTGGATGACCAAGCGTTGGTGGCGCGGGTCAGGGCAGAATTGGCCAGTATGTGCGGCGTGACTGCAGCGCCGTGGTTTGTGGAAGTGAATCGCTGGATGAGGGCCATGCCGCAGTATACGCTGGGACATCTCGAACGCCTGAACCAGATTGAGGCGGCACTCAGTCGCTATGGGGGACTAATACTTACGGGTGCCGGCTATCGAGGCGTCGGGATTCCGGACTGTATCCGTGACGGGGCGGTCGCGGCCGAGCGCGTCATGCGCTATCTCTCGGGAGAACGATCCTAGCAGGATGCTGAAAAAGTCCGCCTGCGGCGTTCTCACCTCGAAAGCATCCTCAACGTAGCCCATAGGCTACGCCTCCGGTGCTTTGATCGGCTGCGGCCTTGCTGAACGGCCTTTTTGAGCGTCCTGTGGCTATGTTGACCTGGTATCGCTATGCAAGACTCAAAAGGTATTTGCATATAAACTGAGTATTTCTGCAACCTGCTGGAGATTACACTGGATACCCGGATGCAAATTACGGATGTGACTGGACCGTACCGCGAACCTCGCGAGCAGGTGTTTTCCTATGACTATTCGATCCAACGAGCATCCTGGCCGACCCCCCAAGCTGTACGCGTGAAGGTGGCAATTCCAGAGGAGTTGGATGTGCTCCGCGGAAAGATTTTGGGGGCGATTGCAGGAACACCGGGTCAGCAACTCATGATTTCGAAATTCTTGTCGCGGCATATCGCGGACGAAAAAATCCGCATCGCCGAAGCTGACGGCATGTTGGCTGAGCGTCGCGATACCGTCGTGGCTCCCTTCACCGGCCCATTAGTTCATCTGTTCCCCAGACTCGATGCCTGGGCAGATGCACAGCGGGAAACGTTGCGAGCAGAAATCAAAACGTTGGTTGTGCTGTAGTCAGACAGTGCACTTCGAGAAGGTTGAGGCTGAGGTCACGGTTGAGCATGAATGCAGATGGCGAGTCGAACCCAAGTCCCCTGCTGGACAGGCGGAGGGACAGTTCTCCCACCTCGCCCCTCTATTTTTCCACACGCCGCTTTCGCCTACCCAGAGCCTTTACTTTCCTGCGACCCTCCTCATAGAGAGGGAGCTCAAATACTCGCTTTGCCCTTCCCTGCTTCTGCACCTTCCAAATTCTTGCACACCGTCCACATACATCGTAGATGAGCTCAACACCTCCATAAAACCCCTTACCAATGTCACCTGGCCCTGGCTTCGCCTCACCTACGGGATGTGAATGAAAGCTTCCCAACACCCGGTGCCCGTTTCTTTCGATTGCCCTTTGCACTGCTTGTGCTTCGGAACGGCCCATCTCGAACCTGTATGGCATCGTACTGTAATTGAGCAAAAAACGAAGTTTGATGCGGCCACTTGCATTGACCACGACGACTCCACAGACCTCAAGATGCCCACGCTGTTGAGCTCAAATGGCGCGCAGATGGAGTCTGCGCTTCTCTGCATACAGCAAGACGAAGCGACCAAGCGTACTCCCCAAAGCACTGCTTTTTAACTTACTCACCCTGCTTTCCACTCCGACCTCACGGAAAAATGAAGATAGGTCTTGCAATCACACATTCGCCCCTAGCGTCAATGCTGCACGGCAACCTGATGATAGATTCTACAGATTTCCGCACCGGAGGCAACGAGAATGCCGCGTCAATAATTTAGAGCGTTGGAGTAGAGAGCCTGACATGCCGAACTGAATAACGGACCTCACCCGAAACGGACAGATATGTGATTGAAAGACCTGAGCTTGTATATGCGACTCAACGCCTGGACGAATGTATAAATGTATAGTGGAAATAATTGTGGTCAGAATTTAAAGCTTGGGTGGACGGTAGCTGAGCTGTTGTCGCGGCAGGCTGCTCAAAAAGGCCGCCAGCAAGGCCGCACTGAGCGACCCAAGATGATACTTCCAAGCTCGCTCGTTACCTTCTTCCAGGGGTGGCCTGGCTTGGTCCCCAACTGCGCACGTCGAACGACCACTGTTTTATCGTGGGGGTTCCGTGAGCACGGGGGACCAACCAGGCCACCCCGCCACCCTTTTTCAGCAGCCTGCTAAAAGATTTTTCGATACTGCTTCGAATGCACCCCCGACTCGTCGGCAAAGCCGAGGGAGGCACTGTCGGGATTGCCGGTGTCGTTGAGATCGATTCGATAGTGCCCGCGGATTGCTTCCATCGCCACTTCAAAGGGAACGGCCTGGGGATACAGGTTGCCTGGTACATGCGCACCGCGAGTCAGGGTGCGGATCACGTCAGGCTGCGCGTACTGGGCATCGGACACAATGTAGATGTCGGCGACGGCGTGGTTCCCCAGTTTGTGGCCGGGCGTTGTGGCAGGCAGGAGATCGGTCAAGGTGCCGGCAAGCCTATCATTTTTAAACCGCTTCAAAAGTCCGACGACTTGGCTGTCGGTTGCTTCTGGAGGGACAGTGAGACTGATGGCATTCATGTCCGAGACGGTTGCCTGGACTTTGAAGAGTACAGGCGCCGCTTCGAGATCTTCGATGATCGGTCCGGTTGGCCCTTCCGTTCCGGCGGCTTGTTTGTTCTTCGAGCTGGGCACGATGAGGAACACAAAAAGCCAGAGTCCTAACAAGATGCCTAAGATGACGATCAAGGGGTGGATTCCGGCACGCTTACCTTCTTCGTAGGGATGCGGCTCATCGCTCATGACGGCGTTCCTCGGCGAGTGTGGCAGAATCCTGCTTCTTGGCTTCGTCCCACAGTCTATCCATTTCTGCAAACGAAAGCTCTCCAACCTTACGGCCCAGCGCGGCCGCCTGGGCTTCGACGAAGTGAAATCGTTCGACGAATCGGTTCGCGGCTTGGCGCAGGGCGTCTTCCGGGTTCACTTTGATGAAGCGGGCGAGATTCACGAGTGAAAACACCACGTCGCCGAACTCCGCGACGATCTGCGCTTGTCGAGGTATTGTGGCACCGGCGTCAGGCGCAGTCTGGTTCGATACGGGGGCTCGGATCGCGATGCGCAGTTCCTGGATTTCTTCCTCAATCTTTCCGAGAACCTGATCAAAGCCTTTCGCGTCGTGGGTCCAATCGAAGCCGACGCGAGAGGCGCGTGCTTGAATTTGGTAGGCCCTCAGGAGGGCCGGCAGCGTTTGCGGCACGCCGTCGAGCACCGAGTCTGGTCGGCCGAAAGCCTGGCGTTCCGTGCGTTTGATCTCTTCCCATCGCGCAAGCACCTGGTCTGCGTTCGTCGGGGTCGGGTCTGCCGCTCCATTTCCAAATACGTGGGGATGCCGTCGAATCAGCTTGTCGGCTAGTTGCTCAAGCACGTCATCAATGGTAAAGCTGCCGGCCTCTGAAGCGATCTGACTATGAAAGAGCACTTGCAGCAGCACATCGCCCAGTTCCTCCGGGAGTTTGGCACGGTCCTGTCGGTCGAGAATTTCTAACACTTCGTAGGTTTCTTCGAGAAGATAGGGTTTCAGTGACTCATGCGTTTGCTTGCGGTCCCAAGGGCATCCGTCCGGTGCGCGCAACGCGGCCATCAAGTTGACCAGATGATGAAATCGTTCAGCCATCGCCATCCTTATTATGCCCAGAGTTGGACGCCCATTATACCCGGTTCTCGACAAGCTTCAATCGGCTGGCGCGGCTTGCGCCTCTCTAGGGCCTATGGTAGGGTACTGTCGCTGCATCTGGAGCGGGGGAAAGGCCTGTGGCCGCAGAACAGGAACAAGGATTTGTCGTTCGGGATCGGCGGGGCGGGACTGGACCCGACCGTCTCTCCGCCACTTCGCCTGCCGCATCGGGGATACAGCCCCACGAGCAGGCGACATCCTCTGATCCGCACCAGGGTTCGGGAATTCCCGTCACTTTTTCATCCTTCGTCATTTCACTGGGCAGTTCCTCGCTGATGTTGATGGGGGAACAGCTGGATCCCCAGCAGCCTCCGATGCCGGCGAATCTACCGCAAGCGAAAGACATTATCGACTTGCTCTCGGTCTTGGAAGGCAAGACCACAGGCAATCTCACGACGGAAGAACAAGCGGTGCTGCGGGATATGCTCTACGCCCTTCGGACGAAGTACGTGAGTTTGGCTGCCAAGTAGTAATACCCCCTGCCGCCTGTCGACCCCTGACGTGTCTGTCAGCCACCATGGTTTATGCGACGTAGGGAGATGCTCCCCTGATTCGGTGATAGGGAGTATGCTGTCTTCCATACGTCGTGGTACCGACAATCGGAGATGCCGGATGTGAATGATATCAAGAAGAACACAGGCTCCCTTCCCGGGATAAAGGCAGACCGTGGTTCCGTGACCGGGATCGCGCCGCCTCTTACAGGGGCCAGCCGATCTTCACGGCCATCCGGGCCTACTCCGGAGCCGGAACACCGGAAGATGCATTTGCGGCCGGTCTGGATCGTCCTCATTCTGCTGCTCCCCTGTCTGGCGCTGACCTTTTACTATTCCCAGGTCTTGGCTCCCGGTGGCGAGGAAACGGATTCCTTTCTGCCGACGACCAGCTATGCGTTCGTGCTCCTCCTCCTCAACCTCGATCTGATCGGGTTTGTTGTCCTGCTGCTGCTGCTCTCCCGCAACCTCATCAAGGCCTATTTCGAGCGGCGGCATCGACTATTTGGGTCGGGATTTCGAACAAAGTTGGTGGCAGCCTTCATCGGTTTTTCGCTCATTCCGACGGTGCTCCTTGCGCTGGTCGCGAGTGGGCTGGTGAATAAGGCCGTGGATGTGTGGTTCAGCGATCAAATTGAGCAGGTCATGCGGGATTCATATGACGTGGCGCGGATGCAGCATGCCGGCCACATTACCCTGGCTGTGAACAGTGCCAGAGCCATCAGCCATGAAATCTATCGGGAGGACATGTTGCTGGCGGAACAACGCGATCTGCTGGTGGCCGCAATGGCACGCAAGCGAGCGGAATTCGGTGTAGCAGGAATTGAAGTCTTCTCGGCCAAAATGGAAACCCTCACTAAGGCGCTGGATCTCGACGTGCCCTCATCGGCTCTCGATCTACCGATCGGCCAGCTGGTGCTCCAAGTCATCAACGGCAAGCAGGAAGTGAATGCGGTGCAGGAGGCCCAAACCGGGCGTTTGGTGCGGGCTGCCGCCCCGATCGCGGCAAGCGGGCGTGGCGGCGAGATCGGTGGCGTGGTGGTGGTGGAGGCCTACGTGCCTGAATCGTTGCTGGCGAAAATGGAAGGGATCGGCCATCAGTACGACGAATATAAGCAGACCAAGGCCATGAAGAATCCCATTAAGGCCGGAGCCTATCTCTTCGTCGCCGTCATCACGGTGCTTATTCTGTTCGGGGCGACCTGGTTTGGGTTTTATGTCGCGCAGAGCATCACGGTGCCGATTCAACGGTTGGCTGAAGCGACGGAAGCCATTGCGCAAGGGGATCTCTCCGTCAGAATCGAGGCCAAAGCGACCGATGAAATCGGCACATTAATCGATTCATTCAACCGTATGACATCGGATCTGCAAGGGAGTAAGTCGGAGATAGAAGAGGCCAATATCTCGTTGCGCCACAGCAATCTTGAACTTGATCGCCGCCGTGCCTACATCGAGACGGTGGTCGAGACGATCGCCGCAGGCTTACTCTCCATCGATAAGAACGGGTTGATCACGAATTTCAATCCGTCCGGTGAACGGATCCTTGGGCTTGCGGCGGATCGATTTCGTGGCAGACCGGCCAATGAGGTGTTCAAAGAGTTTAGACTCGATCTGTTCCAGACAGTCTATGATCGGATGTTGGCCGATCAGCGCGATACGCTGGCTCTCGAAGGTCCGATGGAGATCGACGGCAGATTCTTGACCATCGGGCTTCATGGGTCGCGTATGAAGGATGAAGCGAGTAAGGACCTCGGAATTGTGCTGGTGTTCGAAGATCTCACGGAGTTGATCAAGGCTCAAAAAGTGGCGGCGTGGCAAGAGGTGGCGCGGAGGGTGGCGCACGAGATTAAGAACCCGTTGACGCCCATCCAATTGTCCGCCCAGCGTTTGCGGAAGAAGTTTTTCGAGAAGTCCCCTGATTTCGAGACGATCTTTGACGAGGCGACCAACGTGATCGTCAACGAAGTGACGAGTCTCAAGCATATGGTCGATGAATTTTCGAAGTTTGCCCGGCTGCCGACTCCGCAGATGGCGTATCAGTCGCTTCACGATGTGATCAACGAAGTCACGACGCTCTATCGAGGGGCCCACAAGGATGTGGAACTGATCGTGGAGTTGGACGAAGACCTCCCGTCGCTCAATTTCGACCGCGAACAACTCAAGCGGGTGCTAGTTAACCTGCTGGACAACGCGATTCAGGCGATGCAACAGAAGGGGCGGGTGTGGCTCTCGACTAAGTATGATATGAAGCGTCGGCGGGCCGTGGTGAGCGTGGCGGATGAAGGCATGGGCATCGCGCCGGAAGACCAGGAAAAGCTGTTTGTGCCATACTTTACGCGGAAGAAGACGGGAACGGGGCTGGGATTGGCGATCGTGCGGCACATCATTACCGATCACGAGGGTCAGATTCATGCGAGCCAGAATCAGCCGAAAGGGGCCGTGTTCACATTCGAATTGCCGGTCTAAACACGTCAGGGGTAAGGGGTGAGGGGTACGACGGCGAATACTGTTGCGGCTCCGGGACACCTTACGCTTTAAGTTTAACGCCTAACGGAGCGCTATGTCTGCATCGATTTTAGTTGTGGATGACGAAGAGTCGATTCTCACATCCTTGAGCAGCATTCTGCAGGATGAAGGTTATGAGGTGGCGGTGGCCAAGAACGGGGTGGAGGCGTTGCGCGTCTACAACATGGATCCGCCCGATCTCATGCTCCTCGATATCTGGATGCCGGAAATGGATGGCATGGAAACCTTGCGCCGGGTTCGTGAGCTGGTGCCGACGGCACAAGTGATGATGATGTCGGGGCACGGGTCGATCGAAACGGCGGTCAAGGCGATCAAGCTGGGAGCGTATGACTATATTGAAAAGCCCTTGTCGCTCGAGAATGTCACGCTGCGCGTCAAACATGCGTTGGCCCAATACCGTTTGGAGCAAGAGAATCGGACGCTCCGGACCACAGTCCAACGAAAGCTCGAGTTGGTGGGACAGTCGCCTGCGATGCAACAGTTGCGGCAGCTGATTGAGACGGCCGGACCGACCAATAGCCGTGTGTTGATCGGAGGCGAGAACGGGACAGGGAAGGAACTTGTCGCGCGGGCGATCCATCTGCAGAGCGCACGGGCCGGTCGACCGTTTGTGGCGGTGAACTGTGCGGCCATTCCGGAAACCTTGATCGAGAGTGAGCTGTTCGGACACGAAAAGGGCTCCTTCACCGGTGCGACCTCGATGAAACGCGGGCAGTTCGAGCAGGCGGACGGGGGCACGCTGTTTCTGGACGAAATCGCCGACATGAGCTTGAGCACCCAAGCGAAGGTATTGCGGGCGTTACAGGAACAGCAATTCACTCGTGTCGGTGGGACCAAGCTGCTCAAGGTGGACGTTCGGGTTTTAGCCGCGTCCAATAAGGATTTGCTCAAGGAAATCGAGAAAGGCACGTTTCGCGATGACCTCTTCTACCGGCTCAACGTGGTACCGATCATTGTCCCGCCGCTCAGGGAGCGTCGGGAAGACATCCCGCTGCTCATTCGCCACTTCATGAAGGTCCATGCGGAAGAGCAAGGGCTGCGGATTAAAGAGATTTCGCCGGAGGCAATGGCGGTGCTTCAGCAATATGACTGGCCGGGGAATATTCGAGAATTGCGGAACCTGATCGAACGATTGATGATCATGGTGCCGGGACCCGTCATCGATCCAGCGCAAGCGGGCCTATCGTTGCAGGCGCGTTCGGTTGGGTCGGCGTCCCAGTCTACAGCTCCCGCGGTCAATCCGCTCTTCACGCAGTCGTATGACTCGCTCAGGGACGCCCGCAATGCATTTGAAAAGGAATATATCGCGCGAAAGTTGCGTGAGCATCATTGGAACATTTCTCGTACGGCTGAAGAGTTGAAAATCGAACGGAGTCATCTCCATCGGAAAATCAAGTTGCTCGATGTGGAGATGCGGCCGGAAGCGTGAGGCGGAAAGAGCCTCGGCTGACGAATGGCGGAGGCTCCGGTTTCCGCTGACTAGCAAAGCCTGGCGGTTTCGGTGCTGCTCGCCACACCGCTTTTCGGGATTAGAGAAACAGGGTGCGGCATCCTCGTTGACGCTTTAATCCCCATCCCTGCCATGGCGAGCACCTCCGCGCCCCTCCCTTCCATCCGAGGCAGGGGATGGGCACAGCTAAGCGAGAAAGATTTCTCCGTTCCCGCCTAAGTAATTTAATCCGAGCGGCGTTCAAGCGTATCCAAATAGGAATTGGTTCACATCATAGGACAGCCGATGGCAGATACTAGGTTCATTAAACGCGAAGTTGAGCCATATATTCGGAAGTGGTTGAGCCGGAAATTTCGTGGAATTCCAGTTATAGAAAAGAGTATGGGTTTTCAGTCAGGCAGCCATAAGTTCGATGGAGTTTCGATTGACGAAACTATAGTTGCGTCATTTTTATGCAATAGACCTAAAACCGGAGCGGGCAATGAAAATACGGGGGCCGTTAGAAAAGCCTTAAACGACCTTCAGTACCTACGGCTTATAAAAGCTAACAAACGACTTATCGTTTGTACGGATAAGGATTTTTTGGCTTTGATAAAGAAGAGAGCGTGCAGAATAGGTACAGACGGCATTGAGTTTGTATTTTGTCCTCTTCCCGATTCCCTTCGTCAACGACTTGAGATTGTCCTCAATGAACGTAGAAAGGAACAGGCGTAGCCATGCTTCGGTCACTGTTGTCGTAAGAATCTCTGTTTCGGTTTGATGCATGATTAATGACAAGGGGTATGGCTACCCGCGTTGACCTCTGCAACAGCCCTCCGTTAAGATGCGCGCTCCTATGACAACCTATAGAGATGCCGGAGTCGATATCGATGCGGGCGACGAGTTCGTCGCCCGGATTTCACCACTGGTGCGGTCCACGTTCCGTCCGGAAGTCCTGACGGACCTTGGCGGGTTCGGCGGATTATTTCGACTGCAGGCCCATCGCTATGCCGAACCAGTCCTTGTCTCCGGCACTGATGGGGTCGGGACGAAATTGAAGATCGCCTTCCTCACGGATCGTCACGATACCGTCGGGATCGATTTGGTGGCCATGTGTGTGAACGACATTGTGGTCAGCGGGGCGGAGCCGCTGTTCTTCTTGGATTATTTCGCGACGGGAAAGCTTGCCGTCCCCAAGGCTGAATCCGTGCTCAAGGGGATCGCCGAGGGCTGCCGCCAGGCCGGCTGCGCCTTGATCGGTGGGGAAACCGCCGAAATGCCATCCTTCTATGCGGAGGGCGAGTATGACCTGGCAGGATTCGCTGTCGGAGTGGTGGATCGACCCAAGATTATCGATGGCCGCAGCATCGTGCCCGGCGATGCCCTGATTGGGTTGGCTTCGACCGGTCTTCATAGCAACGGCTATTCGCTGGCACGTCGTGTCTTGTTAGATCATGCAAAACTCAGCGTGACCAGCCGCCTGTCTGAGCTCGATCAACCTCTGGGGGACGTCTTGCTGACTCCGACCAGAATCTATGCCAAACAGATTCTCACATTGATCCAGGAATCTCCCATCAAAGGCATTGCCCATATCACCGGCGGCGGCATCACCGAGAATCTCCCGCGGGTGTTTCCCTCAGGCGTGCGGGCACAGGTGCGGCGGAGTACCTGGTCCGTGCCGCCTATTTTCCACGCGATTGCTCGGCTTGGGCAGGTCGAGCGTGAGGAGATGTATCGCGTCTTCAACATGGGGATTGGGTTGATTCTCGTGGTGCCGGCGTCAGCCGCCCAGGCTGTCGTCGCGGGCGCAACGGCGTTGGGCGATCCGGCTTGCCAGATCGGGACCATCGTGTCATCGACCGGCACTGGGCCATTGGTAGAGTATGTTGATTAAACGGACGGATGCGCTTCGAGTCGCCGTATTGGCATCCGGGCGCGGATCAAATCTTCAGGCGGTC
>VBOL01000148.1 GCA_005887945.1 Nitrospirota bacterium
ACCCGTCCGGATGGATGCAGCCGGCAGCTGTCGGCGTCGTGCCGCCTCCACAGGCCGCTTCCTGCGTGAAAATGTGGACGTCTGTCACTTTCGGCTTGAGATCCACATACGACACATGGGTGTAATCCGTCCGCGTATACCACTCAAGTTGCGGCAGCAGATGGTAGGGCACATATCCCCAGACTTCTTCGCCCAAGCCGACACCGCTTGAATTGTCAGCCGGACCAGTCGTGTACCACCCGTGCTCGGTGACGGTAGTCGTCGTGGGATCGTCGCCGCGATGGTAATAGCCGGTGTTAAAGGCGTGGAGCAGGCCGTCGTTCGCACCGACGTAGGCCTGTTGGCGGCGATTGGCCCATTTCGCGACGAAGTGGCGATAGCCTGAATCGCCGTACAGAATGTCGTAGAGCTCCTTCGGCGCACCCACGATCGTCGGGGTGGAGTTCACCACGTCGCCGAGTTTCCATACATGCAGCGCGCCGTTGACGGTCACCTGCCGGTCGCGCATCCCCGACACTTCCGTGCCGTGGATGAAGTTGATGATGTTCGTGCCAGTAACGCTGCTGCCGGCACGAAGATAGGGCCTCAGTGTGGCCTCATTGGCCGTGCTGAAAGCCATCTGTTCCCCCGAGTCCACCACACCGTCGTTGTCCAGATCGACCCAGGTAATGAGATTGCGCGGGGTCGACGAAATATCGCGGAGCGCGAGTTTTTTCCCTGCCTCCCAGATCCCTTGCATCTCGCGCAAGCTCACCGTTTCGTACGGTGTCGTGCTGTCAGCCAGTCCGTCCACTGGACTCACGTCGTAATAGCGATCGACCACGACATCGCCCGACGAAGGGTCGGTCCTCGTCACGACGATATTGTCGTCGCTGTACACGAGTTTCCCATCGGCCGCGCCGCCCGAGCCTCCTCGATCCTCGCGCAGATTCCCAAAGGGATCCACGAAAAGACCCTGCACATAGCCAGTCCACTTGATTTCACTGGTTCCCTCAAACGTCGAGGGATAGAAGAAGGCTTGGAAGAGCGCGCCTTCTCCTGTGGACGAGGAAGCCAACACGGAAATGGAGGTCCCGGACGCGGCTTTTTTCAGAATAGCGGCAATGGCTGCATTAATTTGCCCTTCGAGATCGCCGCCTTCCGATGCGTCGAAGTACGTATCCGGCACACAGTCCTTATCGATATCCCACTCGGGATTACTGGTGCTCGCCCCGCTGCCGAGCTTCGATCCCGCCGGATAGGTGCAGGCCTGTGAGCCTGTGAGATTGACGGCATTGTCGTTATTCCGATCCTCGAATCCACCATATTTCGCCGCCGAGGCCAACAACGCCGCGCCATTGGGACCACCCATGGCGTTGACCGCATAAAAGGCGACAGATTGGGTGCCCGAGAGATCACTGCGCAGGTCTTGGGTACGTCCATAATAGGCCACGTCGTCAAGGCGGTCGCCAGCAGCTTTGGCATTAGCAGCGGTCATGCTCAAAGGCGCCTGAGTATAATCAACGCCGATATTGGTGCCGGTGAAAAGATTGCCGAAAGGCGATTGCAAATCCGGCGCATCGCCGTCAAGCACTCCCTTGCCAGGACTGATCATCAAGACGAAGCTCTTACAACAGCGGATCGTCTGATTCATGCTGACAAAAAAGAAGGGATCGCCTGCCGCCGCGATCCCACCTGAGCTGTAGCCGGTCGACCACGATCCGCTGTTGCTATAGCAAGGCCCCTGGCTCTTTCGGTAGAGGCAGAGCCCTTCGTACAAGCCTTCCGACAGGGGAGCGTTGGCTGCTAGGTGCTGGTTGCGGATTCCGGTAACTGAGGAAGCGTTAAAACTCTGGTCAAAGGCGAACTGGAGACTGCCCCCTTGGCCGGTGCTGGCATTGATGAACATGACGGCGACATGCATGTTGTCGGTCCGCATCTTCTGAAAGAGACCGAGCGACCGATCCCGCTGATAGCAAATCAGGTGGCCGGCAAACAAGGGATCTCCTACAATACAATTGTCCGAAACCGAACCAGTCCCTGACGGGACATTTGGTTCAGTGAGAAGATTGACCTCGAGCGGGTACTGGTTCGCTGGGGCAGTATCGAACGGCGATGCCGTGACCTTGCCGGTTTTTTTTGTGTTGTCATTGATGAAGAGGGTCCCCTCACCCACTCCAAAGAAGATCCCGGAGGCAACGGTCCCTCCTCCATTGAGATCGACGGTCGCCACCGGCAAGGTTGTCGGGACGCGCGCCGTGCTTCCTGTCGGCCAGAGCGTGGTCGAGGGCACGAACTTCACAAAGCGCCAACAGCTCTTGCTATTGGTCGCACAGGTATCCGTACTGCCGTTTTGACCTGTCTTCGGTTCGCCGTCGAGTTTATTAGCCGTGCCGTCCTGGTTCGCCTGCGCCGGAATTGGCTCTCCACCGACGAGCACTTGATAAATCGTTTCTTTCTTCCGCGTCGTCAGCCAGTTGAGAAAATTGCCATCCCAATAGCTATTGCCACAGGCGTCGGAGACCGAGGCTTTGACGGAGGCGTAATTGAAACTGTTGCTGCCGGTCGTGTAGCAGCGCAGGGAATCGTACATGCCGTAGTAGGATTTGCTCGAATCAAATGTGTCCGCCGGCGAGGTGACGCCCGACGTATTAATCGCCACTCCGTTGTTATTCGCTGCGACGAGAGGGTCACCGGTTGCATCAGTGACCGTCACGTTCGCTGAATACTTGAGGTCCGCCGCCGTCCCGGCTTTGAACGAAATCCAATATCTCTGGTTCGAGCCACTATAAGCGGCTTCGAGGGTATAATTCCCCATGTCCACGAGAAAGAGAATGTTCGGCGGCACAGTCTGGCTGAGGAAGATTGGATAGTTGGTGTAGTCCACCATGTTCTGAGCGGACACCCCCGCCGGCATGCCCGCCAGCATGAGCGCGCTGAATGCCCCGGCGGCCAGGAATCCGTATCCACGTGTCGCTAGACGTCCTCGCTTCATAACATCCTCCCGGTGTTGCTCGAAGGGCCGGCGGTCGTGCCGCTCCTTCATGGGAGCAGGTGAAACTTCGCTACGCGTCACGATTACAGTTTTCTCGTACAGCCTTCGTTGTAGAGACAGGCATAGATGGCAGCGATGCGGCTGCTCATGCCGGTGGCCGTATTCGTGGCCACACAGTCCACGCTGTAGAACATATCCATGCCGCCCGCTCCACCCCCCACGGCCGTTCCGTCGTAGGCGGCGCCGAACTGCTGGCCCGACCCAGCCCGCTGCTTGCGGTAGAGAAAGTCAATGTCTCCCCCCACGGAATAGGCGCCGACCGTTTGGACCAAATTGGGAACGGCTGCTATGATGCCGGCGGGGAACGGCGGTCCGATCGGCGCGTCGGCGACCGCGGTCGGATCTCCGTTGATTTCTTTTTCCAGCTGGGCCTTATTGCTGGAGGGCACCGGCCCCGGCGGGGTTTGATTATCCAACAGCGCCGTGGGCACAGACGTGGCGTTAGACACATCGAGCACTTGCTGAATGACTTTCACCCCAGTCGCGATACAGGAGTCCGCCGCTGCGGAGGAGGCCTCCATTGAACTGGCGAAACCTGCTACACGGTTTTCAAGCCCCGTGATTGTCATGGCGCCAATTCCAAGGACGGTCAGTATCAGGATCAGCATCAGGATGCTGATCATCGCAATGCCCTGTTGGTTCTCCCTGAAACCCGGTCCGTGAATCGAGCGGCTGTAGTGCGTCACGCTCCTGCTCCTTAGTGTCTCAGATTGCGAAGTTCGATCGTCCGGGTCAACAAGCGCCG
>VBOL01000150.1 GCA_005887945.1 Nitrospirota bacterium
GAACTGAGACAGATGCAACCCAAGCCAAAGCGATTCCTGGGGGCCCCCAGGGTAGAGCAGCGAGAAAAGCTAGACCGGTCACTGCGAACTCCACCATGCCCCAGCGGAATCACCGGTCCGCCCTTCCGATGGAAAGGTGAATCCAGCCGTGAGTCCCGTAGATAAGCATGATGCCAATCCCTGACCCGAAGAACGTGAAGATCCGTCCCGAGTCGGCCCAGCGAGGGCCGAGCAGCAAGGGTACGAGATCTCTGCCAACTAGAGTGAGGTTGGCCCCCAGCCCCATGCCGACGAACGCGAGGGTGGACAACACCCGCAGGAAATATCGTTCATGGCGCGCGGGGTCGTTGGCTACCCGGCTTAAAGTCGACACTGCCACGCCCGTGAGGGAGGAGAGCAGGCCGACCGGAAGGGCGAACAGGTCGTACGCCTTCTTGTAGAACCCGAGAGGTTGTGAGCCAAAGCGCCATCCCACTAGGAGGTTGTCAAGGTTCCGGGTGAAGTAGTTCATCGTGAACTGCCCGTACGTATTCACCGCAAATCGAACCGTCGGACCCGTCCCAGCATGGTGCCGGGGAAGGCCCGGAACCCATCGACACAGGCTCCACGCGCCGACGGCCGTGGCCAGGGGCAGCGTGATCGTTCCCGCGGTTAGCGCCCAGTACGCCCACCCCGCCCGAGCGAGGAGGATCGACGTAACCACCGAAAAGAGCCTCGCGATGGTGTCATTAACGGCGACATCGGAGAACCTCATCGCCCGCGTGAGGAGGGCTAGATGCTGAACCGAGAGTCCGGTCACGAAGATCGTGACGGCCACGGCTGCGGAGACATCAGCTAGCCGCGCGTCCCCGTAGAATAGCGCCAGGAGGGGGCCCACCACAACGAACCCGATCGCCAGGAAAAGGCTCAGACCCGCATTGACCCAGAACAGATTGCTGGCCAGCGCGTGATCGATCTCTTCCCGCTGGAGGACGGCCTCCGTAAACCCGTTGAAACCCACGTTCTGGAGAAGGAGGCTAAAGGTGGTAACCATGGCCACCAGCCCAAAATCCTCGGGGGAGAGAAGCCGCGCCAGGACGACGGTGGCGATCATTTGGATGGCCAAGCCCAGGCTTTGACAACCCAGCGTAACGCCGGCGCCCCGCACGGCGAGGCGCCGGAACGCGTGCCCGGCCGTGATGGGTCGGAATGCGCCATTCTCGTCGAAGGGCCTCATCATTCCTTAGTCCTTACGACGCGGTTTCGAAATGGCGGTTACGCTCAGCTTGAGAGCGATCCACCCGTCGTGCATCATCTGGGCGTCGCCCCACGCTTCCGACAAAGCGCACGAGGTCATTTGGGGTCGAGGAAAGCGCGGTGGAGGAGTTCCAAGGTCAGCATCTTGTGGATCTCGGTAGTGTAGTTCCGGTTTCCCTTGAGGTGATCACGCACGACGACCTCGAGGCGGTTCCGTTCGAGATATGGCCGGCAGAGGGTTCGCGGGTCCAGAAGCATTTCCCGGACGTACCCGGAAAGGGCATCGCGGTACCAGACCCGAAAATGATAGAACTTGTGTCTTCCGAGGAAGAGGCGTTCGAGGCGGAAGGGAGACAGGTGACGATCGACGCGGGCCACCCACTGCGGCATCCCGTAGTCGCAGCCGTATTCCGCCTTGAACAAAAACTCTAGGAAACCGCGGGAGGCTGCGGCGCGGAAACGTCCCCGTGGTCCGCCAGCACCGCGGTCAGTCGGGATTTGCCGAAGAGCCGTATTCCCGTCCGCGATCAACCGCAGAGAAACGTCGTTGTTCACGAATGCAGACTCTGGCGCACGAAAGACCGTTCGGACAAAGTCGTTGTCGAGGTATGGGGACCGCAGAGAGAGCTGGGTCTGCTCGAGTGCGAGGAGGCCGTAGTGGCTCCAGGGAGCCTGCTTGAAGGCGGCAAAGGAGAGCGCGTGCCCCCGAAGGAGCTCGGCATATGTCTCCCTCGCCCGGCGAACTTGGGCGAGAAGTTCCGGACGGAACAGCCCCGGTAGGGGGTCCACGGGTTTGAACGCCACGACACGACGGAGTATTTCCCCACCATAGTTTCCGGTCATGCGGATCGGCGCGATCTCTCGGGCTCGCTCGTTGACGTAGAGGTCGGGGGAATGGCTTACGTCGACACATCCATCCGTGAGATACACCGTGCGCTCCGCATGGCGTGGAAAGCCCGAGAGGAATTCCTCGCTGACGCGGATCACCTCGTGGGATTGTTCGCACTCGCGGGCGACTTGTCGCGCCACGCCGACGTCCCGACAGTCGCGGAACATTCCCCCGAATGTATAGCAGGGAAGCGATCTCGGGGGTGACCTCTGCCAAGCCATGATCATTCGCGTGTCCAGTCCTCCCGTCAGGGACATCGCGATCCGCTCGCGCCCTATGAAGTACCGAGACAGATTCCGCGAAAAGTTCTCCCGGAGCTCGCGGTAGTATGGTTCCGGCTCCAGGAGAGTCTGGTTCTCCCACTCCCGTGGCTGGAAGTACGTTTGTTTCCGCTCGATGGAGCCGTTCCGGAAGACCCACGCCGCTGCGCCGGCTAGCACGTGGACGCCCGCGAACAGCGTCCTGTTCTCCAACACGCAACCGCAGGCGACGAACTCTCCCAACCCTCGAGGGTCGGCCCTCCTCAGCTCGGGACGGACCGTGAGGATCGCCTTGGCTTCCGCAGCGAAATAGAAGGCCTCCTTCGACTCGTGATAGTAGATCCTGTGCATCCCGTACCTGTCGTTGAATAGCGTCGCGGTTCCCCGGGTCCGATCTGTCAGAAGTCCGTGGAACCTTCCGTTCAATGCCGCTGGAAATGTCTGGTCCTCCTCGTACAGATGAACGAGATATGAAGGTCCATCCGTCCCGACCTCGTGCCCCCGCTCCTTGAGGCGGCGAGCCGTCCCAGGTTCGGGGAACTCCTCACCGGAAAAGACTAGAGCAACGTCTCCCCGTTCGTTCCAGAGCGGCATGCCGTCGGAGAAGGATCCCTTCCGCGCGGTCCATCCGACGTACACCCCGAGCGATTCGTCCATCCAGGTTCCTGTCGTGTAGAAAGCCTCATGACGCTGGGCCTCCACCATCCGTAGAAGCTCGGGCTCTGCCCGTTGGCGCGGCATCCTCGTGAGAAGACCGACGATTCCAGGCATGGCTTTCCAGCTCTAGACAGGTTCCTTCGCGACATGAAACCTGCGACTGTGCCGGAGGCTTCGAAGTTTCCTGAGTTGGGCGAGCACCGGTTCCGGAATGTGATCAGCGAGCCTGTGGTGCAGGCCCAGGCGGAGAGCCACCCAACCAGCACGAGTCAAGGGGACGTAGTACCGAGGCAAGTCGATCCGTTGGAATCCGTTGTGTTGTTTGAAGTCGCTCAGGCTATCCCGCTGCTTGTTCCCATAGGCGAACTTGGAGTACACGAGGAACGGAATCCCCCGCTCGGCGCAGGACCGGACCGCTTGGGCGATGAGAGCATTCGTCGGAGCCCTGTCCCTATGACGGATCATAGACACGATCTGCATCAGGCCCGCCTGAACCTGACCTTCGTCGATAACAAGCTTGACGAAGCCTATCGGGCATTGCCCGAGAAACGCCCCAAGGAAGACACTCCTGTCGAGGAAGGTCCCGTTCTCCCTACGGACGGTCTCCAAGTCCTTTCCGTAGTGCCAGAACGGCTTCCCCTGGCGGATCGGGCTCTCGTTATAGATTGCTGAGATCCCCTCAACGAGAGCGTCGTCGAAAGGCACCTCCCGGACCGTCACGCCCTTCTTTTCCGCTCGTCGGACCATGTTCCGGGTCTTGTCATTGATCTGATGCTTCCACCAGTGGTCGAAGGTGGACACGGGTAGGGCGGCCACGTTGTGCCACTCTATGGGATATCCGTATTTGGGTGAGGTATTCGGCAAACTCTGGGTGAAGGTGAAAAGGTCGACCCGGACCCCGGACTCCCGCAGCGCCTTGAGGGCCGCGTCAGGATCTCCCACGAACTCGAACCCCTCCGCCTCGAGGCGAGCGATCCGAATGAACCGTCCCTCTACTCGGATTCCCTTGCCGCCAACCTTCATGAATCGACGTTGAGCTCGTCCAACAGCGTTGACATTGCCAGGAGCATCCATGCCTGAGACCACCTCATGTACGAAGTCCGGATGGTCCAAAAGCGAAGCACGCGATAGTAAAAGAAGCCCCTATCGTCCCACATGTGTTTCATTGCCCACCGGAAGACAGAATGAGCCAGACGGACGTTGTCCTGGTCCAGACCTCTAAGCGCGAGAAGTGTGATGATGCTTTGTGCGACACAATGAATGTCGATCGGATAGGTACGGTTATGAAAGTATCGGGGTGCACCATCGGCTCGAAAAAAATGGGCTTGGTAAAACTCGAGCCCACGTCGAATGCACGCTTCGAACTCTGTTGTCTCTGCGTACCGGCAAATGGATTGCAACGCGCACAGGTTATATCCGGTGTGGAAGTTGTCGATCCATCGTTGTGTCGGGGCCTCTCCGTAGGTCCACGAGCCATCGTCGCGTTGCTTTGCGGCCGAGTAGCGGGCAACCCTGAGACCCGGCCCCAGAAATCTCTTCTCGCCCGTGTGCTTGTACACACGACAGAATAGAGCGGCACCAAGGAAGTTCGCGTTGTGGGTCTAAGACCGCAGTGAGGCAAGAGGGTAGCTGAAGCTTGCAACGGAGCTACCCTCCGTCCAGTAGAGGCTATTCAGGATATAGTCTGCCGCACTCACCGCCATGCCCAGGCACCGTGGCTCCTGACACTGTTCATAGACATCCAGGAGGGCGGTGGCGACGAATGACGTGCAGACCAGGTTTGGCGCCGCCCGCGGAACGATGATCGTTCGCGTCTGCCAAGGAAAGCTATAACCCCAGCACCAGTAAGGAGTCTCTCGTGACCGGAGGGCGATCAGCCGGTCGATCATCAGCCTGACGAGCTCTTCCCGACTAGGTGCCCCGAGGCTTGAGAGCTTAAGGAACCCCGTCAAAAAGAGCGCGATAGCTTTCGGATTCTGAGTCTTGGGAATGAGCATCAGGCTGCGAACGTTAATCGGGCTCCGCTTCAAAATCTGGGTGATGACGAGCCGAGGGAGCCGGGAGTCGAGGACCGGCATGGCCGTGAAAACACGGCTGTTCAGAGCATCGTACGGGTCATGACCAGCCCAATCGTTCGCCCAACAGTAGGCGAGTAGCTTCCGAGTAGCTGTCTCCAGGTCTTCCAAAGAGGTTCTAGCGTCTATCATGTGACGCTGTCCTGTAACACATGGGGCGGGTCAATGGAGTGGCAGAGGTATCGCTTTGATCAGATCCCAGCGAATATCCACTTAAAGAGAAGTCGAGAAGACCTCGCTGAGCGGTTCTCCAGTTTGGCCCGCTTATCCTCTGTGTCAAATAGTCCTACCCGTCAGAAGCGCGACATCGTGTGAGATCATTTTTGCCGGTACCAGCTTAGCGTAAGGGACTGTTATGATGGTCATTTTACCGTAAGGTTGACCTCGACTTCGTGGCATAATTCTTGCCAAAGATAGGCTCATAATGAGGGAAAGATGAAAACCGAAACCATTCGAGAAAAGAGCGGTCGCCTTACGCGCGGTCTCTGGATTTTCCTCTTCCTCGTCACTCTAACTTCATCTGCCTTCGCCGAGATTATTCCAGCCAACCGCCGTATAGATTGGAGCCTCGCGGGCGCGCGGAGTGACTGGCGGACGCGCACGACTATCTGCGCTACGCTATCGCCGAGCGGCGGGAACGACGCGCCGGCGATCACCAACGCCATCGCGGCATGCCCGCAGGGCCAAGTGGTCAAGCTCAACCCCGGGACGTTCAAGCTTTCGAGCGCCATCGTGTGGGGTAACCACTCCAACGTGACCCTGCGCGGGAGCGGGAAGACCGCCACCTTGCTCCAGGGACAGTCGCCGTTCACGGCGGGCAACGGCAACAGCATCTTCGACTTCTGGGGCGGGCGGGGGGCGTCACCCGACTGGGACTGGACGCTGACGCCAACCGTGGCGCTCTCCTCCGGCCTCACGAAGGACTCCACGCGGATCACGGCGGCCGCGAGCCACGGCTGGGTCGCGGGCGACTACGTCCTGATCGACCAGCTCAACGGCGCGACGACCCCGCCGGACGTGTGCTTGAACAACAGCAACTGGCTCAGCCGAGCAAACTGTACACGCATGCGCGCCCAAATTGTCAAGGTCACGAACGTCGTGGACACGAGGACGGTCGACATCACGCCGCCCCTCTACTTCGATTACAGCCTCGCGCAGACCCCGCAGGGGAAAAAGGCCAACATCAAGCTCGAGGGAATCTCGGTCGAGAGCCTGAAGGTCGACAACCACACGAGCAAGATGTCGCACATGTTCTACATCTATAACGTGTTCAACTCCCTCTTCTACGACCTGGACCTTGATGGCATTCCTGCGTTTGACCAGAGCCGCCACTTTCACATCTACAACGCGCTCTGGCTCACCATCAGCCGCTCCGACATGCACGGCTGGGACGGCAACCAGACGAACCAGGGGTACGGCTTCTTCCTCGGCTACGCGACCTCGGGCCTTCTCATCGAGGACAACACGATGTACGGGGTCCAGCTCGGCGTCGCTTTCGAGGGGGCCACCTCCGGCAATGTCGTCGCTTACAACTTCACCACCGGCTCCATCTGGTTTGACCCGACGGTCAACCGCCTAATGATTATCAATCACGGCGGCGGCCTCACGAATCTCATCGAGGGCAACATCATCCAGGGCCGGTTCCGCCAGGATAGCTTCTTCGGATCGGGCCACTGGAACACGCTCCTCCGCAACCGGATCGAGCAGATCCCGGGGACGACGGACCAGACGCAGGTCTTCGATATCGAGCAGATTCACTATAATACCAACGCGGTCGGCAACGTTCTCGGGACCGTCGGGCGGGAGAGGGTTTTCGAGCAGTCCTGCGTCAGCGGCGCGAGCTCGGGGGTGCAGGTCATTTACCGGCTCGGCTACACGGGAGCCTACGAGGCGACGGGGGCCGGGTGCGATACCCAGGTGAAGGCCACGCTGCTGCGCCACGGGAACTGGGACAGCGTGAACCAGGCGACGGTCTGGGACCCCGCTATCACGGATCACGTGATTCCGAACTCCTACTACCTGTCGGCCAAGCCGTCATTCTTCGGAACTTGTGCCTGGCCCTCGATTGGCGCAGATTTGAGTCCGCTGGTCAGCACGCTCCCGGCCAAGGCTAGACATGACGGCCTTTCAATCTGTGTGGTGGTCGGTTCCCCACCCCAACCACCGACCAATCTGGCCATCCAATAATCGCCCCGTAAACGCCGATCTTGTGGAGATTCTGTTCTATGCAGAGTCCCATCGCGCCCGCCAGTATCATTTTCGGCGATCCTCTCAGACATTGACCCTGACGATCGTACAGGGCTGACGCAGGCGATGAGCAGGATGAACCACGCTGGGCTCATGTTGCTAAACATGGCTTCCGTCCAGTTGACCATTAGGCTAACCAAAAGGAACGCCAGGCAAAGTATCCAATACCCACCCTCCAGCAACAGCCCTTTCTTCACCCTTCTACCACCCGAGGCAACCATTGCGAGGAGCAGGAATACTCCGACCAGCCCGCCATTGAGATACGTTTCCAGGTATCCGTTGTGGGCCTGATTCGGCCGAAAGCTCCACGCTTCCCAATAGCGCTCCGCCCTAAGCCCTAACCAAAAGCTCTGGTAGCCTGTGCCGAGGAGCGGATTTATCGGCTCGCTCAATAATTGGGCCCAGAGGACGGTTCGACCCGTCAGTGTCAGATCCCTGCCTAACGTGCCTACAAACACTTCACTGAGAGACGAAACGGAAAATAGAAGAACAATCACCGACCCGATAACTAGGCTGTATGTGCCGAGGTATCCAACCTGTCGCTTCGCAACGGGGAACTGCATCATGAGAATGATCAACGATCCAAACAACAGAGACACCAGCGAGGTCTCGCTTTTCGCTTTGTCCAGAAGCCAGAATACCATCACCAACAGGATGCCCCGAGTGACGAGGTCGCCCCTGTCCAGCTTTCTCTTCTGGCCCGCTCGCATCTCGACGAGATCCCACAGAAGGAACAATCCGGAAATGAGTGCAAGGCACCCAAGAGCGTTTTTCTCTGTGGCGACTCCACTGTATGCAGTGTCCCACGACTTGGTATAGTACTTTCCTAACTCTGAATAATACTTTATGAACAGGACGGAGAACGGGACCACGAGGTAGGTGAATCGCGCGAGCATGGATCTGGTCGCGCGTACCGGATCCTTCTCTGAAAGAAGAATCAGAACCATTATCACATTTCCAACGTCCTTGATCCATCTCTTGAAGCCGACGAACGGATAGTCCGACCAGATAACACTGACGCCGCAATAGAGGAAGAACACGAAGAGCCACCGGTTCGATGTGAAGATCCTTCCCCAGTTCAATTCACGTCCAGCCAAGATCCCGAATCCTGTGAGAATGAAGAGAAAGTACACACTTCGATCCAGAGGGCTGCCTTCCAGGTAGTAGTCGACGCTCTCTACCAGGATTCCTTCGCCAAACCAGAACGAAATCGGCCGCGATGCGATTATCAAAAGCCAGAGCAAGGGGACCCATAGCGCCAGTGAAGTCATGGGCCGCAGCCGTCGATCTTTGGCGAACAGCCAAACGATGAAGAGAACGCAAACGACTAATGCGAACTCTTTAGACATGACAGACAATGACCAATGGACACGACACTCTACGGAACCTGGCTCTCATCACCACATCCCAGCGACAAAACCGTGGTTATTCTCACAGTACATCGAGCCTTCATCTCGCGGAGTTGTGTTCCCGAACACTGCTCCAACCGACGTGTAGTGTCCCGAAGGGCAGGTGCGGCAGGCTGGGATGGCTAATTCGAGCCCCCTCCAGGAGATTGCGCCCGGCGACGACTGAATTCATGCTCCAACCTGAGACCGCACGCACCAATGAGGCAGCCGAGGCTCTCGCAGATCTTTATCAGCGATTTCATAAGTAAAGGCTGGCCGAACAAGCTCAGCATCGGTAGCGCAGCGCAATAGACACCAAGCGTGAATGCAGACTTAGTGACCTGTAATGGTCTGTTCGTCGCCCTCGCAACGTAATAGCTCCCCCGCACCAATGCCCTCCTGAGGAAATAGCTTCTCCTGCACCGTTCGGGTGGTTCAATTTCGTAAACTGTGGCCTCATCGCACCAGACGAACGAGTGGCCTTTCTCGATCATGCGCCTGAAGAAATCCTTGTCTTCTCCATGGCCGATGTCGGGATTAAACAAGTTATCTGTATCCGCAAAAAGATCTCGCCGAAGCAGAACGTTACCGGTTCTCGTATCACGCCAAGTCAAAACTGTTCCCGTCTTGATGGACCGTTCGAAAAGCCTGCTCTTGAGAACCCACTCCGGCGGCGTAGTTAAAAAGTGAGGCTTGACCGGACCAAGTACACCGGCAACTCTGTACTCCCGCATCGTGGCGAATAACCTGTCCAACCAGTCACGATTCGGCAACTCATCGTCATCAATGAAGGCGACAAGATTTCCGCCGGCCTCGCTAATTGCCCTGTTTCGTGCGACGGGGATGCCTCTCACAGCCTCTATAGAGTACTGGACTCGAATAGACGTCTCATCTTGAAATCCTTTGACAACTTCAGACGCGGACCCTGTCGCGTCGTTGTCTATAACGACGATAGAGTATGTGAACGCATCGCTGCTCTGCTGACACGCTAATGCCTTCAACAGCTGCGCCAGCATGTCTGGTCGCCTATACGTACAAACACAAACTGAAATGTGGTCCATCACCGGCAATCAACCAACACGATCTCCGCTAGGCTCCAGCTACCTTCCGAGCGCACTGTGCAGCGAGGCGCTGTAGATCTATCCGTGAGCCCGAGACGGCGAAACTCTGAATCTACCAGCAGATACCATAGTACTCCGCCTTTGGATGGTCTTCTGGGTCAAAGAGTCTCACCAGGTCCAGGAGGACCTGATCCTCGCGCAAGGCCCTCAGCCCACGGGCGTATTCCGCATCGCGGGCAGTGACCACGATCACATCGCTTTGGCGAATAAGTTCGTCCGCGGATGAACAGAACAACTGAGCGATGTGCGGAATTTCTCTGTCTATGTATTCTTTGTTCGCGCCGATCAGTCTCGCCATAGAGACATTGTGATCGTGGACGCGCACGTTGAACCCCTTACCAATCATCGTCTCGATGACTTCGACCGTGGGACTTTCGCGGAGATCGTCTGTACCCTCCTTGAAGCTTAGCCCCAAAAATCCGAGTGACCGCCCTTTGTAAGACAACAACTTGGTAATGACCTTCTGAATTTGACACCTATTGCTGTTCAGGATGGAGTTCAGAAGCGGTACCTCGATGTCATGCTCGTTTGCCTGATAGCAAATCGACCGTAAGTCCTTTGGCAAACAGGAGCCACCAAACGCGAACCCCGGTTTCAGATAGGAAGCCGAGAGGTTGAGTTTCTTATCCGCGCAAAAGATGCTCATCACCTCGTGGCTGTCGATCTCCAGGGCCTTGCAGATATTGCCGATCTCATTGGCAAAGGAAATCTTGAGGGCATGAAAAGTGTTGTCAGCATACTTGGTCATTTCTGCGACTCGCAGCTTTGTCCGAATCATGGGAGCGGACAGCGGCTCATAGACCTTCGACAGTGCGTCCCCGGATCGCCGGTCGAATTCGCCAATGACAGTTCTGGACGGATGGTAAAAGTCCGCTATTGAAGTCCCTTCGCGCAGGAACTCAGGATTCATACAAAGGCCAAAGTCCCGGCCAGCCTTCTTGCCCGACGTTTTCTGAAGCATTGGGAGCAGTCGTTCCTCCACGGTACCTGGAACCACCGTGCTCCGAACTACCACCGTATAGTAGTCCTGTTTTGAGGAGAGAGCTTGGCCGATTTGCTCACACACGCGGAGGACTGCGCTCAGATCAATACTGCCATTCGAGCGATTCGGTGTCCCCACACAGACCATGGTCAAGTCTGTTGAATGAATTGCGTCGACAAAATCCGCCGTAGCTCTGAGCCTTCGCGCTTGAACTGCGTTTGAGATGAGCCTGTCGACACCCGTCTCAATCACGGGACTTTTCCCCTCCGTGATCATGGCCAACTTTATCGGATTGGATTCGACAGCGACAATCTCATGCCCCAAGTCTGTAAGGCATCCCGCACATACGCAGCCGACATAACCCATCCCGAAGATGCTTATTCTCATAATTCCTCATTCATGGTGCGATACATGCCGCGTGTGGCTCAAGAAGTGGACACAGTCCTGAAAGCCGCCAAACATCTTCTCTATAGGTGCCTCCGCGAGGATCCCCTGCCTAGCATTTCGGGAAAACTCAGCCCTGATATCATCGTGGTCGAGCAAATAGACGATGCGGTCCCTTAGGGAGATCAGATCATTCCGGGGAACTATGAAGCCGTTTTTGCCCGGCTTGAGATATGCAATCTCAGGAGGGTGCACGCCCTCTTCCGTAATCACAGGTAAGCCCCAAAACAACGCTTGGTTCAATCCTAGCCCGACGTGTCCCGGGATCGCGCAAATGTCCGCCATTTTGAAGACCTTGCTGATCCCGATGTCCATTCCGTCATGCATCTCACCGAGATACACCGTGTTGTGCGAATTCATGCGGCCTCTTAGCTCTTCGCTCAACCCAGAACCGACCAGCACGAGTCCGACATCTTTGCGTTCAAAGTTACGGAAGATCTCAACCAGATGATCAACCCGCTTGCGCCCCTTGCCCGTACCCATGCTACCCACAAACAACACTACTTTCTCGAATGGTACTCGGAGCTCGCGCTTAATCACTTCCTTGCTTTCATCTATTCGCGGGAAATCATCAAAGTTCAGCGTGTTATTGGCAACAAACACCTTGGAGCGAAAGGGTGGTCTGATGGATTCTAAACAGTCCACGGAGTACACGATTATCGCGTCGCTGATTCCATGCACGTAATTGTAGAGACAATAACGCCACCGGCTGTCCTTGGCGTCCCAGTTCGCAGCCTTCGTCCACACAGCGAAGGGAATCCGCTGAAACCTAAGCCAGTGGATCAAGGGCCAAACGATCAGGTCCTTAAGCCGAAGGAAGAGGATCACAGCGACCGGGCGAAGCGCCTTAATTGTTTGGGTGTAGGTGCCGAAGCTGAACGCGAGCTCGCGAAAGTCAAATTCTACTGGTTTCTGATTCTGTTTCTGAAGGGCGTTCGCAATCACCGACAGTTCGAAACCAATCTCGCGGAATCGTCTGTGGAAGTAATTATAGACTGGCACTCTATAGTGCATCACCTTGCTAGAAATAAGCAGGACCCGCTTTGTAGAATTATCTTCTCTATTAGCAGCGTCAGACGAGTGTCCCTTTCCCAATTCAATCGCTCGGCGTTCTATCTGCATTCTTAGGTTCAAAACCCTCTGTCTCTTGTATCTGTGCCCCTGCGTATCCCAGTCGTACTCATCAGCGTTCGCGACCCGCACAGGACCAGGACGGCCTGGGATGGCTTGCTCGAATCTCGGGAACTAGCCAAACCCTGTTAGGGCTTCCAGTCAGTCACGAAGGTCACGGCTCCGTTCTCGAGTCGCGCGTAGGCTATCGCCGCACGTTCAGAACCATCGC
>VBOL01000010.1 GCA_005887945.1 Nitrospirota bacterium
GGGGGCGTGTGGCTACACCACGACCGTAACAGGCCCTCACCCCAACCCTCTCCTGCTTACGCAGGAGAGGGAGAGAAGTGGTGAACTACCATTCCCGCTTGGCTTTTCCTCATGGCGTGATTATCCTATTCCCTGCCGCTTACGAGAGGAGAGAACTCGCATGCCTCTGTTTGAATATGTATGTAAACAGTGTGGACACCAATTTGAAGAACTCGTGCTAGGCACGACGACTCCAGCCTGTCCTTCCTGCCAGAGTCAGCGACTAGAGAAGCTGCTTTCCGTGTTTGCCGTCAGCAACCGCAGCGGGAACGACGCCCCGCCTGAAGCCGTGGGGCCTTGCGGGACCTGTGGCGACCCGCGTGGCCCGGGCGCCTGCGCCTTGGACTAACAGCCCGCACCGCTTACGGTAGGCAGCAGCACACGCTAAGGTCAAAGAAATGACGAGCGACCAAAACCTCATCGATGACGTGAGAGACCTGGCTACTGAGCATGGCACTTATATTCTACGGATGACTACCGTCGGTGATTATTTGGCTCGGCTTGGCTTATACAACCCCGATTCCAAGAAGGCACGCTTTGACCCAAACGTGGCAGCTAACTTCCAGCGGACGGCGCTGGACATCCGGAAGAATCCTATTAAACAGCGCATGCTTCGTGATCTCTGCAGGGGTGGTACGCTGCCTCCCCTCGTCGTCTATGAACGACCTGGGCAAGCCCGCGCCCTAGAGATTATCGATGGACTGCAACGCACCCATGTTCAAACCGAAGCCTTGCATGCGCTGATCACCCTTGAGCGAGGCGAGCAACCAGAGGATTACGCTCAGGTACAGTTCACCGCTATTAGGGAACAGGGACAAAAACTCCTGACTGCAGACGAGTTCCTGCGTAGGCCCGTGGTACTTCAAGTGTGGCGCAACCTACAGTCCGATGAGCTTGTCCGCCTCTTCATGGTCCTTAATGCCGGGCAGCAGAAGGTTTCGCCTCGCCACCTGCTGGAGGTGATACACGCCGACCTGCGGACCATGTTCGAGGCATGGGGAATACGCTCGCTGACTGAGAAAGAGGAGAAGACGATCCCAAGGCCACGTGAGCGAAAACCCCCAGAGGCAATTCCAATCCCATCAGTTACGTACTTCCGCTATGAGTTTCTAGTTAATGGCCTAATCGCGTATGTTTCCTGCGACCCTCAGATCAAAACCCGGGGCGTCTTGGAGGATGAAGACAGCGTCAACTACCGGCTCAGCGAACGTGTCATGGAGGTCGGCAGCGAGGTTTGCAAGGCTGATTTTCAATGGGTTTGCCTTGATCTGAACAAGCTCATTACTAAGAAGTATGCGGCTGTGCCTAAGTGGCGTGGCATTATACAGACGTCAGATAATTTCTTTATCCCCCTTATGTCAGCTATGGGCGAAGCGCGAGCGAGTGCCCGATCCGGGGTCATCATTGAGCAGCGTAAGAGCGAGCTGCTAGAGGTTATCGGCAACTCTAAGGACGACGACCCCTTACGGTTTTACACCGATGGTAGCAATAGCCTAGAGAAAATTCTGGACGGTGTGGAGTCTAATATCGGGCGTCGTCGCGACATCGTCTACTTCGCCTGGAGATCCTTCTTCCGCGAGGGAGTCTACGAGGCGAACTATCCGATCGACTGGCCATCGATCAACCGTAACCCCATTGTCGCTTCCACCCGCGCTACAATCCCAACTGCGACGCCGGTCAGCTCTCTGCGCGCCCCGTTGAGAATGCAGCTCCGTGACGACCATCTGCGAAGGATGTCCCCAGAACGTCGAGCTATTTACGAACGGATCAGAAAGTTGCGGGATAAAATCGGGTCAATCGACCCCGACGTGATAAAGGCCCTCCAGGAGCTTCGTGAGAATACCCAGCTGTCAGAGGACTTAGCCCGCTTCTGCTCCCGGCAAGGGATCTTACCTTACCTCCCCATCGCCATTGACTTGGTCGAGGCGTGTTTCTCGTCGATTCAAGAATTGTATCTGCAGCCAGAACAAGATCCAGAGACCGGAGAAGAATGGTTAGTACTCGATGTGACAATACAGGAGGACGAGGAGAAGGCCTTAGATGCCTATGGCCGATATGTCGATCACTGGGTCTCCGCAGTTCCTTGGCCGGAGCGGAATAAAATCCGTCTCTCGTATAACATCATCTGAGCTATGGATCCGCGGGAATTTCACATACAACGTTGCCGTTGAAATTCTGCGGGATATGGGTTTTCGCATCAGCAAGGGCCCCGCTGGACATCGTGAGGTGCAAAATCGGCTCAGCAACAGTGGTGACGCTGAAGTCATCGGAGTGGGCTCTCAACTCACCGATCTCCACAGCAGAAGGATTCAGGCCGACTACCGTCTGGACAGGACGGATGTAGAGAATATCAAGACGGCCCGTGCGCTCGTTGAACAGGCGAAAAGAATGATTCAAACCCTCGACGGGTGTCGTGCTGAGCCCCAACATGCGCGGATTAACGCAGCGATCCAAGATTGGGAGCGAAAGGTCTCCGGTCAAGGACCTCCATCGCGGAGCTAATAAGGATGAAAGTCTCGTTATTGAGCAAAGATGGCACGTCCGATCGTTTGAGGTGTTGATATACTCGGGGAGGAGGATTTATGCCGACCAATTTACGCATCACGACGTTCAACGTGGAGAATCTCTTTAACCGCTACGCATTCTTGGATCTACCGTGGGAACAACGACATTACGAACAATTCGTCGAGGCAATCGGCGTGGTCTCCATCGCCAGCCGCCAAGGGGACCTCGTCCCCTATGCGATTACTGAAATACAGCGCAACAATACCGCGCTGGCCATCCTGGACGCGCACCCCGATATTCTTGCCGTCCAGGAAATCGAGAATATTTACACCCTGCGCAACTTCAATGACTCATACCTCGACAACTACTGCGATCGGGTGCTCTCGATTGACGGCAACGACCTGCGAGGGATCGACATCGGGCTCTTGATCAACCGAGAGCGCACGGACATCGAAATCGTGAATATTCGGACTCATGTGGAGGATGCGGAGGAAGGAAAGACAGTAATACGCCATGCCATTCCCAACAAGGGATACCTGGTAACTGGCGCTATTTTCTCACGTGATTGCCTTGAGGTAGACCTCGCGATTGGGGGAAAGACTCTTACGCTGCTGATCAATCATTTCAAGGCCCAGGACGGGAGGAAAGCATCCGACACGAAACGTACAGAACAGGCCCAGAGGGTGGCGGAATTGGTCAATGCTGCTGTGCAGGCCAAAAAAATTCCCATTGTTTTAGGTGACTTAAACGCACCCCCAAAACATAAATCACTTGAGGCGCTCATCAAAGACTCTCCCCTGCGGAATCCGGTGGATTCGCTGCCTAAAGATCAGAGGTGGACGCACTATTACGTCCCTACCAAAGAAGTCAGCCAGCTCGATTACGTCCTGCCGCATAAAAGTGTCAAAGTGGTTTCTACCGAGATTGTCCGCAAGGGGTTGACGACAAAGTGTAAGCAGTATACCGGACCGCGCTACCCGACCATCGGGCCGCAGCACACAGAGGCAAGTGACCATTGTCCAACCTCTGTGGTTCTGGAGATATGACATCAATAGGTGCCTTAACGCACCTGCCGTTTACGCGCCTCCCACTCCTCACGTAGGATCGCCATGGTGATCGTATCCCAGTAGCGCCCTTCGTGATAACGGTCCTGTCGCAGTACCCCCTCTCTCGTAAAGCCGACCTTCTCGTAGGCCCGGATTCCCCGTTCATTATATTCGTAGACGTGTAGCCACACGCGGTTCAGGTTCAAGGTCTCGAAGGCATACCCGGTCATGAGCGTGGTCACCTCGGTGCCGTAGCCCTTGCCCCATTCAGCCTTCTCGCCGATGAAGATGCCGAAGCTCGCGCGGCGGTTCTTGCCGTCCAGGCGATGCAACCCGGTCGCGCCGATCAGCGCGTCTGTTTGCTTGACGGCAATGCCCAGCACAACGTCATGCTCGCTTTTGTAAATGTTTTCGATGAATTCCAACTCGGTCTGGAGGTTCATCGGGCGGTAGAAGACCTCTAACGTGCGCGTGACTTCCGCATCGTTGATCCACGGAACCAACAGCGGCGCGTCCTCACGCTCCAAGGGGCGTAGGTAGACTTTCGTCCCGCTCAGAAAGGGGTTCTTCATGGTGACCTCCTCCCCACTCGAAGGGTAAAGCTATAGAACAACACTCTTGACGATGCCCCGTCAACCTGTCAGCATACAACTTGTGCTCGCAAACCGTCCGTTCACCTCTCCGTGCTGGTGGTGGCTGCCTTCGTAGGCGGCCCGGACGTTGTACGTAGCAAGTCAACGGAGCCGCCTTTTACGGGGCGGCTCCGGT
>VBOL01000152.1 GCA_005887945.1 Nitrospirota bacterium
CCAACAGGACGGTCCCTTTCAGGCTGCCGGGAGCGAGTTCACTGCTCAGACAAGCGGGATACCAAAAGCCGAAGAGCGGTGCGCTCTTGGATGGTTTGATCTCAGTGATGAGGTCGCTGTTCATGAAAAGAATGGGATGGCAGGTGACATCGGTTCGTCTGGGACTATATCCGGCGTGCTGAGTGGGGTCAAGGTCATTGCCTTGACAAGAAAAAGAAGCGGGGACTATAGTCAAAATCCCCTTGAAATCACCAAATTCATGCGGACCTGACAGGAAAGAGGGCGTCATGACAATAGCACAGATGGATCCAGCGGTGGCGTTGGCAGACCTACAGGCCTCCAAACCTGACAAGGTGACGATCGTGCTGCTGAGCGGCGACATGGACCGAGCGATGGCGGCATTCATTATCGCCACCGGGGCCGCCGCCATGGGGATGCAGGTCACCGTCTTTTTCACCTTCTGGGGTCTCAATACCATTCGTCGGAAAGGCGCGACCAGCTCTGCCAAGGACTGGCTTCGTCAGATGTTCGGCCTGCTGAATAAAGGAGGCGCAGACAGCCTTCCCCTCTCGCGGTTCCATTTCTGGGGGCTGGGCACGAAGATGATGCAAAAAGTCATGAAGCAAAACCGGATGCCGGGTGTGCCGGAACTCATGGAGACGGCGCTGGACCTCGGTGTGCACTTTATTGCCTGCACAACGACCATGGGGCTGATGGGGATCACGAAAGATACGCTCATCGATGGTATCGATCAGTTCGCGGGGGTGACCACCTATCTCGCGGAGGCCAAACAGGGCAGTGTGAACTTGTTCATTTAGCTCATCTGGTTTGTCTGGTGCGTGGGCCGCGCATCCAGATCAATCAGAGAAACCAAACAAACCAAATTAACCAGATCAACAGGTTGATATGATTCAAGCCGATGTGAAGCTCGATACGCTCGGATACTTTTGCCCGATGCCGATTATCATGACCTTGAAGAAGATCAAGCAGCTAACGTTGGGCCAGGTCCTTGAAGTCGTCTCAGATGACGAAGGCATCAAGAAGGACATGCCGGCCTGGTGCGACACGACCGGTCATCAGATGGTCGGGCTTGAAGAAGAACAGACGAAGTCGGGAACTATCTATAAAGCGTTTGTAAAAAAGACGAAGTAACCGCACAGACAGGGATGCAGGGGAGAGAGAGAAGCCGGAGGGATGATGATCAGACCTCCGGCTTCGTTGTTTTGATTCTTGATGGGGCAGGACGTGGATGGAATCGTCGAATGTGTGCCGAACTTCAGTGAGGGACGAAACCAGACGACAGTGCGTGCGCTGGTGCATGCCGTGGAGTCGGTGCCAGGGGTCTGGCTGTTGGACCAGACGATGGATCGGGATCACCATCGCTCCGTCTTGAGCTTTGCCGGCGAACCGGACGCCGTCGTTGAAGCGGCCTTTCGCGCACTTCGCGTGGCGACCGATCTCATCGATCTTCGGAAACACAAGGGCGTCCATCCGCGGGTGGGGGCAACCGATGTCGTGCCCTTCGTGCCGTTGCGCGGCGCGACGATGCAGGATTGTATCCATCTGGCGAAGCGATTGGGACAGCAGGTGGGAACAGAGCTGGAGATCCCGGTATTCCTCTACGAACAAGCGGCCCTGCACTGCGATCATGCCCCGCTCGAATCAGTCCGTCGAGGAGGGCTTCAAGGCCTTGCCTTCCGCATGGCCTCCGATCCGGACTGGACACCGGATTTTGGTCCCCCCCAACTCCATAAGACGGCCGGTGCCATGGTGATCGGTGCGCGACCTCCCTTGATCTCCTTTAATGTGAATCTCCGCTCGACGGATCTGGCGCTGGCCCGATCCATAGCGAAAGACATTCGCCAATCGAACGGGGGGCTGCCCCATCTCAAAGCGATCGGCGTGGAGTTGGCCAGCCGTCAGCTGGTTCAGGTCGCCATGAATCTAACCGATTACATCATCACACCTATCCATGTCGCATTTGAAGCGGTCCGAACCCGCGCAGCCGAGCAAGGGGTCACGGTAGCGGGGAGCGAAGTGATCGGGCTTGTGCCCCAAGCAGCGCTGCTTCAGGCCGCCGGGCATAGCCTGGCGCTCGAACGGTTCGATTCAACGCAGGTACTGGAAATGAGATTGGAGACTCGGCTGTTCGGTGACCCCGCACGACACGCCCCGTCTCGCGAACAGGAGCCGGTTGATTTGCACGCGCAATCGCTCACGGACTTTTTGGACTCGGTGGCCGCGGCGACCCCAATTCCGGCAGGTGGCACGGTCGCGGCCTTGGTGGGCGCCCTCGCGGCCTCGCTGGGGATCATGGGGGCGCGCCTCAGTCAGCAACCAGGAGTGGAACATCGGCTGAGTGAGATCGACGGTCGGCTTCGCGAGCTCATGCAAGCGGATGGCGATGCCTATCAGCGATTTATCCAGGCAACGAGGCTCGCGAAGACAGATCGGACTCGTCCCTCCGTCTTGTCGTCTGCGCTCCATCTGGCGACGGAGATTCCACTTGAAATCGCCGAACAGGCGACGAAGGCAGGAGCCCTTCTTCACGCCTGCTTGCTGGCGATCGCCGCCGCCGATGCGGGACGTCATACGGTTGTAGAAAACATAAGTATTCAGCAGAATCATAGGCTTAAGAAATCACTTATCGACAGGATTCAGCAAATGACAAACCGTCTTGAGGAACTTAGGGGGCTATGTTACACTGCATCCCTTCGTCAGGGTCAGGCTGGCACAAGAAAAAAACCTGTACAGGCATCGCCTGGGAAAGTACACAAACGGGAAGAATGGAAATCAAAGTCTTCAATAATAACGTCGAGAAAGCCCTCAAAGTTGCCAAGAAGAAACTTGCGGGGGAAGGACTCTTCCGCGAACTGAAGCGCCGGCGGTTTTACGAGAAGCCGAGTGTCAGGAAGAAAGCCAAGCAGCGCGAGGCGCAGCGGCGGCGTCAAAAGTGGTTGTCGAAGCGTAAGCCAGAGTAAGTATCCTTCCACGGGCTCGCCTGTTCGGTTGATCGCATTCCTCCCAAGGCCTTCATATCCCGTCCTTGTCCATGCGCCAGGATCAGATTACTGCCGCGCTTCGAATCGTGAAGCGCGAGATTCAGCAGTGGGGGGAGCCGGTCCTAGGCGTGGTGGCGCGCGAGTCGAACCGAGATCCCTTTCGCATCCTCATGTCGTGCCTCCTCAGCCTCCGGACCAAAGACAAGATGACAAGTGAAGCCAGTGCCAGGCTCTTCGCGTTGGCGCATCAGCCTGCCACGATGCTGACCCTCCCGCTCCGGAAGATCGAACGCGCCATCTATCCCGTCGGGTTCTACCGCACGAAAGCCAAATCCATTCATGCAATTTGCCGTCGCCTTCTCGACGTCTATGGAGGCACAGTTCCCGATTCTATCGAGGAGTTGGTCACTCTGTCGGGGATCGGCCGGAAAACGGCGAACTTGGTGGTGACGGTCGGTTATGGCAAGCCCGGCATCTGTGTGGATGTACACGTGCATCGGATCAGTAATCGCTGGGGCTACGTGAGGACGAAGACGCCGGAGGAAACTGAGCAGGCATTACGCCGGAAATTGCCACCGCCGCATTGGATCACCTTCAACGATTTACTTGTCCCCTACGGGCAGAACCTCTGCCAACCAGTCTCGCCCTTCTGCAGCAAGTGCAAACTCACCGAATACTGCGATCGGGTGGGAGTTAAAAGATCGCGTTAGGCGTGAGGGGTGAGCGCGTGAAATTCACCATCGCCTGCCGCCTTACCTGTTACACCTCACGGCATTCAGATGAACAGCTTCGTTTCCGCGTCAGAGATGAGCGCAATAATGGCAGGTAGTCCCATGACTTCGTCCACGTTCTTTTCGACGACGGCACTGTCCACGCCCATGTATTCCAGGCCGGCACTGCAGGCGATTAGACGAAACTTCCCGACGTGTTTTGCGTCCTGAAACATTTCCGAAATCTTCGGTACCTTCTTTTCGTTCAAGAGCCGCGCCACTTCGTCGGCTGAGGCGGCATACTCAGGGGGAAAGTCCACCTGATCAATCTTTCCCTCGGCCAGTTTCTTGATCGTCCAGAACAATAAGATCACGATCACGTCCTTTCCCATCGCCGCGGCAGTGAGACCAAGGGTCGCGACCTGGTGCAGCGTATCGTAGGTGGCGTGATGGGCGAAGATGACGAATTTGGGTTGAGCCGGCATGGTCGGTGGCTACTCCTTCGTGGCGCGCGTCTTGACGCTGTTCACATAATCGGTAATGGCCGCATCGATTTCGCCCGTGGTCATGGGACGGTCATGCGTTTCACTTTCGTCCACGAGATACGTACCATGCTCCTTTTCCTGCCGCAGGACCACGGAATTCTCCGGCGTCACCTCGATCAACATGAACCACTCGCGTGCCCCCTGCGTGATGACGACCTCCTTGCCCAGGCCTTTCTTCGTAATCTCGATATGAAGATCATCGGATGCGCCGACCATGGAGGGACATGCGAGGAGTCCCATGCCAAGGCCCGCGATCCCTAGCAAGGTGCTGATCCGAAGTGTGAAGGGCGAACGACGCGACATAGAAGAAAGATTATAGCCCGTTGAGAAACATGCCGTAAACACTCGCCGAGGCTCGGTCGTTGGCTTGAGTGCCCCCAGGTCGCATGTTAGGATGCGCGGGGCATGGATGACGTACTCGCAACAGTCCAGCAATTGATTCCGGTCGATGTGCTCATCGGTCTCACCGTGGCCTCAGCCATCGGATTTATCGGTACCCTGATTGCCATCCCAATGATTCTGGTCCGCCTGCCGGCCGACTACTTTGACACCCGCACTCCCCGCCATTGGATGAAAGACCATCATCCCGCGCTGCGCCTGTCGGGGTTGGTCGTCAAGAACGTCGTCGGCATCGTGTTCCTCTTGGCCGGCTTTGCCATGCTCTTTTTGCCTGGGCAGGGCGTGCTGACTATGCTCATTGGGGTCTCGCTGATGGATTTCCCAAAAAAGCGTGAGCTGGAAGCCAAAATGGTAGGCCAGCCGACCTTGCTGGGCGTGATTAATGCCATGCGCCACAAATATGGTAAACCGCCGCTGACATTGGCCCCCGGTCCCTAGCGCCATGCCGACCACCGAGTCCAGCCGCAAGACGCTCTACCTGATCGACGGGAGCGCCTATATCTATCGTGCGTTCTTCGCCCTGCCGGCTCTGAATAATTCCAAAGGCCTCCAGACCAACGCCATCCTCGGTTTTACGACGACGTTGTTGAAGATTCTTCGTGAGCGGAAGCCGGATGGTCTCGTGGTGGCGTTTGACGAAAAGGGTCCGACATTGCGCCATGCGGAGTTCAAGGCATACAAAGCACAGCGGCCGCCGATGCCGGAAGGCATGAGCGCTCAGATTCCTTACATCCATCGCGTGGTGGAGGCCCTCAACATTCCCGCCGTCCGGCAAGCCGGCTACGAGGCGGACGATTTGATCGGCGCGTTCGCCCACCAGGCGGAACAGGCCGGCTTCGACGTCGTCATCGTTACTGGCGATAAGGACATGTTCCAGCTCCTGACGCCCCACGTGCGCATCTACGATCCGGTGAAAGACAAGTGGTTCGGCGAAGCGGAATGCCGCGAACGTTTCAGCGTGGAACCGGCGCGCGTCGTGGAGATCATGGGGCTCATG
>VBOL01000153.1 GCA_005887945.1 Nitrospirota bacterium
CCGTCAGCCTTACTTGCGAGAAGCCCCGGCGGGCGTTCGGTCTCGAATGCCTCGCAACGGCATTCATGAATAATCCGGGCTAGCGCCACCCAGTGATCGACCCGGGCCAGAAAATCGGTCTAGGCCTAGCGCGACTATGACTCAGTCGCGCGACGTGCAAGCCCTGATTCCGCGTGTCTCGCCTTTCCCGCCAGTCTCGCGTGTCTCGTGCAAAAGTCTGCTCATCGTCCATTCCCACCCATCTCAGGCTGGGGTATGGCCGATTGTGGCCTCCCATACGGCCCTCCAGGCGCAGCCCAGGGCAGACCTTTCTCCCCAATCAGCAGCGGGCTGAGGATACTTCGAACCACTGCCGTGCCGAAATTCTCCGTCCAGCCGATCCCGGTCAGGTTCAACATGAAGTTATACTGCTGGCGATCGGGGAACTGTAAATAATAGACCCCCAGCGACCAACACTTGCAGGGATTCTGGTAGAGGGCGACGACATCATACTCCGGGCTTCTGCCGTTCTTCACATCGTAGTAGCCCTTCGCGCCGACCGTCCACCCCCAAGGCGTGCGAAACGCCCCTCCCGCTGTGACAAATTGAATCTCAGGGGTTGGGGCATAGACCTCATTGAACGAAATCGGATTCCACACGTCTCCGCGACGTACACGATTACCATCGTGCGTGAAACGTTGCCCCACTTCGAGATACCAGTAGTTGGACTGCTGAACCCGGAGGGTGGTGTTGAATTGACTCACCGACGATCGATAGGGATCGAAAAACGCATCGATGGTCAGATACTGGTTGGTGGCAGGCTGCTGACCGGGAACAGCCCCGGCGCCTCGGCCAAACGCGGCATCAGCTAACTGAGCCGGCGTGAACTTCGGGGTCGTATTACCGATCACGGCCCGCATCCAGAGATCGGAAAGTTTCTTCCCCTCAATGGCCACCGTCGCCGGCTGCAGGGGCTGCGTAATTGACCCGAGCAGCGGGGAGACGCCAGGCGTGAAATCCCGAGCTCTCGTTTGTACGGCCCCAGCATGGTAGCTCTGAGCCAGCGTGAGGTCGAGCCAATTAAAGCTGCTGTTGCCCTCTTGTTCCAACAATCGGCTGCGAATCGCATAGGTCATTAGGTTTTTCTTCTGCAGATCGTCCACTTGATCGATCTGAGTCAATTGTGACTGGTCAGTCGGCGGAACATATTCATACATGACGCTGGGCTCGATGGTATGCAGCAAGGTATTGCCCTCGCCCGTTCCGAAGCGGCGGCTCAGCTTCGACGTGGCATCAAGTCCCGCCCAAAAGGTCTCACGATGCTGGCTTTCAGGGTTTTGCACCCCCCGTGTATAGTAGACCTCGCGCACTTTCACTTGAGGCGTCAGGCCCACGATGTGGCCGAAATCCAGGACGTCGGTCGACAGTCCTGGCAGAACATCTATTCGATTCTGGGTAAATCCTTGTTCACGGTAAAAATTCACGAAATTCGTATCTGTGCCCAACAAGATCGGCGAATTGAACAATGAGAGATTCGGCTGACTGTAGCCGATTTCCGGCAGGCGCTGAAACGTATCCACCCCTCCCGATTGCAACGGCTGCAGATATTGACTGAGCAGGTACGTGTTTCCGTAAGCTAGACGTTGAGTCGCCAAGAGATTCGATTCGCCGCTGGGAAGGGCTCGCTGGGCTCCCGAGTTGCTCAATTGCTGGAGATAGCTTGCGTCCGATACAAGGAGCACTTGCGCTCTCAGCAACAAGTCCGGCGTGAACTGTTGGGTATGGGTCCCCGTGAGCATGCCACGAGTCCGGTGCGCATTTTGTTCCGTTTGGCTCACGCCTGACACATTCGGCAACTCTGTCTGCTCCAAGGCACTGACGAACCACTGCCCCTTCGACTTCCGGTCCAGAATATAGCGATATTGCAAATCGCTCCCGTAACCGAGGCGGCTGTAATAAGAAGGAGAGATCGTCAGGTCCTGGCTAGGATTAATGGCCCAAAAGAGGCTTTCCTGAAAATGCATGCCAAAACGATTATCGTACGCAACATTCGGGATGAGGAACCCACTGCGTCGCGTAGAGAGCGGATACGTCAACGTGGGAATAGGAATCACCCGGACATCGTTCACGCAGAGCCATCCACCCGTAAACGC
>VBOL01000151.1 GCA_005887945.1 Nitrospirota bacterium
CAAAACCCCAAAGACTGTCTGCAGGATGAATCCGATCAAGGCCATATGGGTATAGGCCGCCAGCTGCAACGAGCCAAACGGCAGTAGAGGCCGTTGCGGGAGGGAGTTGGATCCTATGAGCACGCCCATGATCATCATGAGGACCAGGAAAAATGTCGCGATCAGGAGGTGATCGGAAGCGGCATTTCCCGAATGGCCGGAGCTTATCCATGTGCGCAGAAGATTGTACGAGTAGAGACCGATGCTAAGGATGAGTATCCCTCCGATCGCAAGTTCGAGATGGAGCGACGAGGTGATGAAGCCGCCGATCAAAATGGCGAAGCCGCTGGGAAGTACGACCATTACGAGGCGAGCGAGTTTCAGGCTGTAGAGTTCGGCGTTCAAGACAATCGGCAAGAGGTAGTGGGTGGCGCCGATCATTGCCATTGTGACAAAACCCAACAGAATCAGGTGTAGATGAAGAAGTCGCGCATGGGCGTAGTATGGTTGGATGAACTGGAAGGCCATCGCGACGCTGATAACCAATCCAAGGAGTAGGGAGATGAGTGAAAAACGGTATAGCCAGGAGGAGCCGGTTGATTGAGTCTGGTGTTGACGCGCGTACTGCCAGGCGGCTGGAGCGACGGAGGCAACGGCACCAATCAGGATGATTCCAGCTCCGCCGACGACCTTCATGTTCCCGAGTCCAAATCCTATGAGTAATAAGACCGTCGAGGCGTTCAGGGTTGCGAACAGCCATGGACGGAAGTTCGAACCGGCATGGCTGCTCTGAGAATCACTGGACAGGGAAGCCAGTAGCCCGCCGATCATGAGCTGCAGGATGCCACCGATGAGGATGGCATGTACATGGACCAACCTCATCCAAGAAGGCAGCGACGTGCCATGGACCAATCCAATCAGGATGGCCAGTCCCACCAACGAGGAAAGCAGGAGCCAGCCAAATCCTGTGATCAGAAAGGTCAGTGGGCGGCCGGAGAAACGATCCATGGAACTCTCTTCCTAACAGTATGCTGAAACAGTCCATCCGAATGTCATCGATACACTTAAAGTGTATCTCGTTCAGGCGTATCAGGTTAGAAGTTTGTAGTTTTCAGAGAATGCTCATTGAAAGCCTCAAGCCGCACACTAGCAAACAGCAACGTCACTCCCGGAGTGAACGACGCGTCACAGGCGGATGACAAGAGAGTGGCCCTTTAACCTGCTATGTCGGGAGAAAATAGAAATGATTTGTCGGCCCGGTGCCGTGGCCGATCGCCAGGCTGTGGCGAAGGGCCTCGGTGAGATAAGTCTTAGCTGTCTGTACGGCGTCGTTCATGGATTTGCCTCGCGCGAGATGTGCCGCGATTGCCGAGGCGAACGTGCAGCCGGTGCCATGCGTGTGGGGGGTATCGATGAGTTCCCCCTTGAACACATTGAAGAACCGGCCGTCATAGAGCAGATCGGTGGCTCGATCTGCCGGCAAATGACCGCCCTTGATCAACACATGTTTGCAGCCGAACCCGTGAATGACTTTGGCGGCGCGGCGAGCGTCGGCGAGCGTCTTGATCTCCATGCCGGAGAGTTGCTGGGCTTCATGGATGTTCGGCGTGACGAGCAGCGCCAAGGGGAAGAGCTGTGTCTTCACGGCGTCGATCGCCTCAGGCTTGAGCAGCGCATGGCCGGTTTTCGAGATCATGACCGGATCCACCACGAGATTCGTGACATGCTGAGTTTTCAGTAATCTGACGACCACCTCGACGATCGCCGCCGAGGACAACATCCCGGTTTTCACCGCGGCAACGTCGAAGTCGTCGAACACAGCATCGATTTGCGCCGCGATGATCGAGGTCGGCAACTCGAAGACGTCGGTGACCTCTTCCGTATTCTGCGCAGTGATGGCGGTAATCGCCGACATGGCAAACACGCCGTTGGCTGACATGGCTTTGATGTCGGCTTGAATCCCCGCACCGCCGCCAGAATCAGAGCCGGCGATCGTCAAGACTTGCTTCAACGTATTTGGACTCATTCACCGTACCCGTTCATGGTGAAAGCCATCGCCCATTATAATGCTTCCTGGCAAGAACCTGTCTAGCATAGGCCTCTCATAACTCCGGCACCGCCCAGAGCGACCGACCTCCATCGGGGTCCCATCTAGGGCTGTTCGTAGCCCTGAACGCCGCCACAGTCGGGTTACTCGTTGGATTCGGACTCGGGAACCTGAATATCGTCGGCGTGACTGGAATTGTCGTGATTTGCGAGTGCCTTTCGGAATTACCTGTCCACGGAAGAGCCAGCCATTCCAGTGATTCGTGTTTTGATCGTATAACTTTCTCAGGGAATTCCAGGATGAAAGATTCATCTGTGAATAGAAACATGGGATTCTACTTTTCCTTTGACCTGTTCGATTGCCCAGCTGCTTCTTCACTCTCTCCCTTTCATGACCGGTCTATTCTTGAACTGCGCGCGTCCAACGAGGGTCTTCCTTTTCTCTCCCCATCCCTGTGGCCGGTCTCAACTTTAGGGCGAGGGGCAGGATTGTCTTGAACTGCGCGCATCGAGCGACCACCGTTTCATCGTGGGGGGCTCTGCGAGCACACGAGACGGTCCTGCCCCTCAGCCCCTTCCCAATTACACCGGCCACACTCCTACTTTTTTCGCCGCTGCCTTTTCGGCAAGCGCAACTCTTTCCGAACGTCGTCAATAGAGGTGCCGCCTTCACGCTGATAGTTTCGCCGTAACGACTCGAGGCGGGCGATGAATCGGGGATCTGACTCAAAGAGATAGTCCTCTAAGTCCTCGTCGGTGACGCCGTGCAAGACGGCAGCAGCTCGGCCATTCTTGGTGACGACGATGTCCTCGCGTTTGGACAATTCCAGGTACGCGGACAAACGGTTCTTCACTTCGTTCAATGGGACGACCTTCATGGTGTTCCTCCCTCTCTATGGTCCTTTGACGATTGTTCAAGCCAGGCTTCCGATTCCGCCTTGGGCACAATGCCGTACACAACCACGAGGTGCTGAGGTTCGATCACGTCATAGTAGACTCGAAGTTCGTCCACGCGGAGGCGGTAGTGTGGAAACGTTCCGGGTCTCAGCGACTTGATTCTGCTCTTGCTCTGCATGGTCGGTTGATACGTGAGATGCATTTCAATCTTGTCGAGTACCTTCACCTGACCACTCTTGCGCAATGCACGCAAGTCGAGTTTGGCCGCATCTGACAATTCAATGCGATAGGGCATCGATTGAGGAGTATAGCAGAATTCTAGTCAGAATAGTGGATCGAGCAGTCTGTGAGCTTTTGAGATGTTTGGGTTGAGGTACGCGAGGGGGAGAAAGAATAGGGCTGCTGAAAATTATGCGCAGCCACCGAGCACCATCTGTTTCTCTCCTTACTTCTCTTTCCAATCAGTGGCCGTGTGTCGACTAAGTCGAGGGTGGGATGCCCCATAGCGCGCGCATCGGACGAGCACTGTTTCATCGTGCGCGTTCTGCGAGCACAGGGGCGCCCACCCATGGGCTTCAGCTTCTTATCTCCCCCCAATTTGGCACGTCGTAACTCGACGGGTGGCGCTCTCCTTAGGTCTCTTTCTTCCTCTCTCTCTGGTGGCCGGCGTATCTCTTCGGGCAGGTAGCAGGGTTGGGCCAAACTGCGCGCGTCAAACGAGGGCCTTCTGAGGCCGCGCGTTGCGCGAGCAATGGAACGGCCCTGCTGCCTGCCCTCCCTCTCCTCACACCGGCCACTTCTCCTCCTTCCACGCCATCTCCCGAAACATCCACTCATACCGCGAGCTGATGACGAACGATTCTTCCATCCGCCGCTTTTCTTTCTTGCCCGCCGTCTTGGCCCACTGGTCCACTTTCTTGCGCATCCAGCGTTGCACCTCGGCGAATTCGGGAGATGCGTAGAGCATGAGCCAGTCTCGATAAGGATGATTCTTCTTCGGCGGGCCATGCTTCAAGAGATGCTGCCCGACGACGCAGTAGATCCAGGCGCAGGGAAGGGCGACGACGGTGATCTCTGCTGCCGAGCCTGTATGGGCGACGGTGAGCATGTGCCTGGTGTAGGCGTAGTTCGTCGGCGCCATGGGCACGGACGACATCTGTTTGGCGCTCATCCTCCACCGTGACCCGTACCCTTCGTGGAGGCTGCGTTCGACGACAATGGTTTCCTCGGCCAGTTTCGTCAGACGCAGGGCCGACTCTGAATCTGGCGCTCTCAGCGCTCCGGCAGAAAACACACGGGCGAGGTCGCCGAGAAACCTTGCGTCCTGCAGGATGTAGTACTTGAATGTGCGTTGCGGCAAGGTCCCATTGCCCAACGCCACGACGAACGGATGGGTGAGCTGCGCTTCCCATATAGGCTTGGCGAGTTGCCGCAAGTGATTTGTAAAGGACATGTGACTTCTTCCTATTAAGAACGACGTTCGTGAAGCGTATCTCGCTAGAAAGAAATAAAGAGGAAATTAATGTCGTTCGCGTTTCACGCTTCACGAGATACGCTTCACGAGTTTCACTCGTGCGGCGCCCAGGGCCTCGGCAAACGATTGATGCCGTCAAGCGCGGCGACTTTATAACATTCCGCCAGAGTCGGGTAGTTGAAGACCGTGTCGATGAAGTAATCGACCTTTCCCCGGTAAGCCATAACGGCTTGGCCTATGTGAATGAGCTCCGTGGCCCCTTCTCCGATGGCATGGACGCCCAGGAGCGCGTGGGTGTGGCGATGAAACAGCAGCTTCACCATGCCGGTTTCATCGCCGATGAGCTGCCCGCGGGCGATTTCCCGATAGTGTGCGATGCCGGACGCATAGGGAATCCCTGCCTTGGCCAGATCTTCCTCATTCCGCCCCACCATGGAGATTTCCGGAATGGCATAGATGCCGTAGGGCAGGAGGTCCGTGTCGGTGTGGTCGGGATGGCCAAAGGCATGGCAGGCGGCATGGCGCCCTTGCTGCATGGATGTGGAGGCCAAGGCAGGAAAGCCGATGACGTCGCCGGCGGCGTAGATATGAGGAACTGATGTTTGGAAATGGTCGTTCACGATCACGCGGCCTCGCGCATCCGGCGTGATGCCGATGGCCTCCAGGTTCAAGTGTTTTGTTGCGCCGATGCGGCCGATGGCATACATGAGCGTCGTGGTGGTGATCGGTGGTCGGTGCGTCAGCGAGACCGTGACCTGTCCATCGGACTCTTTCCGGACCGCGACCACTTCTTCTTCATGGCAGAGCGTGACGCCGATGTCTGTCATCTGCTGTTGCAGGGCGCCGATGATCTGGGCGTCGACAAATTCCAACAAGCGCGGACGCTTGTCGATGAGAATGACCGGCACGCCCATCGTGGCTAAGATCGACGCGTATTCTGTGCCGATCACGCCACCGCCGACAATGACCATTGAGGTCGGAAGGTGTTTGAGCGTGAGGAAGCCGTCGGTATCGATGATCGTGACGTCGTCGAAGGGAATCTCGGCCGGCCGAGCTGGCTCAGTCCCGACGGCGATGACGATCACGTGCGCATGATGTTCAGTCGATGTGCCGGCCCGTTGAATGAGGAGCCTGTGAGGATCGATGAAGCGGGCCTCTCCGAAGATCAGATCGATGCGGTTGCGCGCCATCTGGTTCTGCACGATCTCAATTTCGTTCTTGATGATGTGGTTGGCGCGAAAGGCGAGATCTTCGATCGTGATCGTCTTTTTCAGGCGATATTCGGCTCCGTACAGGGTGCGTTGGCGGAACCCCGAGAGATACAGGACCGCTTCGCGAAGGGATTTGCTGGGGATGGTGCCGGTGTTGGTACAGACGCCGCCGACGACTTCTTTGCGCTCGATGATGCCGACTTTCTTACCGAGCTTGGCGGCCTGGACCGCAGCCTTCTGGCCGGCGGGCCCTGTCCCTATGACGAGAAGATCGTAATGGGCCATCAGGTTTCTTGCCTATTGAGGCTGAGGCTCAGGTTTCAACAGAACAGTTCGAGGCTCCCAGTTCGAAGTTCCAAAACCTCGAACACCGAACCTCGAACGTCTTGGCCTTAGCCTCAACCTCAGCCTTTCTTCGGCCTAGCTTTCGGTGATCAATGACTTGGCCACGGCGAAGGCCTCATCCAAGTCCGGCAGTTGGGTCAGTTCGGGAGTGATTTGGAGAAACCGCACGGTGTCGTGGGCATCGACGACCATGACGGTACGAGCCAGGATGTGGGGGGCCTTGAGGAAGAGCCCATAGGTCTTCCCGAATTCGGCACCTCGATAGTCTGAGAGGAAGGTCACGTTGGCAATATGGGCTTCTCCTGCAAAGCGTTTCTGTGCAAAGGGGGTGTCGACGCTCACGGTCACCAATTCGACCATCTTGTCGAGGCCTTTGTTCTTCTCGCTGAGATAATGTGTCTGCTGTTCGCACACGGGGGTGTCGAGCGACGGCACGACGCTGATGATCCGGACCTTGCCCTTGCCCTTTGTGTCGGT
>VBOL01000154.1 GCA_005887945.1 Nitrospirota bacterium
CCTTCTTTCTTCTTCTCGTCTTTCTTCGCCTCCGTCTGGATCGCGGCGCCAGAGGCTGCGTCGATGTGGACTTCCGTGACATTCCCGTCTGAGCCGAGGACCTCAACTTCCCAGACTGTCTTGCGTGTTTCTTTTCGAGTTCCGCTTCGACCACCGTCCCAGGCACTTTCTCGGACGCGGTCTTAACCCGGACTATTCATGAATACCTGCTACGTCGTCCAATCCTCTCGCCAGGCTGGGCTTTTCTCGTTCGGCTTCCTCGACGGACTGCAAGTACGCCTCCGTCGGCCTTACTTGCGAGAACCCCCGGCGGGCTTCAGTCTCGAATGCCTCGCGACGGTATTCATGAATAATCCGGGTTATTGGCCTGATCAATCGTAACCTTGGCGGCGTTGAAGAGGTCCGTAGTTTTGTCTTCCTTATCGTCGGCCTAGGCGGTGGAGCCCAGTGCGAACAGTAACCCGACGACGCCCGCTGTGATGATTTCCCATGTTCTCATGGTGCACATCCTTGCTGGATGGCCCGGTTATCCTCTAGTAGACTGTTGAAAAAGTCACTTTTCTCACCCGCCGTCCTGAGGCTGTCATGACAGCCTCATTGCCAGGGACACGACTTTTCCCACACGGGGTTCTCGACACCAGTGAAGCGTATCTCGTTATTCGCGCCAGACTCGCGAGGCTTGCGAGAAAAGCGAGACTGGTCGGAGATTCATCTGTGAGAATCGCGCCTGTCGTGCACGTCTCGCCTGTCTCGCGCACGACTTACGAGCGATTACGGAAGAGGACGGCCTTTTTGAACAACCTATGGGCTCTGCTAGAGCCGTCAGTGACTTGCTCCAGCCCTGTATTTCCCAGGGTCCAACATAGTGTATCAACACCCTGCTAGTGCTCCTTGGATAGCACTACTGCACGTACATGCCTGCTGGAGGTGCCGGCGGTGCAGCATCGCCACCCATATGCGGATTGTCTTGCATCGCGCCGCCATGAGGGTTGCCATAACCCTTGCCGGCATCCTTGTGCTGCTGCAGGATCTTCTCATGTTCGGTCTTCTCCTTGGCACGCTGCTCCGAAGTCAACAGAGCGAGCACATCCCGCCGGGCCTTGATGGAAACCATGCGTAAGCCGACTTGCAGATCCCCGCTCTGCTTCAACTTGGCTTCGATCGCTCCCAGGTTGGACTTCTCATCCTCGGTCAGGGCTTTCAACTCGCGCTCTGCGACCTGGATGTCGGCCTCGCTCTTGATACGGGTCTTGTCCAGGTCGAGTTGCATGTCTTTGAGTTTCGTCACTTGCTCCGCGGTGAGCCCGATGTCTTGTTCGTGCTTGAGCAGATGCCGGATCAGGCGGCTGGTGCTGTTGTGCATCATGCCCGCGCCATATCCGCCCATCGAGCCATGCCCGCCACTCCCGTATCCTTCCTTGTAGTAGCCTGGCTCATTGGCCCAGACCGTAGACATCCCAACGGTCAGCGCGAATACCGATGCGATGCCCAGCGTCACGATTGTTCGTGTTCCCTGCTTCATGCCTGCCTCCTTAGGTTGAACCGAATAAAGACGTCTAACTCCACGCTGACTAACGTCCCAGTAACCCCTGCTCGCCCTTCATCCCATTAAAAAACAGGAATTGTACCGCGAGTGCAGCCGGCAACAGCCCCATCATGCGAGTCATAATTTTCTCCGCAAGCGGATTCATCCACTTGGCGCCGGAGGTTCTGAGAGCCACGGTGACGTAGCTTGCCAGATCAACCAACACAACGCAAGCCAACAACACACCTCGATGAGACAGCGAGGCGGTCTACGCTTCCAGCAAAATGACGTTGGAAATGGTCGCAGGTCCTGTCCACATCGGCACTGCCGGCGGCGTATGGCGATATCGTCTTTGGCCGCCCCTGTGGCAGTCTCTTCCGCTGTTCCTTGGACCGGACCGCTCTCTATGCAACATATCCAGTGCGACCAATAATAAGACGAGTGCCCCGGCCAGTTGGATGGCCGAGGGCGTGATCCCTAACCCGTATTATTCATGACGGTTCGTCACGAAATCGCGCAGTCGCCACGCGAGGCAGGCGTGCGGAGTCGCGAGGCGGGGTAACGGCCCGCCTGGGAGTTCCTAAGGGGGGTGTGCCTTCTTCGTGGGGATTCCACAAAGGGGCTGGGGGGCCCCTGTAGGAGTGGGCGAGGCAGGCTCCAGAGCCGAGCCTGTGACGGGAGGGAGGCATACGTGAAACAGTATGTTGACTGACCGAGCGGCGAGCCCGCCTGCCTGGATGCCGTGCCGACCGCGTCCAGGTGCGTCGCCACCGCGTTTTCGAGGTCGAGCGCACTTTGCATGATCGTGGCGCGAAGAGGGAATACCGCATTGGGTTCTGACTTCTGTCCCCGCGATTGCAGCAGAAACGTTCATGAATAATGCGGGTCAATGAGGGTAAAGAGCCACTGGCCGATGAGCGCAAATTCCATCAAGAAAACGGTCACGACTAGGCAGGCGGTGCGAGCCATGCGTAGTCGCGGCTGATCGAATCGCGAGCCGTCGTGGCTAAGAACACCGGGACGTTAACGATCGGGTCGACGATGACAAAGAGGGAGCTGAACGCCAAACCCTCGTATCGCGCGAGCGTCAGGGGTGTGATCGGCGTCGGGCCTGGACGAGCAGCTCGGCACGCGGGTCCGGGTGCGCGATGGCCCTGAGCTGGTCATACAGTTTGTGTTCCTCTTCGGTCGAGGAGGGAGGCATCACGATCTGGATCGTCAGGAAGAGATCACCGTGGCCACCGTTCGCTGCAGGGAGGCCCTTGCCCTTCAGTCGAAGCTTGCTGTCAGCCCGACTCCCCGGCGGAACTTTCACCCGAACCGGTTCCATCAGTGTGGGGGCCATTACATCGGCACCCAAGGCCGCTTCCCACGGGAAGACGGGGAGGGAGACATGAATGTCGCTCCCCTGTCGGCGAAACACGTTGTCCGGAGCGATCATCACGCGCAAGTACAAGTCGCCGGGCTTGCCGCCGTTGGTGCCGGCTTGTCCCTTGCCGGCCACGCGAACCCTCGTCCCATCCTGCACCCCGGCGGGGATTCGTACTTCGATCGTATTGGCCTGCAGCGTCGCACCGTGCCCCTGACAGGTTGGACAGGTTCGTCCACGAAGGGTTCCGGTCCCGTGGCAGGTGGAGCAGGGCACGGGCTCTTGCAAGGTCATGCGCTTCGTCACGCCGGTGAACACCTCGGCCAGGGTCAGTTGCACCTCCGTTTCAAGATCCTCGCCCTGCATGGCAAATCCACGACCACTGCCGGCTCGCCCTCGTCCCTTGAACAGATTCTCAAAGATGTCGGAAAAGCCTTCTCCGCCGAACGAATTCTCGGGGCCGCTCTCCCCGCGGGCACCGGCCTGGCGGCGCGCATGCTCGTAGGCCTCGACCTGCTCCCAGTTGGCTCCATATTGATCGTATTTTTTTCGTTTATCCGGGTCGCTTAGGACTTCGTGCGCTGAGTTCAACTCCTTAAACTTCTTCTCCATCTCTGATTTCTTAGAACCGCTATGGAGATCGGGGTGGACCTGGCGAGCGAGGCGACGATAGGCCTTTTTGATGTCGTCCGCTGAGGCAGACTTGGGGAGACCGAGAATCTGATAGTAGTCGCGTTCTGTGGTAGCCATAGTGAAGAGATTCTAGCCGCAACTGGGATGCACGCAGCTTACGGGGTCGATGGGGGCTTTTCAAGTACTGATGAAGGGCAGGACGTGTTGACGGATGTGCCTGTTAGCGCGGAACGACGGTCTTGGCCCGCGCCATCATCTTGCAGTAGGAGCAGATCACGGCGGTGGTGGGCTGGCTGCACGAGGTGCAGGGGTGGAGGACGGACAGGTCTTTTTCCGTCATGGTGGTTGCAGTGGGCTGCTTCTTGCTTTGCTTCTCGAGAAAACCCCAGTAGAACATCTGCTTTGTGCCCGGCGACTCGGTCTCCAGACGATTCAAGACTTCCTTGTACTGGAGCATCTTGGAGCCCTTCGCCATGGGGCATTCCTCGACAATGTAATCGATCCGGTTCAACACCGCATAGGCCGCGAGTTCTCGTTCCGAGAGCCGGTAGAGGGGTTTCACCTTCTTGGCAAAACCCTCCATCGAGGCAGGCAACGACGGGCCTTGCTTATCCAGATATTCCTCCTGCCAATGCAGCACGTTGCCCAGGAGCCGGGCCGCTTCGTCATCGAGATTGTGGCCCGTGGCCATCACATCGTAGTGCTGTTCGATCGCCACGCGATTGAATTGGTAGCGTTTGATGGTCCCACATGTGGAACAGGTGGGGCGATGGATGAGCTGGGCCAGTTCCTTGATCCCCGCTCCGGCCTCTTGTTCTACCGTATGGAGGTGCAACCTGGCTCCATGTGAGGCAGCGATCGCCTCGGCGAACTTCGTCACCTTTGCATGCGACTGCTCAGAATAGGTCCCGATGCCGAGGTTCACATAGAGTGCGTCAGCGCGATAACCGAGCTTTAGCAGAATATCCCAGAGCGCCAGACTGTCCTTCCCGCCGGACACCGCCACGAGAATCCGGTCTTCCTTCCCACACATCTTCTCCGACTTGATCGCCCGCGTAACCTGATCGTGGACGAAGCCATTGAAGCAGCCTTTGCAGAAGGCCGCATTGTGGCGCGGGAGGCCGATGACTGCCTTGGTTTTACATTTGGTGCAATTCATGTGAAAGCAGGCTTAGGTTAAGGTTGAGGATAAGTCAGTCGGAGGTTTTTGCTCGGCCTTAGCCTCAACCTCAGCCTGGTTCCCCCCAGAGATCACCGGTCGGACTTCAATCTGATCGACGTCGTAGAGCATCTCGTCTTCGGTGACGAGATCATCGCCTTTGATCACGAGATGCGCTTCCACGACGAGATTCAACTCGCGCAAGAGCTCCTTGACCTTTTTGGGGCCTTTGACTTCGACGGTTCTAGCTGGATGGCTCAGTTGGACTTGCATGGGGGAATCATAAGCTGCCGGTACATGAGGGAGCAAGGGGACAGCGAATGGGTAAGAAGTAAAAAGGCAAAAGTAACAATTTAAAAAGGAAGAAGGAAAAAACCGGTTCACCCGCATTATTCATGACGGTTCGTGGCGAAATCGCGCTGTCACCACGCGAGACAGGCGCGCAGAGTCGCCAGGCGGGGCAACACCCCGCCTGGGAGTTCCGAAGGGGGTGTGCCCCCTTCGTGGGGATTCTACAAGGGGGCTGGCACCCTTGTAGGAGTGGGCGAGGCAGGCTTCAGAGCCGAGCCCACGAGGGAGGGAGGCATCCTTGAACAGGATGTTGACTGACCGA
>VBOL01000155.1 GCA_005887945.1 Nitrospirota bacterium
CAACCTTCGATCAGGACTTTCGAAAGTTCGCCGATGTGCGCGTAGAAACGCAATAATTTTCCTTCGGGCAGCTGGCTCGCGATCCTTGTAGGTTCCGTAGTCAAACAATCCGTCTGCAAGTGCAATCCCAAATCGAGACACACAGTTTGAAACAATGTGTGCGTGCTCCTACCTTGGGATCTCCCTACTGCCAGACCTTAATATCAAGCAACCAGTTCCTGGAGGGCGACGGAAATGCACAATGCACACGAGCGCTTTGGAACGCTGGAATTCGTCAAACGCGCGAAGGACACCACTACGCGTGTCCGGGTTTACGTTGACCGCGTCGTCCTGGAAACCGCAAAAGATGAGCGAGGTCAGGCTGCGGCCCACTTGGTCTCTATGATCGGTGGGGATGCCGAAATCGGTGCTCTGTGGGCAGCAGTAACCGAGGGTGCGTTGTTCCATATTCAACTCCCCAGAGGCGTGCCCATCGCTGCCTCTCTCGGTCTCGAGGCCCAATGCGTTCGCGGCCGTGTTGCGGTTCCGGGTAGGAAGCGTCCGGCCCGTCACTTCGTGGCCTTGTCGGCCGAGTTAGCTAAGACGAAACCTGGTGCAGACCGCGAGGGCATACGGACAGTTTTGTGCGATGACGATCCGGCGTTCGTGCTCTATCGTGTTGCCTCGCGATATGGCCTTCCAGTGGTGCCGGAGTGGGCTCCGTGGTTTATGCGCGAACTCAATCAGCGGAAGGCGATCCGGCCCTTGACGGGACTGGGATGCTCACCCGTGCTGGTGAGCGGGAATAAGCCTACCTTTCTCAAGTGGATCGGCAAGGCTCTCAGAGCGGAGTTGATCCGCATTCCGAATGAAAACGGCTCGATTACTTGGAATTTGCCTGGGAATTTCCTGGAACGGCCGACTCTGTCAGAGGGTGAAGCACCGAGAAGCGGGCCGTCAGCCTCAGCGGCTGTTTAGCCACCGCCCCTGTCGGCTGCGGTTCGGGCGTCCTTGGCATCGAGAATGAATAAGATCGAATTCATACCCATGATCGTGTCCTGCCGCTCGACGCGGAACCTCAATTTCGTTAGCACTCGAATCGAAGGTGCGTTTTCCGGGTGCACGAGTGCGGTCAGTCGGTCGAGGCTAAGCTCATCGAAGGCGGGTGCACCCAGGCTGACGCCGCCTCAGTCGCAAGACCCTTTCCCCAGTACGGCTGTGACAAGCGGAATCCAAGATCGATCCAGCCGTAGTCCTGCAGTTCGAGTAACCCCGAATCCCCAATCGAACGTCCCGTGCTGCGATCCAGGATGATCCACTTGCTGAAGCCATGCGCGATCTGGTGCTCCTGATACCTGGCCAGTCGCATTTTTGTCTGGTCGATGGACGTGTCGGGACCGGACGGGGTAAACCGCATAACGACTGGATTGCCGAACCAGCCGAAGGCTGCCTCTGCGTCTGTTAACGCGAACGGACGCAGAATGAGTCGGCTGGTTTCAATCTTGAGGCGCATAGACGGCCCGTCTCCGACTAGTTCTTCAACGCGATTAGACCTTCACCAAACCTGTGAGTCAAGAATTCCGCTAATGAGAGGTCTTTCGAAATCATGGACAACCTACCTGACATTGCCACATATCTGCGTGCGTGGGCCCCCGAGCTGGGTGAGAGAATTCTTCAGACCTATCCGCCATTGCATGGTTTTGACGACGCAGCTTCGCCGCTCACCGAGCAACTCCTCCGTAAGCCGTTTCCTGCACAAACCCTCGCGATCATGGGTGTCGTGAAGCGTTGGAATCGGGCACGCGGTGCGGCGGTAATCGCCGAGTGCGGGACTGGAAAGACACTGATCTCGCTCGGGGCTGTCCATGTGCACAGTGACCGCAAGTCATTTGCAGCCCTGGTCATGGTTCCGCCCCAGTTGGTCGAGAAGTGGGCGCGAGAAGCATTTCTCACTCTGCCCCGCGTGCGCGTCTTCTTCATCGACGGACTTCGCGCTCCGACGAGTTCTGCAGCCCATGCGGGAGTCAATGAAGTGAGAATGCGACATGGCCGCATCGTTCGCGAGGGGCTGCGGACGACTTTGACCGAGTTGCGGCTACGAAGGACTGCTCGCACGGCTCGCGAGCGATGGGATTCCATCTGTGGATTTCCGGCTCTGTTCGTCGTGGGGCGTGACCGGGGGAAGCTCAGTTACTTCTGGCGGCATGCGTATGGGCTCGCCCGATGCGGGCGATACCAAGGGAGCGTCGTTAATCCCGACACGGGCTCTCCGATCTACTTGGGTGAAGACGGCGAGAGGCTGCTGTCAGCCGACTTCAAGAAGGCAAAGCTGAGCGAAATTCTAGGCAGTCGGAATGGTGAAGAAACTGCCAAATCGCGGCGAGCGTTGTACAGCGCGTTGTGGCAGGCAGACCGGAAGAAAATTCGACGTTTTGCTCCCGTGGATTTCGTCGGGCGCTACATGCCGGATTTCTTCGACTACGCCATTGCCGACGAAGTGCACGAGTTGAAAGGAGATACTGCCCAGGGAAACGCACTCGGCACGCTGGCTGGATGCGCGCAACACACGGTGGTGCTCACCGGGACGCTCCTCGGAGGCTACGCCGATGAGGTCTTTAACATCCTCTTCCGTCTCGAAGCGGCCAAGATGGTCGAGGAAGGGTTCGAGTTTGGAGAAGCAGGCGTGCGAGCGTTCACAGAAACCTACGGGCTGCTCGAGAAGATCACGGTAATCGAGCCAGAGGACAACTCTTGTTCGGAAGCGCGTATGACGAAACGCGTTCGTCGGCGCCCTGGGGCGTCACCGCTGCTCTTTGGCCGTTTCTTAATGAGCCTGGGAGCTTTCATTTCGCTCGAAGACATTTCGGAGGCGTTGCCGCCCTACCGCGAAGAGGTCGTCAGCGTGGAGATGGACCCTCCATTGAAGGACGCCTGCAAGAAACTCGAAGAGGATGTGAAAAAGGCATTGAAGGAGCATCGCGGGAACCAGTCGGTAATGAGCGTGGCGTTGAACGCCCTGCTGCTGTATCCGGATCGCCCGTTTCGCCTGGGAAATTTGTTCGGTTGGGAATACGACCCGGAGACGCAGCGGCGAGAAAAATTCCTCATCGCGGAGACACCAGATCTGAACGAGGACTACATCTACGCCAAAGAGCGCCGCTTGGTGGAGGAAGTGAAAGCAGAGCTCGCTCGTGGTCGTCGGTGCCAGATCTATGCCGTCTATACGCAAAAGCGGGATGTGACTCGAAGACTGGAACGTATCCTCACGAATGAGGGGATCCGGGTCGCGGTGCTGACCACAGATGTGCCACCTGAGGCAAGAGAGGGCTGGTATGAGCGTCAGCTCCGCGGTGGGATACAGGCGGTCATCTGCCACCCGAAATTGGTGCAGACCGGGCTCGACCTAATCGACTTTCCCACGATCCTGTTTTACGAGACTGGATACTCCATCTACGTACTTCGGCAAGCCAGCCGGCGAAGCTGGAGAATCGGCCAGCGCCTTCCAGTGCAGGTGAAGTTTCTTCACTACGCCGAGACGATGCAGGAGAGTTGTCTGCGACTGATGGGAAAGAAGCTGCTGGTCTCGCTGGCCATGGAGGGCAAGTTCTCTTCGGAAGGGTTGCAAGCCATTAACGAGGAGGATGACATCCTCATGGCCATGGCCCGCGAACTAGTCACAGAGAAAGGGATAGGCGAACGGGCTGACCAGGTGTGGGCCAGCCTCCAAAAGAAACAGGAAGAGGTATTCGCGGTGAAGTCAAGCGAGACGGAAGCCCCTATAACAAAGTCTGTCGAAGATGGCGGCCTCGTTGTTATTGAGAACCCGGTCGCAGCTGCCACTCAATGGATGCCACTGGGAACCGCTCAGGAACCGATTCGTCGCAAGACTTCGCGACGCGAGGACTCCCTGGAAGGCCAACTCACCTTGTTCTGAGTCCGGTCATTCGATTCTGCCAGCGAATCTGCATCCTCTCGAACAGACACATCACATCCGAAGGAGGAAGTCCAATGGGTATTCTTGGATTAACCCATGATGAGAACGGCGCGGCCCTCGAGAAACTCCCGGTAACGATCAAAGTCGCCATCGGGGAGGGGCCGGAGCCTGGGAATCAGAACGGTCACCCACGCCGTCTGGATCACTTCGTATTCAAGCGAAAGATAATGCGTGAGCAGGAAGTAGTTTGGGAGCCGGCCGCGGACATCGCGCAGGTTCATGGCGAGAAGCCGACAGAGCTTGCGGTCATCTTTCTCAACGATGACCCGAGGGAGGTCTTCCGAACCCAGTACGCATTCTGGACGCAGACTGGGTGCAAGTGTCACGGTGAACTCGTCCAGATCTGGAACGGTGACGGCCTGCGGTTTGAGATGCAAGCCACTCGGCGGACAAAGAAGCACCCCGAAGGTGAGCCTTGGCCGGGAAACTACAAGTACACCGACGTCAGGAGATCTCTACTTCATCTTGGAAAAATTCCCGAGACTGGGAGCCATCTGCCGTCTTCACACGAGCAGCTATCGATCCGTTCGCAATCTATCAAATGGCCTGATGCAGATTCGCAGATTGAACAGCAATCGTCTCGCGGGGGTCAGGGCAGTGCTCAAGGCGACTCCTGAAAAGATTTGGTACAGGGACCGGAGCGGAATAAACCACACCTCAGTTGTACACATCCTCAGCCTCGAAGTTGGCGGACGGGATCTCCGCAGTTTGCTCGCGAGCATGGAAGAGCCAGCGAGATTGTTTCAGCAAGGTCGCTCGGTTTGGTCTAACGGTGGAACCCAGTACGTCGTTCGCGAAGCAGAGGCAGAACGCGCGCCAGAGATCGCGAGCGAGTTTTATCCGAACGGCGATGCGGCCTGCACGGAACTTGCCGAGGCATCGATTACACGCGATGCCGACGAGGAGGTTGTCTCGAGAATCTGCGAGCTTACTCACCGGCTTGGATACAACGAGGCGAAGACCAAAATGTTGCTGGGGCAGTGGGCGCGAAATCTTGTCAGGCTTGAACGGTCTCTCTTGAACGAGCTCGAAGCCCTACCAGATGGGATTTCAAATTCTCTCGCTACAGCTTCCCGACACGAGGAACCAACATCCTCCGACGGCTTTCTTTCCCTAGATGACAAGCTCATGAGAAGCTATGAATGAGTTCCAGCACGCACGAAGCACTCAATTGACAACGCCGTTCCGCATGCTTACGATTCGACCTTTCAGCGCCGAGACTGACCGATCTCCAGCTCACGCTTGCGAATGATCTGGCCATCATTCGTTTCCGGGGAGTGAACCTTTATGAGCAACCGAGTTTTGTATCCTAGAATGGTGTTTGTTGCCATTGCTGGAGTATTCGCGACGTCACTGGCCGTGCTGAACGCGCAACAATCTGCTGAAGCGGTTCGCGTCGGCAACGACGCCATCGGCGGCGTGGTCACCAGCACGAATGGGCCGGAAGCGGGCCTTTGGGTGATCGCGGAAACGATTGACCTGCCGACCAAATTCGTCAAGATCGTGGTCACCGATGATGGCGGTCGCTACGTACTGCCGCAGCTTCCCAAGGCCAACTACAAAGTATGGGTACGAGGCTACGGGCTCGTGGATTCCCAACCCGTGCAGGCCACGCCCGGCAGGACCCTCAACCTGAAGGCCGTCGTGGCGCCAAATCCGCGTGCTGCAGCGGAATACTATCCGGCCGTGTATTGGTTTTCGCTGCTCCGCGTGCCCGATAAGAGTGAGTTCCCCGGCACAGGACCAAAAGGCAACGGCATTCCGGAGAACATGAAGAGCCAGGGCCAGTGGTTGCATTTGATGAAGACAGATAGCTGTTGGTCATGCCATCAAATGGGTGACAAGGCGACGCGGGAGATCCCCAAGAGCCTGGGGCACTTCGACTCCACGACCGCAGCTTGGTCCCGCCGCCTGCTGTCAGGGCAAGCGGGCAACAACATGATCAACGGACTCGCGCAGCTCGGCCCGGAGCGCGCATTGAGGATGTTCGCGGATTGGACAGATCGGATCGCGGCGGGTGAATTACCTCCGACGCCGCCCAGGCCGCAAGGTGTCGAGCGAAACGTCGTCATCACCGAGTGGGACTGGGCCGACCCCAAAGCATATCTCCATGATGAGATCGCGACCGACAAGCGGAACCCAACTCTCAATGCCAACGGCCCGATTTATGGAGCCGCTGAACTCAGCACGGATTATCTGCCGGTTCTCGACGCAGTGAGCGCGACGCCACGCCAGGTCAAGGTGCCTGTTCGCGATCTGAAGACTCCATCAAGTGCAGACGATAGGGTTGTGGCGCCCTCGCCCTATTGGGGGGACGAAGCCATTTGGCACAGCCAAGCCAACGTGCACAATCCGATGTTCGATGAAAAGGGTCGAGTGTGGATTACCTCCAGAATTCGCCCGAGCGACAATCCGGCGTTCTGCAAAGAAGGGTCGAGCCATCCTTCGGCTGCCTTATTCCCGCTGAAGAGCAGTGGCCGCCAACTCGCTATGTACGATCCAAAGACGAACCAAGTCACGCTCATTAACACCTGTTTTGGCACGCATCATCTGGTGTTCGCGGAGGATGCTAACAATACCTTGTGGACCAGCAGCGGTGGCGGAGGGGGAGCGGTCGGGTGGCTGAACACAAAGATGTTCGATGAGACCCACGACGAAGAGAAGTCACAGGGCTGGACTGCGCTCATCCTCGATGCCAATGGCAACGGGAAGCGGGATGAGTATGTAGAGCCCGACCAGCCCGTCGATGCGACTAAGGACAAACGGATCAACGCTGCTTTCTACGGCGTCACCGTGAGTCCGTTGGACGGTTCGGTCTGGGGAACGGTGTTGGGTTTCCCCGGTGCAGTCGTTCGGCTAAACCCGGGATCGAATCCGCCGGCAACCGCTCTTGCGGAAATCTACGAACTGCCATGGAACAACCCAAACGTGCCGGTTCATGGGTTCTCGCCGCGCGGACTGGATATCGATCGCAACGGCGTAGTGTGGACAGTGATTGCCAGCGGGCATTTGGCGAGCTTCGACCGGCGCAAGTGCAAAGGGCCGCTCAACGGGCCGACTGCGACTGGGCAGCACTGCCCGGAAGGCTGGACGCTCTATCAATTGCCAGGGCCGCAGCTGAACGGAGTTACAGACCCCGGAAGTGGTGAAGCCAGTTACTACGATTGGGTGGATCAGTTCGACACGTTTGGGCTGGGCAAGAATGTGCCCATCGCGACCGGGAATGGGAATGACGCGCTGCTGGCGTTGTTGCCTGAGAGCGGGAAGTTCGTCGTGCTGCGCGTGCCGTATCCGATGGGATTTTATGCCAAAGGAATGGACGGCCGGATCGATGATCCCAAAGGGGGCTGGAAGGGCAAGGGGATCTGGGCAACCTACGGCACGCGAACACCTTTTCACGCCGAAGGCGGCAAAGGGACGACGAGCAAGGTATTACATTTTCAGCTTCGCCCTGATCCACTCGCGCAGTAAATGGGAATAATGGCTCACTGTGATTACAAGCGACTCTCAACTCATCTATCTATCGATCGGAAGCCTGATCCTCGAGCCCGGCCATGCAATTGCCAGGACCGACGAGCACTGGTCCGCAAGTTCCCACTTTCGCTTATGACGGAGCAGAAAGCGCAGCGAGTTTTCCGGTTGGCACTAAAATACGGTGAATTCGCGGGACGCATGCTATGCGACAAAAATTAAATAGTACTGAAGGTATGAAACGGAACCGCACTCAATTTCACCATATCTCTAGCGGAGGAGGATCTGATCTGTTGTGATTGATCGGCTGACGTATTAGACGAGAAGCGGCGGAAGATGCTCGCCGATAAGTATTTCTGAGCACCGTAATACCAAATTTTGACAGTACCATGTAGGGTGAGATAAGTAAGTTCTACATTCCGCGAGTTACAGTTTGGAGGTTGCCACCGTGAGTCACCGTGCGGTCCGGCCCTCGGCGCTTGTTCGCACGATTTGCCTTCTCCTAGCCTGTGGGTTGTCGCCCCAACCTTTCCTTGGTCAAGAACCACGTTCCCTCACCAACACAACGCAGAAGTCCCAGAGCGCGAGTGAAAAAGTTCAAGGTTTTTTTCGAATTGAGGTTGAGGATGTGACCGAAGCGAGTCTGGTTGAACAGCAACTGAAGATCAGGCCCGCGTTGGTCCGCGATCGCTCACTCTATTACTACGGAAACGAAGAGACCAACGAGCTGCTTCGCAAATATGGTTACGAGCCAATGCAGATGAATCCGGAGGATGTTCTGACCCGCGTCGTGAGGGTGATTCATAAAGGGGACGAAGAAGATCTCTCGAAGACTGGAGTCACCATTCTCCTGCGAGAACACGGGTATTGGACCGTCCGTGCGACCTTGACTCAAATGCGACTCCTCGGGCGGCTCGGGTACCAGGTTGAGGAACTGGGTCGCAGAGAGCCCCGGCCCCGTCAGGTGCGCATCGTAGTTTCTAAGCGGGAGCAGGTGGCCGAAGTGGGGGCCCACCGAGTAGACATTTATAGCGCGGCGAAATCAGAAACAGGCTACGTCATTCTGGGCGGTGCATTCGACGACAGTATCGACGAGTTGCGGGCGGCCGGATTCAAAGTGGAAATTCTGGCTGACCCACCAGGTGTAAAACGGTGAAAAAGCGATTGATCCTGATCGTGCTTGTCGTTTGGATGAGTAATGCGCGCGCAATCTTCGCGCAGATCGATTTTACGCAGTACCACACACCAGCTTCTCTGGCCAGCGACCTGGCCAGCCTCGCGGCAAATCATCCGGCGACGTCTCAACTATTCACGGTGGGAACATCCGTTGTAGGTCGTCAGGTTCAGGGAATCAAGATCTCGACGAATCCGGCGGTAGACGATCCGTCGAAGGGCGATGTTATTTTTGTGGGGTTGCATCACGCCCGCGAGTGGCTGGCAGCCGAAATGCCGTTGCGCCTTGCCGAGTACCTTCTGACAAATACCGATCCTAATTTGCAAGCCTGCATGAGCAACTTGCAGATTTGGATTATCCCTGTCCTGAACCCAGACGGCTATGCCTACACAGCGGACCCCAATGGCTACCGGTATTGGCGGAAGAATCGCCGGGACAATGGGGATGGGACTTTTGGCGTTGATCTGAATCGCAACTACGGCTTTGTGTGGGGATTGAATAGCGGCGCATCGCCAAACACAAACGACGACACTTACCGCGGGCCATCACCGTTCAGTGAACCCGAGGTCGCGGCCTTTCGCGATTTCGTCGCCGCACGGCACAATCCCAAGGCAATGCTCACGTATCATACTTTTACCGAACAGTTTCTCCGGCCTTGGTCCTATGCGACAAGCGACCCACCGGGTAAACCAACGCTCGAATACATTGTCCAGGACAGCATTGCGAGAATTGATGCAGTACATGGCGAGAGCTACGGCGAATCGATCGGCTATCTTTCATCCGGAGAGGCCACGGATTACTTTTGGAATCAATACCGAA
>VBOL01000156.1 GCA_005887945.1 Nitrospirota bacterium
CGCCGTACCAATAGTAGCGGATCTGGATGATGCCGGAATCTTTGCCGAGGTCCACACGGGCGGTGACAGTTGTGCCCGATGTCAGCTTCGCCCCTTCCGCCGGTTCGACGATCGTAAATGCGTGGGCCGGCTGCGCCTGAAGCGCAAGGCAAAAGGCAAACGTGTAAAGGCAAAAGTTAAGTCCCAACTTTCTACCTTTTCTTTTTAACTTTGTCCTTTCCACGCTCACCTCTTCAGGTGGAAGGGCACGTCGGTCAGGATGACGCGATCTTTGAATAGGAGCGCGGCTTTCAAGCGGAGTGCCCGCTGATTATGCAGGATATTTTGCCACCACTCAGCTGGGAGAATTTCGGGGATGACGACGGTGATCCAGGTGTCCGGCTCCTTGTCCAGGATCTCTTCGACGTAGTCCAGGAGGGAATTCAGAATGGATCGATAGGGCGAGGGTAAGACGACGAGGTTGACGCCGCCTCCCCACTGGGCCCACTGCATCTCGAGTCGGCACGTTTTTTCCGGGTCTATGTCGACTAACACCGCCCGAATGTCTCCTGGCCGGCTCCGGGCATAGTCTACCGCACGGATGACGGCACGGTTCACCCCGCTGATCGGAATGATGACGATATTACGCCGAGGCATCGGAGGGCGGCTTCCACGTCGGTCGAGAACAATCTGGTCGGAGACGGCCTTATAGTGCGCGTGAATGCCTCGAAACATCATGATCAGGATTGGGATCAGCACAATGACGATCCAGGCACCGTGCATAAACTTGGTGCTGGCGATGATCGCGGTTGCAATGGCGGTGGCGACCGCGCCGATGCCATTAATGAAAATTTTCTTCCGCCAGTGAGGTCCGCGCTTGCCCAGCCAGCGACGGACCATGCCGGCCTGCGAGAGGGTGAACGAGAGAAACACGCCGACGGCATAGAGCGGAATAAGTGCGTGGGTGTCACCGCCGAATATGACAATGAGGAGGCAAGAGAAGACTCCCAGGATGATAATGCCATTGGAGAACACCAGGCGGTCGCCCATGAGCGACATCTGGTGGGGCATGTAGCCGTCGCGGGCCAACAACGATGCGAGGCGTGGAAATCCGGCGAAGGAGCTGTTCGCGGCGAGGACCAAGATCAACATCGTGGAACCTTGTATCAAATAGTAGAGGACTCCTTCGCCGAAGATGGCGTGTGCAACCTGCGAGACAACGGTTTCATCGTCTTTCGGCAGGATGCCTAAGTGATACGCCATCGTACTGATGCCGAGGAAGAGTGTGCCCAGGATGAGCGCCATCGTGATCATCGTGATGGTGGCGTTCTTCGGTTCCGGGGGGCGAAACGCCTGCACGCCATTCGAGATGACTTCCACGCCGGTGAGTGCCGTACAGCCTGATGAGAAGGCACGGAGCAGGAGAAACAACGACACCGATTCGACCGCGGTTTGAGCGGCCACGCTCTGAGAGACCACGGAGGTCAGTTGTCCAAACAGGAGTTGAAATGTTCCGACAGCCAACATGAGGAGCATGCTCCCAATGAACATGTAGGTCGGGACGGCAAACACTTTCCCCGACTCCCGAACACCGCGCAGGTTGACCAGGAGAACGATCACGATGGCAAACACGCCGAGTACCGTGCGGTACGGAAAGAGAGAGGGAATGGCGGAGGTGATCGCGGCGATGCCGGCTGCCATGCTGACCGCCACGGTCAGGACATAATCGATCATCAACGAGGCTGCTGCGGTCAGTCCTGGCCATTCACCCAGGTTCGATTTCGACACGATGTAGGCGCCGCCGCCTCCCGGATATTCGAAAATGATCTGGGAGTAGGAGCGTATCAAAATCGCAAGCAGGAGGACGATCATGAGGCTGATCGGAATCGAGAAATGCGCAAAGGCCAGGCTGGATGGAACGAGGACCAGGAGGATTTCCTCCGTGGCGTACGCGACCGAAGACAGGGGATCGGAGGCGAACACGGCCAGGGCCAGGCGTTTCGATAGCCGTTGGTGGGCGGCTTGTGCAGTCTTCAGGGGATTCCCAACCAGCCAGCGCTTCAGAAACATAGAAGTGATTATCGCACATAAGTGGAGGCGTGCGCATCGAAGAAGAAGCCCTCAGACGGTATAGGGCGAAAGCATCACTCGTGTATGCGGCGTGGGACTGCGCATGAGAGGACACGCGAGTCGTGTCAGCAGCCGCAAGGGATCATGGGGGGATTGACAGCCTATGTATAGAAGTTCAGTATTTTTCTACTGCGTATTGAAGATGACCATCCCGTTGTATCGTGAGAGGTGGGTGTGATCCTGAATCATTTTTTCGGCGTGTAATTTTCGCATAGGTTGTTGGCAGTTTTACATATCATTTCAAGGAGGCCGGTCCATGTTTATTCACAAACTACGGGTGTGGATGCCTACCCGCATGCTCGGCGCGATGGCGGCTGTGGCCCTGCTCGGAGCCTCGCTCGCATCCGCTGAAAATCCCTCACTTGCTGAGCAGATGTCGTCGCAGCACGTCGCGATGAGCCATCAGCTGCCTGGTTGGGCGGAGAAACTCAAAGGTCAAACGATTGTCGAGGATGCGATAGGCGGCAAGGCCGAGCGTTCTGCAATGGTTGAACAGCAGCATCAGCGGATCATGGAGCATATGGCCCAGGATCCCCAGGTACAGGGTGTCAACACCGGGATGTACAACACCTCCTCCATGATGCACCAGTATGGAGCAGGCGGGCAGGACATGCTCCTCGTGTCTGATCCTCGCGTGGAGCCTGTGGCGATGACAGGCGGCGGGAAGTGTCCCGCCACGGCCCCGGTGAAGCAGTACAACGTGTCCACGATCAACGTCGAGATCACGCTCAACCAGTGGCTCGATTTCTATCCCGGCTACATGTATGTGCTGGATGAGAATCTGGATAAGGTGCGCGCAGAAGAAACCAAGAACAAGGAAGCCCGCGACAAGGAAGGGTTCGATCCAGGTGCCGTGATCCCTGGCGTGCCGAACAAGCTGGAAGAGGGCGGCGGACCGGTCAGTCTGCATATCCATGGGTCGAGCATGGTGGTGAGCGCCACCGGCGCGGCGGCAACCACGACGAACCCGGATTCGGTCGTCGAAGAAAAGAAGATCGGCGAGTTCGAGTGGTACATCCACCCGAACACCCAGGAAGGTGTCCGCCAATTCCATACCTATAGCCAAGACCGCGAACTGACCGTGATGGGATTGTTCGGCGCGTTCGTCGTTGAGCCGCGCGGATCGAGCTACCTGGAGCCGCTCGGCGAGGGCGATCCAACACCGGCATCCAGTGGTTGGCAGACGATCATTAAAAACGGTACCGGTCCGGATTTCCGCGAGTTTGTGCTGATCTATCACGAAGTCGGCGACGAAGCGTTCCGCCCGCTCAATAAGAAGGGCGACTTCCTGCCGCAACGCGATCCGTTGACCGACGCCTATCGTCCGGGTGGCCGCGCGATCAACTATCGCAGCGAGCCGTTCGGCATCAACAATATGCACGTGCAGCACGAGTACTTTGGGTTCGAAGACGAGTCGATGGGATACAGCTCCTATACATTCGGCGATGCCTCTCCGACGATTCCCCGTTCCTATATGGGCGATCCAGCCAAGTTCCGCTTGGTGCACGGTGGATCGGAAGTCTTCCACTCGCACCATCCCCACGGTGGGACCATTCGGTGGCCGCGCAGCCCGCGGGCAATCGACGACATGAACCTCTGGGCGACCGCAGTGAACGGGCCGGTAAAATATCCCGTGATTCGTGCGAAGACAGACCGGGTTGACGTCGAAGTCATCGGTCCTTCTGAAGCACTCGACCTCGAGACGGAATGCGGCTCCGGTCTCTGCCAGCAGTTAGCCGGCGACTTCCTCTTCCACTGCCACGTGGCGCACCACTATGTCGCAGGTATGTGGGGCTACTGGCGCGTATACAACACGATCCAGCAGGGAGATCTCCGGAACGACGTGATGCCGGATCTCCGTGAGTTGCCGGATCGCAAGGGCCGTATTAAGACTCCGATCTCGTCGGACAAGTTGATTGGTCAGACGGTCGATTGGTTTGGTAAGCAATTCACGATTACCGACAAGGGCAAGAGCAACTGGACCACCAACCCTGCCACCATCACAGTCAAGGATTGGGTGACGATGCAGATGCCTACGATGGGCAAGCCTGGCCACAAAGATGATGAGAGGGGTCAGCTTGTATCCTACGACGCGACGGTGTTGGACTGGGGCTGGGAAGGCAATCGTGCAATGAGCGAGAAGGAAAGTACGACGGACAATCCCAAGTACAAGTCTACCCATCCTGGTAAGCGGCATCCGATCATGTTTGAGCCGTTGACCGGCAAGGTGGCTTGGCCACATCTGACGCCGCACTTCGGCAAGCGCGTGATGTTCTCCCCGAACCACGTGGGCGCACCCTGGTTGGAGATGATCCGGCGGGATGCCAATGGCGACGAGAGCTTGGACAATTCCAGGCCGGGAGAGAACGGCGTCTGGAGCCTCTGTCCGGAGAATGCAGGACGCAAGAGCTTTAACGTGCACTTCATTAAATTGCCGATCAAGATTGCGAAGGCGCAGGGCAAGGAGCCGCCGGTGATCGATCCGAACGGATTGATCTACGTGCTCCATGAAGAAGAGGCGGCAATCCGGGCGAACGACGACCTGAAGTATCCATTGGTCGTGCGCGGCAATATTTACGATTGTGTCGATTGGACTCTAACCAGCGAGTGGGACGACGACGACTACACGAACTTTCAGTCGTCGAAGATCAATACCCACTGGCATTTCCTCCAGTTCGATAACCAAGCGTCTGACGGAGTGATCACCGGTTTCTCCTATGAGCAGTCGGTGCGCCCGTTCACGATGCTGGAAAAGAAGAACAAGAAGGGGTTGCCGCTCCCGATGAACACGGTGCTGACTGCGCCGGTGAAAACGGGTGCAGCCTCGATCAAGGTGAAGAATGCAGGCCAGTACCACGTCGGCACGCTGATCTTGGTCGGCGCCGACAATGTCAAGGGCAATGAAGTTGCTCGGATTAAGGATATCAAGGGCAGTACAATTACCTTGACGAAGAGTCTCAAGAACGATCACCCGGCGAACGATATCGTGACGGTGGAATTCGTCCGGCAGCGGTTCTGGGTCGATGCGGACGTGGGAACCGTGTTCTGGCACGATCACGCATTCGGTGCGACCACGTGGCCGCATGGCGGCTTCGGGACTTTCATCGCTGAACCGGTTGGATCGACCTATCATGATCCGAAGACCGGGAAGGCGATCCGGAGCGGTCCGATCGCGGACATTCGCACGGTCGAGCCGGTCGGTCATGGGGTGAACAACAGCTTCCGTGAATTGATGGTGCAAGTGCACGATACCGTGCCGCACACCGTCAACATCGTGACTGCTGGCAATCCGCCAGGACAGCCGGTTGAAGTGGCCCTCGAAGCGGGGAAAACCGTGTCGTTCATGATGCCGGAGAAGCTCTATATGACACCGATGGCGTTCCTGAACGGCGGGACCCATACCACTGGGAGCGGCTTGAACTTCAGGGCCGGTCCGATCGCCCAGCGGTTGGCCACCAATCCTGATGTGTCGCAGGCGTTCAACAGCCAGATCCATGGCGATCCCTATACGCCGTTGCTGCGTGCCTACACAGGAGATACGATGGTGTTTCGTCTCCTGCACACGCTGATGAACGAGACGATGACCTGGACCATCTCGGGCCATACCTTCTTGAGTGAACGGTATGCCGGCGATGCGAATCGGAAGAATTCGATGCACATCGGGATTGCGGAGCGCTACGACCTCGTGGTGCCGCAAGCCGGTGGACCGCGGTTGCAAGCGGGTGACTACATCCACTTTAACGGCCGGTCCTCGAAGTTCTCTGAAGGGGCGTGGGGCATCATCCGCGTCTACGACAAGGAGCAGGCCGATCTGAAGAAGCTCCCGGCCGGCTTCTCGATCAAGGGCGAGATTCCCAAAGCGTTGCCGGTCTGTCCGGCTGACGCGCCGGTGAAGAACTTCAACGTCGTGGCCTTGGATTATCCGGCCATGAAGTTCAACGCCAAGGCGCCGGAGTCCATCGAGGTGGACTTCGAGCGGAAGATCCAAATCAGCAATCCAGAGGCTAAAATCTATGCCTTGGAAGAAGATACCGCGAAGGTGGCGAGCGGTGCGCACCCCATGCCGCTCACGCTTCGTGTGAACGTTGGAGATTGCGTCAAAGTCAATCTGAAGAACAAAATGAAGGAGGGCAAGGCCTCCTTCTCCGCGATTGGATTGGCCTTCGATCCGAAGGATTCGATGGGAGCCAACGTTGGTAACAATCCAGGCGATCAGACGATTGCTCCTGGCGCCGAGCGGACCTATACCTACTACGCGGATCCGTTCACCGGTGAAACCACGTCGTTGGTGTGGGATTGGGGCAACGTGATGGCGAATCCACGCAACGGCTTGTTTGGAGCCGTGGTGGTCGGTCCGAAGGGGTCAAAGTATCGGGATCCGAAGACCGGGGCCGATCTCACAAACAAAAACGCTTGGGCTGCCGACGTGATCATCGATCGGTCGGTACCTGGCAACGAGATGCGAGCCAATTATCGCGACGTAGCGTTGTTCTTCCAAGACGAAGACAACATCATCGGCACGAGCTTCATGCCGTATGTGCAAAATGTGGCGGGTCTGACCGGTATCAACTATCGGTCGGAGCCGTATAAGTATCGCGAAGAACAGGGTTGCTCGCTGGGCAAGATGTTCCAGCCTTGCAAGGCGGACAAGCCGGAGGACCCAGCCACTCCACTCATCGAAGCGCATTCTGGCGATCCGGTGCGCATCCATGTGATCGGGGCGAGCAATGAGCAGAACGGGATGTTCAGCGTCGAAAAGCATGAGTGGCCGATCGAGCCTTTCATGCGCGGCGCGGACATGATCAGCGTGGTCGAGTTTGCTGGTTCGGAAGTGCTCGATGCGTTCCTGCCTTCGGCCGGCGGACCGTACCGTCTTCCTGGCGACTATGTGTATAGCAACCAGCGGTTGCCATACTCCCAGTCCGGGCAGTGGGGCTATGTACGTGTGTTGCCTTCCGGCGACACGCGCTTGCTGCCTCTCGCTGGCGCCGGTGCAGGGACGAAGAGTGCGTCGGTTGAGCAACCGGCGCAGGTCATCCCGGTCGCAGCGAAGTAAGATCGAGCGCCCTGCTGTTCGCAGGATGTGGCGAATCAGGAGAAGGGGGAGGCCAACGGCTTCCTCCTTTTTCTTTGGTACATCCTTTTGGTACGATGCCGACCGTGGTACCTCTGACAATTTCATGCTGAATTTCGGAGAACTCATGAGAGTACTGTCTTTCATGTCCTGTGCGGTGCTGCTGATGGGGGCCTCGACTGTTTGGGCCTATGATCAGATTCAGGTGACCGAGGGAGGGACGATCGTCGGGAAGGTGACGATGGTGGGACCGAAGCCCACGCCCAAAGGGTTCAACCTGATCACGTTTCCCGATCCCGTCTATTGCGGGAGGATTTCAACGGGGACTGGCTGGCGCATCCTGCACGAGTTTACCCTCGCGCGGGATGGCGGGTTACAAGGTGCTGTGGTGCTGTTGACGGACGCGACCAAAGGGAAGCCGTTTAAGTTCGAGCCGCCGACGATTGAAGCGAGGGACTGCCGGTTGCTTCCGTTTGTCATCGAGGTCAAGGATCGATCGGAGGTGAATGTCGTGAACATGGATCCCGTGTTTCATGATATTCAGGCCTATGAAACCTCTCATCTCGGCCCCCGGGTGTTGTTTAACACACCGTTGCCCATGAATCCGCATCACAAGCACAATGTCGGAGCCGACAGCCACGAACACCTGGCGGGTCAACCGATGAAGGAAGTCATTCGTATGACGAAAGGCCGCCGGATTTTTTTCACGCAATGCGGATTCCATGCCTATATGGAAAGCTGGGGATTGGTCGTCGACAATCCATATTATGTCGTCACGCAGGCCGATGGGACCTTCTCGCTTCGTGACGTGCCTCCCGGGGACTACACATTGGCGGCGTGGCATCCTGGCGTGGGTACGATGACGGAAAAGAAAGTGACGGTTCCGGCTAAGCAGATGGTCAAAGCCGATTTTGTATTCGAATCCCCCAAGGGACACCGTTCCGCCCATGAGATCGAGGACAACCCTCACTTTGGACTGGGCGCACTGGGTAAATCCATCGATATCAAGCCGACCCTGGAACTGCAGGAGCCGTGAGGCGTTAAACGTGAAAGGTAAAACGATGACAACGTGGATCAGAAACTTCATGGTGGCGGCAGGAATGCTCGCGGCCATGGCGGTTGGTGCGTGGCCGTCGTTTGCCTACGACGTGATTGCTGTTCAGCATGGCGGGACAGTTGAAGGTGCGATCACACTCAATGGTGCCGTGCCGGAGCCCAAAGGCTTCAACCTCATCACGTTTCCCGATCCAGCCTACTGTGGACGTATTTCCAATGGACGAGGTTGGCGACTCCTTCATGATTTCGTGGTGAGTCAACAGGGTGGGTTGAAGGATGCCCTCGTTTTGTTGGAAGGCGTTGACGCGGGCAAACCATTCGAGCTGTCCGTCCCCCTGATCGAAGCGCGGGATTGCCAGTTTGCGCCCTTCGTGACCATCGTTCGGAACGGTCATGCGGTGGAAGTCATCAACATGGATCCGGTCATGCACGATATCCAAGGCTACGAGACCTCGATCGAAGCCGGCGCGCGCGTGTTGTTCAATACGCCCTTGGTCATGAATCATCAGCACCACCGGGGCGACATCCATGCGATGCACAACCATGCACCGGGTAAGTCGTTGGTCGGGCCGCTCTATTTGAACAGAGGACGTCGGACGTTCTACATGCAGTGCGGCTTCCACGCCTACATGGAAAGTTGGGCGATGGCCGTCAATAATCCCTACTACGCGCTGACCGATGCAAACGGGGGTTTCACCATCGAGAACGTCCCGCCCGGGACCTATCAGCTGGTAGTATGGCATCCTCAGACTGGTCCGGGCGTCACGAAGACGGTCACGATCCAGTCCGACGGCAAGTTGGTCGAACATCTCTCCCTCCTCGCTCCGAAGGGGAACCGTTCTGCCTTCAAGGTGATGGACAATCCCCGCTTCGGCCCAGACACGCTGGGGTACTCAGTCGAAATCCAGCCACTCGTCGAGTATCAACACTGAGCGCCCATGTCCATTCCCCTGGGTGAGAAGACCTGCAGGTGGGGGCTCTGCCTCGGGCTTGTCCTGTGGGTGGGGCAGGAAGTGATGCCGTGCTATGCGGCAGCTGATGACGGAGCCATTCCCTCGGTGGAGTTCTCCGGTTCGCTGGTCAAGACCGTCAAGGGGCGGCAATACCATGCGCAAGTATTTGCGAAGGGAGACCGTTTGCGGCTGGAGTACAAGTATGCCATTCGAACCGAGCGTGGATATGCGGCAATCGAAATCATCCGGCTGGATAAATCGGAGACCTGGTATCTCCTGGCGCAACAGAAGGAACTGTTGGTGACAGGGCTGGACCCCGATGATCTGCTTCCGATTCTCCCCGCCTTACCGGGGGAGCGGGACCGACTCCTGGTTGGCGACGCGACGACGGCTGGTCGTACAACCCAACTCTTCGAAGTGCAGACAGACCATCATGGCCGAGTCGAGCGGTTCTACGAATGGGTGGATCTGGATACAGGAGTGGTGTTGAAGCTCGTCAGCCGGGATCGGGAGTGGTCGTTTGAGTATGAACGGTTCAGACTGTCGCCTCAGCCGGCCTATTATTTTGAGGAGCCACAGGGATACAAAAAACGCATGACGGTGCCTGTGCCGCAAGGACGAGGGTAGGGAGACGATGAGTGAACTGATCATGCACAGGCGTTTGTGTCGTTGGAATTTGCTGGCCGCAGTTGCGGTTGCCTTGTTCTATCTGTGGAGTGGAGCGGGCCAGTTGCTGCTGGCTGCCGGGATCTCATCTGTCCCCAAAGATGTGCAAGAGGCGTTCGACAAGCAACAGTACGAACAGGTGCTTGAGCAGTTGGCCAAGCTGGAGAAGGAACAGGGTGTCGCTCCAGACGTTCGCCGGCTTAAGATCCGCTCCTTCCTCAAACTGGGTAACCCCAAGGACGCACTCGGCGAGTACGATAAGCTGGAATTCGCGCTCAAGCAAGATGATGTGTCTCTCCTTCAAGAGGTGGCGCTGGGGTTCATCATCATCATGGTGAAGGACATGCGTGAACAAATGCGCGGGGCGGCCTACACGGCGCTCAAAGAGGTGGATTCTGACGATGCCGTCCCCTATTTTGAGGATGGTTTGAGCGATGGATCTGGACCAGTCCGTGCTCTCGCCGTCGAGGGGCTCGGTCGATCCGAGGCGGGGCGGAAATCGATGAAATTGCGTGCGGCGATTGATGATCAAGCAGGGTTGGTGAAGGCGCGCGTGGTGAAAGCGCTCGGCCGAACGGGAGATCCAGGAGTCATGTCGTTAGTCGAATCGGCTACCAAGGACGAGCTCACCACGGTTCGTATTGCGGCGTATGGTGCGCTGATCAGGCTCGGCAAGAATGAGGTCTGGACCGAATTGCAGCAGGCCGCAGGGTCGCTGAATCCTGAGGATCGAGCCGACGCGATTCGCATGATGGCCGAATTGAAAGACCAGCGTGGCGCCTCCATCATGATGGAAGCGTTGACCAACAAGCAGCCCTCTGTTCGTGGAACTGCGGCCAGGGGGCTGGGTCATCTCAGGCAAAAAGAGGCGCGGCCACAGATTGAGCAATTGCTGAAAGATCCTGTGCCAGCCGTCCGCGAATCTGCGGCGGGGGGCCTGGCAGAGCTGGGGGGATCGGAATCGGTGCCGGCACTGAATCGGGCCCTTAGTGACGGCAACTTTACGGTGCGTGCCTCAGCGATTGCCGCGTTGCTCCAGCTTGGCCAGCCCTACTCGACGGTGGCCGCCACCGCACGATCGCTGGCCCAACAGAACGATATGGCGATGCGTGCTTCTGCGGCCTATGCCCTTGGGAAGGCGACCAAGGCCAACGCTCCCGGTGCGATCTCCCTGCTAACCAGCTTGACGGCTGATCCGCTTCCCGGCCCGAAGATTGTGGCGCTTCGATCCCTCGGGCATGTTGGGGATCGTGAACTTGTTCC
>VBOL01000159.1 GCA_005887945.1 Nitrospirota bacterium
TCAGAGAATTTTACAGGTGATAGGTCAATATCCTACGTTAATCGATTGAAATATATACTTTTCAATAAGTTACATCATCATTCCTCTGTAAATTCGCTTTACAGATTTGCGAGACCTTTTACACTACTAACTACGATGTCCTGTAGGAATAATACTAATAACATCAATCTGTTGCGAGACTCTCACTGTAAATCATGTAAAGAACCCCCGCCCTTCTGGGCGGGTCATTCTGGCAGGCTTTCGTAAATCGGATGATAGATAATAGAGGCGGGAAAAACCAAAGGGCCAGTCCTCTTGCCAGAGGACTGGCCCCGCTTCTGGCACTCTCTTTCTTGACGCAGAAGAGTTAGACTTGGACCGACTTCCTTCTCCACAGACCGATTCCGGCTAATCCTGCTCCGAGCAACATCCACGGTACGGCTCGGGAACGCGGGTGCCACCGCCAGCTGGATTCGAGTTCGGAGTCAGGTCGATACGGAAGCGACTCCGGTACGGCTACCAAGCGGATCAGACTCTGGGTTTCTCAGGGGGCTGTTATCTGACTGCGACGGTCTAGGCCTTCTCTTTCTGATCCTCGGATTTCGTCTTCTTTAAGCCGTAACGGGCAAGTAATAGGTAGAGCGTGGGCCGGCTGACCCCCAGTTCCGCAGCCGCTCTGGACACATTTCCTTCGGCCTTCTCCATCGCGAGGCGCACCAGATCCTTTTCACGGCTGTCACGTGAATCTCTGAGTGTGGATGCATCCTCTTTGGCTGAAGAGAGGCTTTTCAATTCCAAGTTCGCGGGGGTCACGTATTTTCCTTCCGCCATCACAACGGCTCGCTTGATCCTGTTCTCCAATTCCCGGACATTTCCAGGCCACGTGTGCGACGTCATGGCTTCGACCGCTTGAGGCGTAAAGCCCTTTAACGGTTTTTTTTGCTCTTCCGCAAACTTCGTCAAGAAAGTCCGGGCTAACAGTGTGACATCAGAACCCCGTTCACTCAGAGCAGGCACCGCAATCGTGACGACGCACAGCCGGTAATACAGGTCTTCCCTGAACCGCCCCTCATTGATCGCCTTCTTCAGATCGACATTGGTCGCTGCGAGAATCCGCGCGTCGACGGCCAGCGCTTCTTTTGCGCCCAGTCGTTGTATCGTGTGATCTTGCAAGAACCGCAACAGCTTGACTTGCAATCCCAACGGGATGTCTCCGATTTCATCCAGAAACAGCGTGCCGCCCTGCGCGCTTTCAATGCGCCCTTTTCGTTGCTGTGTCGCTCCGGTAAAGGCCCCTTTTTCATGTCCGAACAACTCGCTCTCGAGCAGCGTCTCTGGAATCGCTCCGCAGTTGATGGCGACGAAGGGCTCGCTCATTCGCGCGCTCTGCTGGTGGATCGCTCGCGCCACCAACTCCTTCCCTGTGCCGCTTTCCCCAGTGATTAATACTGACACATCAGACGGGCCGACACGCCGAATCATGCCGAATACGTCCTGAATCGGTGCACTGCTCCCCACGATCCCTTCAAATTCGTGTTGACCAGCCCGCTCAAGCAGTGGGCTACTTTCTTGCTCCAAGTTAGAGAGATACGCTGCACGCTGGAGCACGATCTTGAGCACCTCAAGCTGAACAGGCTTCTCAATAAAGTCGTAGGCGCCGCTTTCGATGGCGGCGACGGCCTTCGCGCGATCGCTATTGCCCGTGATCACGATCACCTTGGTCATCGGGTTGAGATGAAGGGCTTCCCGCAAGATTGCCAAGCCTTCCGAAGCCCCGTCGGTATCGGCTGGCAATCCCAAATCAAGCAGGACCAATCGCGGCATCGCGTGCCGGACATGCGCAAGCGCCGTCGAACGATCCGCGGCCTCCAGCAGCTGGTAATCCGGTTCGAGGGCCCACTTCATTTGGTCCCGAATCTCGGCATCGTCATCGACCAGCAGCAGAACAGCTCGAGTGTTCATGAGTTTTTCAGACATACAGGGCTCGTGAACTAACGTAACCTGTTTGAGCGAACAATGGAGTCTGCGTCTTCAGTCGCGGGAGGGCGATAAATGGGAAGCTCAATCCGCACTTGTGTCCCCTTTCCTTCCTCGCTTCGCATCTGAAACGTTCCCTGATGCGCTTCCACGATCTGTTTGCACTGATACAGCCCGATGCCCAGGCCGCCAGGCCTGCTGGATTGAGACGGTCGGAACAAGGTGCTCAGCTTGGACGCTGGAATGCCTACCCCTGTGTCCTCAACCGTTACGACCACCGAGCCGTCTTGTTGTCCGGTAGCGATGCAGATCGTTCCATCCTGGCCGATGGCTTGCTTGGCATTCAGTACCACATTCAGCAGCACTTGGTGAATGTGCTCCCGAACGGCCATAACCGGCGGGACAGGCTCACCGCTAACATAGAGCCCTATGTTTCCTTCCCCCCTGATCGGCGCCACCGTTTCATCGATGAGATTCGACATATCTATTGGTTCCGGCGTCTCCACAGGCATGGGCTTGAACGATTTCAGGGAGAGCTTACTCATGAGAGTCGTCATCTTTTTAGCCGTGTCCGCCACCGTCCTCATTGCGGACTCCTGGAACGCGGGTTCCTTGCCGTGGTTCTCGGCGTTCTGAGCCACCAAGGACAGCCTCGCTGCGAGATTTTTCAGGTCATGCAGACAGAACACGGAGAACCGATGCAGCGCATCCAGTTCCGCCGACGCCTGGCGCTCTTCTGCCAAACCCGCATGAGAGAGCAACGCGCCAACGTGATGGGATATTCCGCGGAGCAGATCGCAATCATCCGTTCCATAGGCTTCACCTCGGAGTTGCCGCCCCAACGCGACAAACGCCGTGAGCCGTCCCTGAGCGCGAATCGGGAAACAGAGTGCCACCCTAGCGACCGCCAAAGTATCGTCTCCGAAACCAGATCCCGGGTTCCTCGACCAGTCATCCTCGATCAAAACCGGGTCATCCTTTTTCAAGAGCTGCACGATCACAGGATGGGAAAGCTCCAATGGGACCGGTTCCTTCTCAGTAGTCATCGAACGGATTTGGCAAAATCGACGATCGGCTTCACGCAACGACCAGATCGAAATCGCGGGGGTGGGGAACGTCTTGATGAGAAGATCGAGCAGACGATCCATGATCGCCTCTCTGCTCGCCGCCTGCTCAAAGGCCTCGGTGACCTGAAGCCAATGCGCGCGGTAGTCGTACTTGGATCGATAGAAGTTCCGGGCGAGAAAGCGTCCCGAATACGACGACGACACTGAGCCCCACCCCTAATGGCTGGTTTGTTTGCCGAAGCCAATCACCGACAGCCCCCACTACCAGCAGGTAGAGCCCAATGACGATGAACGTTACTGAGCCGAAGAGCGCCTGTTGGGACACATAGGTATTGACGAGAACTTCCCGCAGGCGGGTTCGTCCCAACCCGTAGGCGGTCAGACAGAGCGCCATGGCCGTCACGACACTTCCAACCAATACATGTTCGACCTGCCAGACCGGAAGCAGGAGCATCTGGCTGGCTTGATAGATTTGGTAACCGGCCAGCCCCCCTAACCCAATCACGACGAATTTCAGCTTATGGCGGACCGGTTCGTGACTGGCGCGCAAGACTAACTCCAGTTGCGCCAGCCCTAGAGCCATGCCGATCACAATAAAGACATAGGGGATGCGTCCCCATGTGATCAAAGCAATCGCTGCCCGGCCGTCTTCAAAAACCTTCCACTGAAAGACCTGGCCGGTCGCCACGAAGCCAGCCAGCAACAAGCCCACGCACCCGACGATGCGGGCCCGCCACAGCGCGGACGTATCGTTGCTCCGCTCAAGCGGGTTCAGGAATGCCAGTCCGACGTAGAGCAACGCGGTGGGTTGAACGAGCTCTGCGACCATCGCGGTCGCACGCCACCACAGCGCGTGGGGCTCATCGAGCAGTCCTGCCGCATTGGCCAAGTAAGACACGGCAGTCGTTCCCAGCAATACTGCGAGACTCCGGTGTGAGGAACCCGTTCGCCGCCTGGCAAACAGGATGCACGCCATACCGCCGGCAATAGCCGCGACGAAACCAGCTGCTATTGAAAACCATGTCTGAAACACCATGCTAGACCTGCACAATCACGCGAGTATCTTGCCGACTAGGAGCTCGAATGGAATATGCGACCCTGCTAGATCTCGATGTGACATGACACTGCCTATCCAATATGCCGGTAAAGAAACCGCCCCGCCAAGGTCAGCACGCTGTCAGGGAGGCGTGCACACACTTCCTTCGCCAGCCGAACTTTGAGATGCCCAGAGGGGGAGGCGCTCACAGCAGGTGCGCGCCATGTGGTGAGGGTTGCAGGCGTTGCCGACCAGCGCTCCTTGAACGTAATCAGACCCGCATTATCGAGATCCGAACGCCCCAGATCCAATTCTTCCATCCCGGCATCTTTCGCGTCCTTGATGGCCCGCCAAAACAGCATGGGCGTCGCGCCCCAACGTCATGATGCCTGCGATGGGCTGGCTGCCATTGGAGGCGATTCTGATAGAGACATCCTTCCCCATACATGCCACGAGATTCTGAAACCATTCGAACGGTTGTGGGGGCAGGTGGTGGCGCGACCGTGTCAACTGAAGCAACCTGTACAATTGCTGGAGCAGCAGCGGGCTACGGCCCGCTTCATAGGTGAGGGATTCCCGCTCCGCGCGACTGATCTTACGCTGAATGCAATCCTTATGAAATCCTTTGTGCAGGGCATCGAGACTCGGGCGAAGATCCAGCCGATGCAGGGTGTAGGTATTGGCGCGTGCGAACTTCTTGTCGAATTCGAAGCAAGGGTTCACCGAACGCATTTCCACATATTTCCGCCTTTCCCTTGCTCTCTCCGCCTCGGCGTGGACACAGAGTGCCCCGAACTGCTCGGCACATTCAATGAGTGGCTCGCAATGATCGGAAAAAGGCAGCGAGACGAACCGGCTACCGGTCAGCCAGCTGCGCACGGCGCAAAATAGAACGGCGTTCGTCAGACGTACATTTGGAGCGGAGGTCGTAAAAGCAACCGGTGCATACCCATAGGTTGCCTGCAATGCGCCTAGCCAGCCACGCGTATGAAACACCGAGGCGTTTGGATGTCGCGCTATGAGCTCAGGCCACCGATCATCCTGCAGCGGATCAATCGCATAGACACCAGTGTACGGTGAAGACATCATTCCCCAGGTTGCCATCAAACTGGCATAGGCCGTGGCTACAGCTCCCCCCCAGGCTACGATAGTATACGATCATTCAGCTGGGAAGTACCCGAACTTTTTCTCAAATCTGCGTAACAGCCAGGCAAGAGTAAGAAGCACGACAAGGGAGAGGAGAAAGAGAGGAATGCCCGCGTTGCGATGCAACGCGCTATTCGTAATGAAAGTCGGATCCACGTAATTGGCTAAGAGGGACAGCCCGACTATGCGGAAGGCATTTTTGACGATTGCGAGCGGAACGACGACCGCCACCAGCCCCATCTTTCCCCAGGCGGACCGAAGGAAGAAATGCCCGGCCACCAGACTGGTAATGAAGAGGGAGAGGGCCGATCGGATGCCGCTGCATTCCTCGGCAACATGGACCGTGAAATTCGACAGACTGAACAGGAACCCCTGCCGAAAAACCGGAACACCAAGGAGCGAGAACAGTATGTCGGTGGCTTCAGCCGAACTGCGTTGGAGGAATCCAATGATGGCATCCAGCAGAAAAGACGGAAGCGGAATCATAAAGAGGAGAAAGAGCAGCCCAAACGAAACTTTGCGACAGGGCGTAATCCCAAAGCAGGACACAAAGATACCCCAGCACATCACGACCAACGCCAAGATCATCATCGACAACTGATCGGCAGCGAAGATTGCTGGATCTGCCCGCCAATAACCCCAGGCCCCCAGCCCTATCAACATGGAGCCAAGCCATGGGCTCCACTCCCTTGAGGCGAAGATCGCCTTCCGGTCAAGATAGAGAACATACAAGCTCACCCACGGGATGAGC
>VBOL01000160.1 GCA_005887945.1 Nitrospirota bacterium
CTGAAAAGCTTTCTTGGAGTCGGCCGGCAATCGCCACAGACCGATGACGTCCGCCGGTGCAGCCAATCCCAACATTCACATAGCTGCGGCGTTCTCGTTCGAAGAGAGGAATGAGGAATTTAAAAAGGCCTTCCAGCTGCCCAATGAGCGCGACGGCGTCAGGATCGGTCAGCACATAGCTCCGCACCCGCGGGTCTTCTCCAGTCAATGGTTTGAGGTCAGGAACGAAAAACGGGTTCCGCAAGAACCGGACGTCGAACAGGAGGTCAATGTCGTACGGTACGCCGAACTTGTAGCCGAATGTCACCAGCGAGATGGTCAACCGGTGACGCGCGCCCTCCTGCCTGAACTGCCTGATCAACAACTCTCGCAACTCATGCACCGTCAAATCTGAGGTATCAATAATACGGTCGGCGTGCCGCCGAAGATCAGCGAGACGCTCCTTTTCAAACCGCACTCCTTCCAATACCGGAAGATGCGGCAGGAGCGGATGGGGCCTCCGAGACTCCGAGAATCGACGAACCAACACCTCTTCACGAGCTTCAAGGAATATTAACTCAACCGCATGACCAAGTGCCTTAACCCGCTCAAGAATCCCCACGAGATCGGAAAAGAACACGCGTTCCCTGACATCGATACCGAGCGCGACATTTTTAATTTCGCCCCCCTGCTGATGACACAGCTCGACAAAGGTCGGGAGAAGGGCCGGAGGCAAATTGTCGATACAGAAATACCCGACGTCTTCGAAACACTTGAGGGCATGCGACTTCCCTGAGCCGGAAAGACCGCTGATCACAACCAACTTGAGCCCTGCCATGCCTGCCAGCCCCTTACGGATCAATCAGAACCACTCGATCACGATCGATACGCTGTAGAATTTGTAACTTTCCCGAAGACAGTGCGGTGAACACGACCAGCGAACCAGGCAGAGGATCTAGCCGGCGCTTCGCGTCCTCCAGAGTCAGAACAGCCCGGACTGGACGAATGACTTCAAGTTCTTCCTCCTCCTTACGAAGAGCCGGACGCGGAATCTTACGCACCGACCTCTTTGTCGGTTCTTTATGATCAGCCTGGCGTTCCTTGTGTTTTCGTATCTGGGCGCCCAAGCGGTCCACGAGCTGGTCGATCGTCGCGTACATTTCCAGCGTCGAAGCTTTTGCCTGAATCCGTCGCCCTTGCATCGTACAGACGACCTCCGCACTATGCTGAAGCTTGCTTACACCCAGGATCACTTCCAGATGGCTCAGCGTCACTTCATACCGCACGAGCCGCTCAAACCGACTTTCAATATGTTGTCTGAGCGCCGGGGTTATCACGAGGTGTCGTCCTGTAATTTTCATAGGCATTCATCCTTTCAAGCTGAATAACCTCGGCCACTCTGTCACTCGACTATGCTTGTTGGTTCTAAGCATCCATAACACCAGGGGGAGACACCAGATAAGAGCCAACTACGAGCGCAGCTGGACAGGGAAGATCTAAAAGAACCGCTTACGTTGAGTGGCGGATGGAATATGTTCTTCCGCCCGATACTTGGCCACCGGCCGTCGCGCGATCAGAGCCTGCTGCGTGAGCAATTTTCCGAATCATCTCTCTCACCGTCACGGACGACATCATGTCGGAGGGCTGGTCCGTTCGCTGCAGACCAGCGTTGAAGAAGAATTTCAGCTCCAGCATCCCCTGCGGGCAATACATATACTTGTTCGCCGTCACACGACTGATTGTCGACTCATGCATACCAATATCTTCAGCCACCTGCTTGAGCACCAACGGCTTCAGGTGCTGCACGCCCTTTTCAAAGAACTGCTCTTGAAACTTCACGATACTCGACACCACCTTTACGATCGTCTTATTCCGCTGTTCAATGCTGCGAATGACCCATTGCGCCGCCCGCAGCTTTTCGTCCAGATAGGCCTTCGTCTCCGCCGACCCGCTCTCACCTGCCCCCATCAATTGCTTATAGTACGGGCTGATCCGCATACGTGGCAGTCCATCGTCGTTCAGTAAAACCACCCACTCCCCTTCATTCTTGACGACAAACACGTCAGGGACAATTACATAGTTCTGGGTGTTCGTAAACGGTCGTCCCGGCTTCGGCTCAAGCACTTCGATGACCTTGGTCGCTTGAAAAACCTCTTCTACCGTAACATCTAAGGCTTTCGCGATCCTCGCATACTGTTTCTTCTCCAAGTCTTTGAGATGGTGCTGAACAATGGCTTCAACAATTGATCCCTTCAAGGCGCCGGGCCGAGCCCCTAATGATCCCATGGGACTCTTCCCTAAATGTCCGATTTGTAAGAGCAGGCATTCCGCAAGGTCTCGTGCCGCTACACCAGTCGGATCAAAGCTCTGAATATCCTTCAGGACTGACTCCGCATCTATCTCGGAGAAGTCGGTCCCTCCGACCATCTCTGCGAGAGACATGCGCAGGTACCCATCATCGTCAAGGTTACCGATGATCAAGCGCCCGATCCCCTTTTCACGATCGGATAAACCGGAAAACGACAGTTGCCAGAGGAGATGGTCTTCCAAGGATGTCGCTTTCGCCATGGTTTGTTCATAGGAAGGAAACTCGTCCTGCGAGGACGACTGCGACTCGGATCCGCCGATCCGACGATCGCTCCCAAAGTACTCTTCCCAGCCAGCCGCTGAGGCCTCATCCGGTGTATCCCGTTCTTCCGGAGTCGACTCCTCCGCATTCGATGGCTCACTGTCCGCTGATGCCGCCGCATCTTCCGCCTTTTCCTCTGCACTTGTAGCCTCACTGTCCTCCGCCCCAGCGGGGAGATCCTCCAAGAGCGGGTTTTCCATCAAATGCTGCGTTAAGCTCTGCTGGAGTTCGAGTCGCGACAATTGCAGCAGCTTAATTGCCTGCTGCAATTGGGGAGTCATGATCAGCTTTTGACTCAGTCGAAGGTCGAGCCTGAGCTTCATACGCACAGATCCTTACGCATCATAGCTTGAACCGTTCCCCTAGGTAGACAGCCCTGGCCGTCTCACTCTTGACGATGGATTCGGGAGACCCGGCCTCAATAATCAACCCTTCGTTGATGATGTAGGCCCGATCCGTGATGGAGAGAGTCTCCTGGACATTGTGATCGGTGATCAAAATGCCGATCTCTTTTTCTTTCAATCGGGTAATAATTTGTTGGATGTCGGCTACGGCAATTGGGTCGATCCCTGCAAAGGGTTCGTCGAGCAACATGAATGACGGGCTCGTCGCGAGTGCCCTAGTAATTTCCAACCGCCGCCGTTCCCCACCCGACAACGCATACGCCATGCTCGTTCGAATATGGCAGAGGTCCAGTTCCTTGAGAAGGGAATCGACCCGGTCGCGACGCTCTGCCCGAGAGTAGTCCAGCATTTCAAGAATTGCCAGAATATTGTCTTCAACCGACAAGAGTCGAAATACAGATGATTCTTGGGGAAGATATCCAATTCCTTTCCGCGCGCGTCTGTACATTGGTAGATCCGTGATCACCTCTTTATCGAGCGAGATCGCCCCTTCATCAGGCTGACACAGACCAACGATCATGTCGAAAATGGTGGTCTTCCCAGCCCCATTGGGTCCCAGTAAACCCACGACCTCCCCGGCGCGGACTTCGATCGACACGCCTTTCACGACCTTGCGCGCGCGAAAACTTTTCACCAATCCCGTCGCCCGTAAACCAACACTCTCTGTCCCATTCACCGGGGAGCCGGTCGACGGCGCATTCCCCTGAACCGTTTCGATCACTTGGGCGCCCCCCCATCCGGTTCGATCCGCACATGCGAGCCTCCTTCCACCACACTCCGATCCTCTGCCAAAAACATCGTGATTTGTTTGCCACTGACCCTTGTTCCCTTATCCCAGGCCACCGGGTCACCCGTCAGGACGATCTTATCCCCATCATGGTAGTAGATAGCTTTCTCACAGGTCGCACTCCCTGAATCCTTCTCGATTTTCACTCGTCCGGTCGCTTCAATCTTGTTGACCGAACGATTCGACACAGCCGGCAGAGCATCAGGCCCTTTCGAAGGCGCGGCGCCCTTGACGGCCTCATACCCTTTCTGGTTCTCGCTCATGGGTGGGTCTTGCGCGCGAAACATCACCACCATGTGATCGGAATAGACAACCAATGACCCACGTGTCAGTACGACCGCCCCCTCAAACACCGCTTGGTTATCCTGATTTTTTACGGTCATCCTCTTGGCCGTAATGGTCGTGCTTACCGCTTGCTCAACACCACCTTTCGGAATGGCTGCGTCAGCCGATTCGCTCAATGAAGCCATCCCAAGCGGGAATAAATTAAGAAGCAGGAGCCAAATCCACATGTACGTCCTCAAGTACTTCAAATTCTTCGGTGTCCAGATGTCCCAACAACCCACGCCCCGTCACTTCTAATCCATGCCCAACGATACGGACGGGATCTTGCGTGCGTATCTCTCTCGTCTGATCAGTCCAAGCCAGATGGTTGGTATAGATCACGTATCCACTCTCGGTGTGAATCACGAGTGGTTCTGATCGGTTCGCGAGCACAAAGTTCTTCGTCTCCGTATTCAATGTCCCTTCATCTCCGGTCACCGTCAATTCCTTTCCCTGCCGGCCGAATAGTGTGACTTCGACGACTTGGAGCATCGCCCGCCTATCCCGTTCAAAGAGCCGAGCCTCTTGCGCCTGCACCTGCCATTGAACCGTATCGCCCTTCGTTTGGGTGAACGTAAACTGGGAGATCGTGGCATCAGCTGTGTCCATGGAGCCTGGCGCCGCCGCCGTCGGGGTGGGAACCATTGTCGAATTGGTCACGAGCAGGTATGCGAGAAAACAGGCCAATACCACACTGAGCGCTAACAAACCTCCCCGTACCCAGCGTTGCCACACTTTGTCCCTGCTTCCTTTTGAGTAGCATGAAGGAGACTGGCACGATAGTAGCATGTGCTCAAAACCAAGTAAACTTATGCCAGAACCTCGGCATGGTCTACTCGGTAGAGATGAGTGAACGAGATGGGAGAATCGTCGAATTGATAACGTGGCGTCGCACCCGCAACTAGATCCCGTTGATAGGAGCCCTAGCCGGTAGCGGGATTCGCGGGAGTTGATGTAGTCGGTATTTGTTTCTTTGCAGGCGCAGTATCCGGCCGCGTGACGAGTTCGATCGCGACAAGCTTCGCGGCATCGCCGACCCGCCGTCTCGTCTTCACCATCCTCGTATAGCCACCGGGACGGTCTTTGAATCGAACCGCCACGTCGCTGAATAATTTTGAAACGACGTCCTTGCTTCGGATAAACGCAAGGGCCTGCCGCCGAGCCGGCAATGTCCCCTCCTTGCCGAGCGTAATCATCCGATCCGTGAACCCTCGAATTTCCTTTGCCTTGGTCTCAGTCGTCTCGATGCGCTCATGTTCGAGCAGCGAGGTCACGAGACTTCGAAACAGGGCCCACCGATGTTTGGTCTGTCGTCCGAGCTGTCTGCCTTTTTTTCTATGACGCACGGGTTCCCTCTTGTTTCGTTACTCGCTCTTCGGACTACCGCTGTTCTGTTGCACAGCATCCAGCTTCACACCGAGACCCAGGCCCATTTCCGTCAAGATTTCTTTAATTTCGTTGAGCGATTTCTTACCGAAATTCTTCGTCCTCAGCATCTCCCCTTCGGTCTTCTGAACTAAGTCGGCGATGGTCTTGATGTTCGCATTCTTCAAGCAGTTTGCGGCACGGACCGACAGCTCCAACTCGTTCACGCTACGGAACAGATGCTTATTGACCTCACGTTGCGCCTCATCGCTCCCAAGATCGGCACGCCCTTCGACCCGCTCATCGGGATTGATAAAGATATCAATGTGATCGCGCAGAATGCCGGCCGCCGTGGACAAGGCATCCCGAGGCGAGATGGTCCCATCCGTCCAAATTTCCAAGGTCAACTTATCATAATCGGTCATGCGACCGACGCGGGCATTCTCCACATGAAAGTTCACGCGCTTGATGGGCGAAAACACCGAATCGATTGCGATCACACCTATCGGCAGCCCCTCTTCCTTATTTCGCTCGGCAGGCACGTAGCCCCGCCCGTGCTTCACCGTCATTTCCATATCGAACGAGGCATCCTTGTCCAACGTCGCAATATGGAGATTCGGGGTCAGGATGGTCACGTCCGCATCATGAATGATGTCAGACCCCTTCGCTTCACCGGGTCCCTTCTTCTTGAGACGGAGCGTCTTCGGCTTATCGGTATGGACGGCAAGCCGCAGTCCTTTGACGTTCAAAATAATGGAGGTCACATCCTCCGTGATACCAGGAATCGTGGAGAACTCGTGCAGGACCCCTTCGATCTTCACCGTGGTCACTGCCGCACCCGTTAGCGACGACAACAGCACACGCCGTAACGCATTGCCGACCGTCGTTCCAAACCCACGTTCATAGGCCTCAGTCGTAAATCTGCAGAACGTTTGGGTATGCGTATCTTTGTCAACTTCCACCCGCATCGGGATCTGAAAGTCTTTCATCGCTTTAATCATGACTCCCCCTTCATCTCATCGAGTAGCCAGCCACTGAACGGCACCAGTTCGCCGCAAAGGGCGACCCCCCTCTCCCAATTCCGCATCTACCTGGAATACAACTCCACCACCATCTGCTCATTCACCGGCAGCGAAATCTGGTCTTTCGACGGCAACGCTCGTACCGTGCCCTTAAAGGCCGTCTTGTCCAGCTCCAACCACTCTGGAATGCCTCGCCCATCAACAGACTCTAAGGCGGCCTGGATCGAGATCAATGTGCGACTTCGCTCCCGAACGCTGATGATATCGCCCGCCTTGACCTGCGCACCAGGCACATTGATTTTTCGACCATTCATGGTCAGATGCCCGTGGCTCACCAGCTGTCTGGCTTCTTTCCGCGAGGCGCCGAACCCTAATCGGTAGGCCACATTATCCAACCGGCACTCCAACAGCCGCAAGAGCACCTCGCCGGTAATACCGGACTGGCGTTCCGCACGCTCAAACACACCACGGAACTGGCACTCCATCAGACCGTAAATTCTGCGCAGCTTCTGCTTTTCTCTTAGCTGGGTGCTGTATTCTGAATTCCTCGGGCGTTTTTGCCCATGCTGTCCGGGAGGATAACTCCGTCGCTCGATGGCGCATTTTTCTGTCATACAGCGCGAGCCTTTCAGAAACAACTTCTCACCCTCTCGCCGACACAACCGACAGACGGGACCGCGATACTTTGCCACTGCTCTACCTCCGGTTACCGGACATCACCACCTGGGTGCGCCCAACAATTCTCGTGTATTCGACTCTCCCGACATACGCCACTAGCAGGATGCGAACAATCGCTCTTCTCACCCGCCCAACCCCGGCGCGCTGAGACGCACCTTTCACCAAGCGGCGTTCTCGCTTCGCTCAGCGGCTCAACGTACCGAAGCGTACTCCTTCGCCCCTTCGCTCGCTGCGGCCTTGCTGGACCTCCTTTTGAGCATCCTGCGGGGTGTTCTCCTGTTGTTCTAGACGTGCGGCAATTGAATTTCC